>JADWMG010000377.1 GCA_015767405.1 Actinomycetota bacterium
GGTCGACGTCCAGACCGTTGACTTCAGTGTCGTGGTTCACGTCGCCGACCTGGAGGAAGTCGACGTGGTGGCCTGGCTCGGCGTTCCAGTCGGCTAACAACTCACCGCCAGCAGTGTTGAAGGCGTCGAAGTTCGCCTGCGTCATGTACAGGATGCCCTCGGTGTTGCGAAGGGATTCGCCTCAGCGGCGGCCCCGTATCTGGTCGCGATCAACATTCTCACCACCATCCCGCGTGACCAGGGCCTTGAAGGTTTCGTCTGCCATATCCAGCCCCAGTCGCTGAACACTGCCGTCACAGAACGCGGCCAAAACCCGGGTCCCAGGACCACCAAGGCCATGCTTGGGCGTCTTCGGATCGAATTTCAGATCCTCCGGTTTGCTCCACACGAAGGCAGTCGTCGGCGATGCGCGAACGAACAGGAGCGTCTTGCTCGATCCGTCAGTTACGTCACGAAACGAGATCTTCTTGTTGCCGGGAAAGACCGTATGCTCACCCGTAATCGCCACATAGTGCGTCGTGCCAGGTGCAGCCGGGAGTGTGGGCGATCGCATCACGACCGGCATCCTGGGAATAAGTTGCTTGTTGTGCGGACTGTCCCACGGCTCGTCGAGGTGGAACTCCTTGTATAGATCGCTGCCTTCGATGTAGGGCAGCAGATGCACGCGCCAGCTCAACAGCGGCTTACCGTCCTCGCTGTAAATATTCGCAGGGAATCGCTTGTGAGTATCGCAATACATGTGGAAGGCCAGGCCCAGTTGCTTGAGATTGTTCATGTCCACGGTCTCTCGTGCCGCGTATCGGGCCGACTGGATCGCCGGGAGAAGGAGTGCAACGGCGATCGGCCCCGAGGAGATCAGATCACCGCCACCCGGCAAAGGCTGGCGGCGCACACTCACAAAGCCAGTGTCCGTCCTAGCCCACGTGCTCACTGCCGGTGTCAGATGTGCGGCAATCGATTCGCACGATGGTAGCAGTGAGATGTCGATGTCAAATCCTTCTCGCTGCAGACTGCCACAGACGACGCGAGCGCCGATTTGGATCAGAGGGTAGAGTCCCCGGAAGAGTGGTTGCACGTCGACGTACGAGACAACAGATGGGCGATTCGGGCCACTCAACAGGCCGTCAAGATCGAGCGAGTCGGTGGGCTCGCCCTCCCCCGCGCTGCGTTGGAGATGGGCCTTGACGGCCTCTGGCATGAGCCCAACGATGAGTGCGTCGTCGGTCAGGCACCAAGCCGGCGCGAACGGCATCTCGTTCTCGGCCACACTCAGGAAACGGATGGTCTGTCCGGCAACTCGCTGCTTACGAATCACCGCGCCACCGCGTCTTCCACCACGGTTCAGCTCCATTTGCGCCCGTTGACACAGCGATTCGATCGTTTTCTCCAGCCTCGCGCTGTCCTTGACCTTGACGACGGCCGTCGCTTTCAGCCAGCAAGTAAGCACGTCTCCCTTGGGGACGTACGCGAACCAGACGTCGCTCAGTGTGTTGAGGAGGTCAGCGCGAAGATCAATCCCCAATTCAGTCTCGGCCTTCCAGAGGGCCTCCTCAAACTCCTCGCGGGCATCGGGCTGGAACTTGGCCACAAGCCGGTTGACCTTGTCGAGTGTCTCCGCGATGTCGAGCCGCACGGCAACCGCCACTAGAGCGTCACCAGGGACCGACGCCAGATCGCTCTGCGATAGAGGCGCACTCGGAAGGAGAGCAAATACTCCCTGTGGTGAGCCGTCGATGTTGATTTGCAGCCGACTCACACAAGCGGTCTGGTCGAGACCACTGGCTGAACTGATCGATTTGACGTTGTCCAAACCAAGCTTGGTGAGGAGATCGCGTTTGTCGCCGAGCAGCGGCGCTGCAACGTCAACGATTTCGGCAACGTTCAGATACCCTACGGTCGAACGTCGCTCGATGGTCATGTCATCGTGGACTTTGACCAGCCAATCTGGCAGGGCGGCGCGTTCACCGGCAAGTCGCATGCGAGCAGCGTTGGCCTCACCTTTACCGACGCCAACGATCAGGTAGCCATCCCAGATCCCCCACTGGACCGGAGGTACTTCACTCGGTGTGGGAACATTATGCCACGTCACTCCGCCACTCTCCTCAGTCGGAGCGGCCTGGCCGCGCAGTACGAGTCGCTCCAGCGTTACGATCGCCTCACCCACTGCATCAGCCTGATCCTTGAGGCTGACAATCAGTCCAGCTCGA
>JADWMG010000123.1 GCA_015767405.1 Actinomycetota bacterium
ATTGCGTCGGCGAACGACATGCCGAGGTCATCGGATACGACCTCGCGGGGGGTGTAGTTGCCCTCGTCGTCAAACGTTCCAAATGGGGAAGCGGCGGACTCGGGGGTGGTAGTGGTATCGGACAAGGGACGGGCTGCTTTCAAAAACGAATCTTCGATGGATGGATAGGACGCGCCACCAGCAGTGACGCGGCCCGCCATCGTATCAGTGCCCTCCCCAAACCCCCCGTAGTGCCGCAGTCCACCCATCCCCACGAAAACCCCGAAAAATGCCTGGATTCATTCACTCAGCGCATGTTCTGAGGCACATTTAGGGTTGGGAGGTGGGCGATGGCGAGAAATTCGGGGGATTCGACGGTTGCGGGAGCGAATCCGTAGGCGCCGGGCTCGACGCTACTGACGGAATCGACGGCTAAACCATGTGATGTCATGAGCAGACGTAACTCGCGGGGCGTGTAGCAACCGGTCCACAGGTCAACCGTTCGTCGATCCCCCGACTCGGACCTGATCTCGGTCAGCTCGTGGGACACACCGGTTGCAGCATCGAACTGCGCTCCATCATGGTACTTGACCGCAAAGTACGCGTTGAATGCACTGAGGGCGACCCTTCCGCCGGGTTGCAGCGCCCCGGCCATGCCCGCGACGACTGCATCGTCTTCGCCATCGGCAGTCATCATGCCGAACGCTCCCTGACACAGACAGATGACCGCGTCGAACTCGGACTCGAACTCCATCGCCCTCGCGTCGACGCGTTCAAACGTGGCCAGCGAATCTACGGCACCTTGGGCGATCTCGATGAAACGCTCACTGATGTCGATCCCGTGGACCTCGAATCCTCGACTGGCCAACTCAAATGAGTGACGGCCGGTCCCACAACCGACATCGAGAATTCGCTCCCCCGGTTTCAGATCGAGTGCCACGACGATGTGGTCGATCTCCTGCACCGTCCCCTTCGTGTGCGCGTACCTGTCGTAAGCCGAACCAAGATGGTCGGCAATGTCCTCGAACCAGTGATCGCGATCGACCAACGGGATTTACCCCTTGGCCTCGGCCCAGGTAACGCCCCAGGAAACGTTCACTTCCAGGGGTACGTCGAGGTCGGCTGCGCCGCGCATCAGATCGACCACCAAGTTGCCAACCTCGTCATGTTCGTGTGCTGGCACCTCGACAATCACTTCATCGTGCACCTGGAGCACAACTCGGCTGTCGTATTCACCTGCCATGAGCGACTCATCGATCCGCACCAGCGCGACCTTGAAGATGTCAGCAGCCAGTCCTTGGATTCCTGCGTTCATCGCCTGGCGCTCACCGGCCTGACGAACTCTGAAATTCGAGTTCATCAACTCGGGGATCGGACGCCGACGGCCGAACAGCGTTTCGGTATAGCCACGTTCACGAGCCTCGACGACGGTGCTCTCCATGTAGGCCTTGACGTTCGGAAAGGCCGAGAAATAGGCCTCGAGAATGACAGCAGCCTCATCTGTCGGAATGTTCAGGCGCTGACCCAACCCGTAGGCCTCCATCCCGTATGCCAGCCCATAGGAAACCATCTTTGCCTTCGAACGTTGCTCAACGGTGACATCTGAAGGTTCAACCGAAAAGACCTGTGCCGCTGTGGCGTTGTGTATGTCCTGCCCGTCTCGGAATGCACTTACGAGGCCAGGGTCTTGGGCGAGATGAGCAATACAGCGAAGCTCGATCTGGTTGTAGTCGGCGACCAGCAGTTTCGTTCCGGTAGCTGGCACAAACGCTTGCCGGAATTGCCGACCCTCTTCGGTCCGGACCGGGATGTTGTGGAGGTTCGGTTGATCCGACGACAACCGACCTGTCCGGGCCACCGTTTGATTGAAGGTCGCGTGAATCCGACCATCGTCGGCGACCTCGGCGAGTAACCCTTCCCCATACGTACTGCGCAGCTTCTCGACCTCTCGGTACCGCATGAGCGGGCCGAGAAACTCGGGCCATTCGTCTTTCAATTTCTCCAAGGTCGCGGCATCGGTCGAGTATCCAGTTTTTGTCTTCTTACCCGGCGTTAGTCCGCGTTCTTCGTACAAGATCTCGCGCAACTGCTTGGGAGAATTCAGGTTGAGGTCCTCACGCTCCGCGACCGCGCGAAGTTCGGTACCCAGAGATTGGACCTCATCTGAAAGTTTCTTGCTCAGTCTCCGCAGTTCGTCGACGTCGACCCCGATTCCGACGTGTTCCATTTTCGCGAGCACGAGAACAAGCGGGTTTTCGACCGTCGCGTACAGCTTGGCCATACCTTGTGCGTCCATGCTCGCGATGATCGGTTCGGCGAGCATGTGCACCGCTAGGGCATCGCGCCCCGCCAAGTCGGCATCGCTGAGGGACGAACCATCGAGATCCAGTTGCCCACTTCCTGCTACGTCATCAGATGGACGCGCGAACTTGGTGTATTTCTCGATCAGATCTGGGAGTTCGTATCGGGCCTCGGCAGGGTCGATGAGATAGGCAGCAATCGCGGTGTCGAGAGTAAGTCCGCTGAGTTCAACTCCATGATCGAGCAACGACCTCATCAACGGCTTCACGTTGTGTCCGCGAATGTCGGCATTGTCAGCAATCGCCGCGCATACCGCAGCCTCGGTCAGCAGGTGAGCTGGAATCCACAAGACTTCGGCCATTGCTCCGTCAACAACAACAGCAAGCCCGTTCAGTTCACTTCGGCCTGGCTCACCAACCCAGGTCGCAGCGATATCGAGCGTCTCCAACTTGGTAAGCGCCGCGAGAACCGCTCCGGCCGACTCGGCTTCTTCGACCTCGGCAACCAGCTCCGGACGGTCATCGGTCGGCCCCAGGTCGATTGCCCCACCCATAGTGGCGAGTGCCTCGTTCAGCCGGCCAGCGAGCGTACGAAATTCGAGGAAGTCGAACAGCCGCTTGATCTCTTCAGCGTTCGGCGCGACGGCGAGGTCGTCCAGATCGACGTCGTCAAGTGGAGCGTCGCGATGCAGAAGCATCAGGTCGTAGTTCTTACGTGCTCTGTCCTCGTGCTCAGCGAGCGAAGCGCGCAGTTTTGGAGTCTGCTCGTCAACGTGTTCGAAGATGCCGTCGAGGCCGCCGTAGTTGTTGATCAGCTTGGCCGCCGTCTTCTCCCCCACTCCGGGTACGCCAGGCAAGTTGTCGCTCTTGTCGCCACGAAGCGCTGCATATTGCACGTACAGCTCTGGTCGAACCCCGGTTCGTTCCTCGATGCCGGCCTCGTCGTAGAAGGCGTAGTCACTCACGCCACGCTTGTTGTACAGCACCTTGACATGGGGGTCGCTCACAAGCTGATAGCTGTCGCGGTCGCCCGTCACGATGATCACCGAATCGCCGTTGGCAACGAGCTTGTCGGCAACGGTGGCAATCAAGTCGTCGGCCTCCCACCCGGCAAGGTCGATCGACGTGATCCCGATCGCGTCGAGGACCTCGCGCACGAGACCCATTTGCTGGCGGAGAATGTCAGGAGCCGCCTCGCGCTGCGCCTTGTACAGCGGTTCGGCCTCGTGCCGGAACGTGGGCTCGGGCCGATCGAAGGCGACGAGAATGCCGTCCGGTTCGTGGTCTTTCAACACATTGATCAGCATCGACGTGAAGCCGAATACTGCGTTGGTCACCTGCCCACTCGCCGTTGCCATGTCAGTCGGCAGGGCAAAGAACGCCCGGTATGTCAGCGAGTTGCCGTCAACTACGAGATAGGTGCCCATGCGCTGGGCTTACGCTGTACCCGGGCGGAGTGAGCCGTCGAGTATCCGGTCGGCTACGTCGCGCATTCTGGTCCGCTCGCTCATCGCCGTACGTTGGATGAACGCGAACGCGTCGGTCTCGCTCATCGACAGTTCGTCGATCAGGAAGCCTTTGGCGCGTTCGATGACCTTTCTGGATTCGAGCTGTTCGCCGAGCGCGTCGATCTCGCCAGTCAGCGTGCGGAGCTCACGGAATCGGCCCATGGCAACCTCGATCGCCGGGATCAGATCACTCTTCTGGAACGGTTTGACGAGGAACGCCAGCGCGCCAGCGTCACGAGCTTGCTCGACGACCTCTCGTTGGCTGAAGGCAGTCAACATCAACACGCCGCATATCTTCTCGCCGTTGATGATGCGTGCCGCTTCGAGGCCGTCCATCCCGGGCATCTTTATGTCGAGAATGGCCAGATCTGGCTGCAGACCGCGCACCAACTCGACCGCTTGATCTCCGCGCCCGGTTTCACCGATGACTTCGTAGCCCTCCTCTTCGAGGGTTTCACGCAGGTCCATTCTGATAATGGCCTCGTCTTCGGCAATCACGACGCGCAAAGGCATGCCCCTTATCTAGCAGGTGGCTGCCACAATCGGTCCAGCAACTCGTCCTGACGTTGCTCGAGCGACGACATTCCTCGACCTCATGCGCCCGAGACTTGGGCCCCGCATCGATATGGCGACCTGCGTTCGGATCTCCTGATCAGGTGCAGAGATTTCCGGAATGAACCGCGTCAGCAGGTGGGTCACAGCGATATCGAGACCGGCCGAGGGTCCAGGACACCGATTCGATCCGAAGGTCGTTCGGGAGTCGCATCGCAACGACACCATCGCCGATGAAAATCCGCTCCGCTGAAACCGTCGTGTTGTCAGCGCCAACGATGTCGATCGCGTCAACCGGAGCACCCGATGCGATCACGTGCCATGTGTCCAGTCCGGCCTTGATGACGAAGATCGAAGCAATGCGATTTGCGGAAAGACTGCGAAGTGCCTCGCGTTCCACACATCTTGCGAGCGAGGGTCTTACCGGCGCACCGAAGTCGAGCCGTTCAAAGCCGAAGCACACTTGAGCGTCCTGGGCGATGAGAGGTCGAGGAAATTCCGGCCTGCTCAGGCCAGCCTCGTTACCGAGCACAGACCAGGGATGAGATTCGGCATCACCGATACTGACTGCAGGGGAACGAATCTGCGTTCCACGCTGCTCATCTATGCCGTCACCGTTGGCCCATAGCCAGCTTCCGATCATCGCGATAGCAATGGCCGAAACGCCGATCGTCCGTAACGCAGATCTCATTGGTCGTCGAGGTCGTGGCCAACCTGACTCGGCTGAATAGTCGGACGAAGACACTCGGTGGCTGTCACATTCGGTCCAGCAACTCGTCCTGACGTTGCTCGAGTGATGCGATCTCTTCCACCACGTGGGATCGGTGTTTGGCCATCACATCGACGTGGCGACGCGCATCGCGGGCCTCGAATGAGGCGCCAGCGGTTTCCGATACGAGGGCGCGTATCTCCTGGTCATCGGCATCATCACCCAGGTGGTCGAGCTGCTCGTCGATGACCGACAGCTCGTCGCGAAGCGACCGTATCCGCGCAGATACCTGCGTCAGTCGACGTTCAACGAGCCACGAACCCATAGGTCACAAATCGTAGTTCGTGGCGCGCTTCGAATTTCGCGTGCCGATGCATGATTAGGCCACAGATAGCAACGGTGCCGAAGCGATCAGACTCACTCAGGGAAACGTGGTCAGCATCATCTTGCTGATCGGCCGGACGATGGAGCGCAGACGAGCGCATCCTTCAACGCCAATCGCGTCGTAGGGGGCCGAGGCGAGTTCGTCGGTCCGCTGCTCGATCCACGCCCGCCGCTCGGCGCCGAGATCGGTCAGGCCGTAGTCAGGATCCAGCCAACCAATCGAGCGCAGACGTTCTTCGGCTGCCAACCAGTCGTCGCCGGTCCTCTGGCGGGTCGCCTGCAGCACCCCAGCAGTGACATCGCCCGCCGCCGCATGCGTCACCAAGGATTCACAACCCGAGAGCCCCTCGACAGTGAGTGCCGCAATATGGCCGTCGCCACGGTATTCACGTAACAACGCCTGTGCGTGCCACAACACCAGGTGGGGCTCCTCCGGCCACGACAGCGACGCGTGGCCGGCAAACAATGGGCGCCCCTCGGTGCGCATGCAAGCGACCATCGCCGCCTTGCGGGCCAGACCAGCCGCCTCGACGATGTCAGGACTGCCGATGCTGTCCGGCGCGATCCGGCGGATCATTCGATCAGCGGCACCGAGCCTCGCATCGATCATGGCCTGGGGTGTCACCGTGTCCCAGATGCCGTCCATGCTTCGCCTGACGAGGCCAGGGTCGAAGTTGAAGAAAGTCGCAATCACCACCGAGGCTGGAACCGGCCCCATTGCCGCAGATCGCGACGCGAAGTAGCCGCTCATGCGATCGTCAACACCGACGGCTCGGTACTCCTCCGCGGCCTCGGGAACGAAGTAGATCGCACCGTGGTAAGGCTCGAGGGTGCGCCAAGTTTTTCGAGCAATGACAGGATCCATCACAGAAGCATGGCAGTCCCGCGCACCGCCATCATGAATGGAACATCACGGATGACGGTCGGACGTTGTGCCCCGGGTCGGACTCGAACCGACACTTGACGGATTTTGAGGCCGTTGCCTCTGCCAATTGGGCTACCGGGGCTGGTGGATCGTTGAGGCTAGTCGTCCGTCGCCGAAATACTCACGACGACTGACCGCGGGCGTGTAGCGACTTACCGCGCGGTAGCGCGGCAAGTCGTCCTAGCGGGGTCTAGCCTGCCGACAATGCTCGCTTTCACTTTCCCTGGCCAGGGGTCGCAACGACCTGGCATGGGCCTTCCATGGCGCGATCACGAAAGCTGGGAACTGATCGACGAGGCGAGCGACATCGCCGGCCGCGATGTGGGAGCACTTCTCTGCGACGCCGACGTTGACGAACTCAAAGACACCCGCAATGCTCAGCTCACCACGTTCGTGTCGAGCCTCATGGTCCTCGACGCTGTGGAGCGTCTCGGAATCGAGCCAAGCTTCTGCGCCGGCCACAGCCTTGGCGAGTACACAGCCCTCACTGCGACGGGGGCACTCGGCTTTGATGACGGGGTGCGGTTGGTGGCGGCGCGCAGTGAGGCAATGCACGATGCCGGGCTCGCCCAACCAGGCACTATGGCGGCCGTTCTCGGGCTAGACGACGATCAAGTCGACATCGCTTGCCGCCGCGCCGACTCCGAGGTGTGGGTCGCCAACTTCAACGCACCTGGCCAGGTGGTCATCGCCGGTTCGCCCGATGGTGTTGACGCAGCGACGATCCAGGCAAAAGATCTCGGGGCCAGGAAGGTTTTGCCACTGCGCGTCTCGGGTGCGTTCCACACACCGTTCATGGCCGGAGCGCGCGACCGCCTTCGCGTCGCGCTGGCCGATGCCGACCCACGCGATACCGACGTACCTGTTGTGTCGAACGTCGACGCTCTCCCGCACGACCAAGGCGACGTTTGGGCAAGCCTGCTCTCCGCTCAACTGTCAAGCCCAGTCCGGTGGAAGCAGTGCCTTCTCACACTCGCCGATTCCGGCGTAACCGATCTGGCTGAGTTGGGCCCAGGTGCCGTGCTCACGGGCATGGCCAAGCGCACTCTCGACGATTGCCGAACAATCTCCGTGTCGACTCCGGAAGATCTCGACAAGCTCCTCGAATGGGTTGGTGCAGCGACGCCACGACGTCGGTACGGTCCTGGGTCACGTTGGCGAACATGAGGTGCGTTCGTCTTTTGCCGGAATTCTGCAGAGCTACATAGCCGTCGACACCGAGCGTGTGAGCGCGCGCCAACCGATCGCCTGGTTGCGAACGGACTGACGAACGCTCAACCACGCCGCCAACGATTCGAAGGGAGCAAACCATGCCATCCGTACCGCAAGGAGCCCGCGGAGCAATCATCACGGGCTGGGGCACCGCCCTCCCCGAGAAGACGCTCACCAACGCCGACCTCGAAACAATGTTCGACACGAGCGACGAGTGGATCGTCGAGCGGACTGGAATCCGCGAGCGTCACGTCGGTGGAACGACAACTGAACTCTCGGTCGAATCCGGTCGCAAGGCACTCGAGATGGCAGGGCTCGATCCGAGCGATATCGATGCACTGATTCTTGCTACGACAACCCCTGACCGAGCAGTTCCGGCGACGTCGGCAACTGTTCAGAACCTGCTCGGCCTGACATGCGGCGCCTACGACGTCAATGCCGCTTGCTCCGGTTGGGTGTACGGGCTGATCACAGCACACGGCTTAATCGCCATGGGTGCCGACAAGGTTCTCCTCATCGGAACCGACACGCTGGCGCGGATCACCGACTGGACCGACCGGAATACCGCAATCTTGTTTGCCGACGGGTCGGGTGCAACTGTGCTCGAAGCTGTCGATGGCCCAGGCGAAATGCTCGGGTGGGACCTCGATTCTGACGGCAGCGCGGAAGGTGCTCTGTACTGCGAATTGGGCGGGAACCTCGAGATGGAAGGCAAGGAGGTCTTCCGCCGAGCAGTTCGCATCATGGTCGACTCCGCGACGCGGTCAATGGAACACGCCGGCGTCGTCGCTGACGACATCGCGCTTGTGGTCCCTCATCAGGCCAACATCAGGATCATCACCGCCTCGTGTTCCCGGCTCGGGATCGAGATGGATCGTGTGTCGACAGTGCTCGACCGCACAGGCAACACATCATCAGCATCGGTCCCTCTTGCGCTGGCGGATGCGCTCGATCAAGGAAAGGCCGACGACGGCGACCTCGTACTGTTCGTCGGGTTCGGAGCTGGCATGACTGCGGCCAGCGCCGTCGTGCGCTGGGCCACCAAACCGAATGACACGAAAGGGGTCAGACCCCATTCGTGTCATTCGACCACGGGAGAGCAGGAATGACCGAAGAAACTGGCCGCATTGTCTTGGTTACGGGTGGGTCACGCGGAATCGGCCTGGCCTGCGCTCGACGCCTAGCCGACCAGGGTGACAGAGTTGCTGTGACCTATAACTCGTCGCCACCACCAGAGGGATTGTTCGGCGTGAAGTGCGATGTCACCTCGGGAGACGAGGTCGACGCCGCATTCTCGGCCGTCGAGGAACACTTTGGAGGGCCCGTCGAAGTGCTCATCTCGAACGCTGGCATGGCCAAAGACGGATTGCTCCTACGGATGACCGAGGACGACTTCACTTCTGTGCTCGACGCCAACTTGACTGCCGCTTATCGAGTCTCGAAGCGCGCCGCGCGTGGCATGCTCAAGGCGCGTTCCGGTCGGATCGTGCTCATCTCCTCCGTCGTAGGCCTGCTCGGTTCAGCCGGCCAGGCGAACTACGCAGCATCGAAGGCGGGGCTTGTCGGATTTGCCAGATCCCTGGCCCGCGAGCTCGGCTCCCGCTCAATCACCGTCAACGTGGTCGCACCCGGACCGGTTGCAACTGACATGACTGCTGCGCTCAGTGACGATCGCCTGGCTGACCTGACCAATATGGTGCCCTTGCAACGAATGGCAGAGCCCGAAGAAATCGCCGGAGTCGTAGCATTCCTCGCGTCACCAGATGCGGCCTACATCACAGGTGCGGTCATCCCCGTGGATGGCGGCTTGGGCATGGGTCACTGATTTTTCGACGCCTATAGCTTCGATAACAAGCTTGTCGCATCGAACATGCCTACACTCTCAACCCAGAAACAAGGAGAAAACCGTGGACCAAGAAACGTTTGCACGCTTCCGTAAGTGCGCCGTCGAAGTACTTTCAGTCGAAGAGAGCGCCGTCGTTCTCGACGCCAACTTCGGTGACGATCTCGACGCCGACAGCCTCGACCTCGTCGAGCTCGTCATGGCCCTCGAAGAAGAGTTCGACGTAGCCGTGCCTGAAGAAGAACTCGAGGGCGTCGAAACTGTTCAGCAGGCGTACGACATAGTCGTCGCAAAGCTGTGAGCGGCGGCGACCGTCGGGTCGCTGTCACCGGCCTCGGTGTCGTAGCGCCAGCCGGAATCGGTGTTGACGATTATTGGGCAGGTCTTCTCGGGCCTGGCATTACCGATGGGCGGGCCAAAGAGATCGACGATTGGGATCCATCCCCATATTTCGATAATCCCAAGCAGGCACGCCGCGCGGACCGAGTACAACAATTCGCGCTCGCGGCAGCTGGTGAAGCTTTCGACAGTGCGGGGGGCTTCGACGCGATCGGCGTCCCCTCAGATCGATTCGGGACCATCTTCGCGAGCGGTGTCGGCGGTCTCCACACTCTTGAAGAGCAGGTAATCGTGCGAGTCGAGAAGGGTGAACGGCGCGTCTCCCCCTTCCTCGTACCGATGATGATGGCCAACGCGCCTGGTGCGTCAATCTCAATGCGTTATGGCCTACAGGGCCCGAACGAGACCATAGTCACCGCTTGCGCGGCGAGCACCCACTCGATCAGCTACGCCGCCCGCCTCATCATGTGGGGCGTTATCGATGCAGCTGCAACAGGTGGCGCCGAGTCGGCTTCGACCGTCACTGCGCTGGCCGGGTTCCGCAACATGACCGCACTCACGAATACGGGTATCAGCCGACCGTTCGATGCCGAGCGCGACGGGTTCGTGATGGGCGAAGGTGCAGGGGTGTTGGTCCTCGAAGAGTGGTCGCACGCTGTAGACCGGGGTGCCAACATCCTCGGGGAGATTCTTGGCAGTGCGAGCAACGCCGATGCTCATCACATCACCGCCCCCTCCCCCGGCGGAGTCGGCGCTATTGCATGCATGAATCTCGCCATCGCCGACGCTGGCATCACCGCGTCCGATATCAAGCAGGTCAATGCTCATGGCACTTCGACGCCGCTCAATGATGCGGCCGAGGCCGATGCCATCACTGAGGTCTTCGGCGCGAACGCCGTTCCCGTTGTGTCGACGAAGGGTGTTACGGGCCACGCACTTGGTGCGGCCGGCGCGCTCGAGGCGACAGCCGTTCTGCTCTCGATAGAGCACAGTCTGATCCCGCCTACTGCGAATACGACGACGCTCGGCGATGATATGGAGATTGACCTGGTGACGGGAAGCCCCCGCGAGTGGACGCCTGGCCCCGCGATCTCCAACAACTTCGGCTTCGGTGGACACAACGGCAGCGTCATAATCGCCCCCGCCACCTGACCTCTCCGATTCTCCAAACGCGCCCCTCCAAGACTCCCCCTTCGAAAATCTTGCGGAAATTGAACTCTGAGCGCGCGATTTCCGCAAAATACTGGGGTTGGTCGGGAGTTCCGCCGGTCCTAGGTGTCGGCGAGGACGAAGAGCAGGCCGCATTCGCACGCGATCTCATCGCCGACTCGCGCTGTTCCCGTGCCCTTTCCGGCCCGAGCTGACATACGACCCAGCTCGACTTCGAGGATCAACTCGTCGCCGGGAACGACTTGGCGACGGAACCGCGCCTTGTCCATTCCGCCGAACAGCGGCAATTTCCCCGCAAACTTCTCATCTGACAGCACGGCAGCAGCGCCAACTTGCGCGATTGCCTCGCACATCAGCACCCCGGGGAGTGTCGGCCTGCCGGGAAAATGACCAGCGAAGAAGTACTCGTCGCCCGTGAGTCGCCACACTCCGGAAGCTGACACACCAGGCACGATCGAAGTCAGCTCATCGACAAGCAGGAACGGTGGTCGATGCGGAAGCAGATCGGCGGGGAGGGGCAGGTCAGTCATCAATGACTCCTTCGGTGGATGGGTTCGGATTTGTTTCTCGGCGGCGTAACCCGTGACCGTAGAACGCGCCACGAGGGCGAGCATGAGCGTGGTAGTGAGTCGGAATCGAGCGCATGTTGTCGTCGATCCAGAGTTCGTAGCCGAAATGCTCGTCGACGACAGCGGCGAGATTCGCATGTAGTCGGGCGCGGATCTCGCTCGACGGATCTGGTTCATGACAACGCCAGACAACCATCGGCACCGCGCACATTTCGCATTCCGCGATCCAGCACAGGTCGTCGTCGAAGAACCATTCGGTCAGTGGCGCTGCTTCACACAGCTCACAGTCGGGATGCAAATTGTCCTCAGTCTGATCCAGGGCGACGCTCAGCTTCGTTCTCGGGATCACCGCTGTAGCCGGGAGGATAGGTCATCGCGATCTCTTCGGCTGTCGGAGTTCGCCGCCGCCGGGCCTCGTCGGGAAGCAGTGCGACAATAGCGTTCATGATCCTCTTCGTGTCGGCCTCGAGCGACCTGCCCTTCAGATCGACGGGCTCGCCGACTCGGACCCGCACCGTCGGTGGGTCAGTCAAGTTGAGTACATTCGGCATGCGACTTGACCGAGGCCACACTTTCTCGGTACCCCACAGGCCAACGGGGATCACGGTGGCCTCCGTCATTTGAGCGAGACGTGCCGCCCCCCAACGCCCCTTCGGCTTCCGGAAGAACGCGGGGCCACGGGGAATCGTGCCCTCTGGCATGATGACAACCATCTCGCCGCCCCCGAGGGCGTCAGCCGCGGCCTGTAGCGGCTCGTTCGACCCAGTTCCGCGATCAACCCGGATTCCGCCCATTGCCGCCGCAATCTGGCCGAGGAACGGAGCATCGAACACCTCTTTCTTGCCCAAGAAGCGCGCTGAACGACGACTTTTACCGACAGCAATCGAGATTGCCGCCGAATCAAAATAGCTGCGGTGGTTGGCGCACAAGATGGCCGGGCCTTCGCTCGGGATGTTTTCGATGCCAGCGATATCAAATCGGGCGTATGGGTAGGCCGCTGGTCGAGCAAGTTGAAGAGCGAGTTCTTGCAACTCGAGGCCGACGACGGGGACTTTGACGACGCCCGGAGAAACATCGAGGTTGATGGTCGGCCACCGGCGCGTTGCCGCAACGAGCACCATCCGCGGGTCGGGATTGACCACCACTGGATTGCCGACCGCCGACAGCATGGGTGTGTCGTAGAAACTGTCGGAATACGCGTAGCTGTCGAGAAGTTCGATGGCGTGACGGTCAGCCCACTCTGTGATCGCTGCAAGTTTGCCCGCCGACCACACGAACGGGCCGTCGAGCGTGCCGTCGTAGGTGCCGTCGTGAGCCACGCTGTAGCGGGTAGCGACGACATCGTCGAGCCCCAGGCGGTCAGCAAACGGTTTGACCATGTCGTACGGCGTCGTGGTGGCAAGAACGATGGGTCGGCCAGCTTCGCGGTGCGCGGTAAACGCCGTTTCGGCAAAGGGTTGCAGCATCGAGCAGAGTTCGTCCGCTACCGATTCGGAGGCCGCGACGACCGCCGCCTGTGATCGTCCCTTCGCCAACGTGACCGCCTGGCGGGCAAGCGCCATCGACGGCAACGTTTCGCCGATTGCGTTGAACAAGCTGAACATCAATCGTTCACCGGGAATCGGCTTAGCGCTAGTCAATCCCGCCTCACGCATCGCTGCCGAGAACACCTCACCCGATGCCCCCGACAGCAGAGTTCGATCGAGGTCGAAGAACGCAGCACCTTGGGTTCCGGTCACCGACCCAGACTAAACGCTTGATCCGAAAAATGGGAAAGACCCGGATACTGGATCCGGGTCTCTCAACCTGGGAATGTCCTCCGATGGGGGATCGGATTGTGGACTTCCCTTCGAGTGGAACATGGGGGGTGTTCGCACTGCGATTTGTCTGCTTGTGAAAGTATGCACGTGAACGAGCGATCTGGCAAGCAGAACAAACAGATATCAAGTATCGTTTTCTGAGATGGATGTCAGACAGCTCGCAACGATTGTGGCAATTGCCGACCATGGCACGTTCTCAGCGGCCGCCCGGTCGCTCTACACCGTTCAATCAAACGTCTCCGGCCACATCGCTCGGCTCGAGAAGGAACTGGGTGTCACACTGGTGGATCGGGCTCAAGGCGGCCTCACCGAAGAGGGTGTACGTGTCGTCGAACGCGCTAGGCGTGTTCTGAATGAGATCGACGACATCACCGCCGACATGTCAAGTCACGACGCCAACATCTCCGGTCAAACTCGAATTGGCGTGATCGGCACGACCGCACGCTGGCTCATGCCACAGTTCCTCAGCCGTCTTGGTGAGGAACACCCGAACGTCCGCGCAATCGTCCAGGAGGGATCTACATCCTCGCTCGTACCTAACGTGCTCGGCGGCCAACTCAACGGGGCAATCGTTCACCTACCTGTCGACGACCCCGAGCTCGTAATCGAGCCCCTGTTCGCAGAGGACCTGTTGCTGCTCGCCGATGAGAAGCACCCCTTGGCCACGCGCGACCTCATCCCGCTCGAAGATCTCGATGATGTGCCCCTTCTGCTCCCTCCGACCGGCAGCGCGCTCAGGCGTGTACTCGAACGAGCAGCGGCGTCATCCAGCGTCACGCTGCGCGCCCAGGCCGAAGTCGATGGCGTTGGACTACTCGCCTCGCTCGCAATCGACGGCTTCGGTGCGGCAATCGTGCCGGCAACGGCGGTGCCCACCTGGCTCGAAGGTTCGTTCCGTCGAATAACTGTGCCGGAGTTGCCCCGCCGGGTCGTCGCGTTCATTCGTCGGCGACGACCAAGCGCGAGCGCGCCAACCATCGCCGCTCTCGAAACACTCCTCGCTGTAACACAGGAGCAGGGAGCCGAAC
>JADWMG010000378.1 GCA_015767405.1 Actinomycetota bacterium
GCTCGACCTGTTCACCCTCAGCAACCAGCAACATGGCACCATAGTTGAGACGATAACGCTCACGCTCACGACCTTTAGTCCCGATAATGACGACCTCACCATTACGGTTCATCGAAACCGCCTGGCCGCTGGCGTTGGTTACGGTATGGATATTATTCAATTTGACCTTGCCGCCATGCTGGGAGAGGATCTCGGCCTGTTCAGCCACCCGACTCGCCGTCCCACCAATATGGAAGGTCCGCATGGTCAGCTGAGTGCCAGGTTCACCAATGGACTGAGCGGCAATGATCCCCACCGCTTCACCCTGGTTGACCATGTGGCCGCGACCAAGGTCCCGGCCGTAGCACATCGTGCAAACACCCCGTTTGGCCCGACAGGTCAGAACTGATCTGATCTTGACCCGGTCAATGCCGGCCTCGTTTATCTCGGCAACCTTCTCCTCGGTGATCTGCTGATCAGCTTCGAGCAGGAGTTTACCGTTGAATGGATCAACGATATCATCAAGGGCAACACGGCCCAGGATCCTGTCGCCGACCGGCTGGATGATCGAACCACCCTCCATGAGCGGCTCAGCGACGATCCCGTCAATGGTTCCGCAATTCTTTTCAACAATGGTGGAATCCTGGGCGACATCAACCAGTCGCCTGGTAAGATAGCCCGAGTTGGCAGTCTTGAGAGCTGTATCGGCCAGACCCTTACGGGCGCCATGGGTGGAGATGAAGTATTCAAGAACACTCAGCCCTTCCCGGAAGTTCGCCTTGATCGGCGACTCAATGATCGCACCGGATGGCTTGGCCATCAGTCCACGCATCCCGGCAAGCTGCCTGATCTGGTCCTTGCTGCCCCTGGCACCGGAATCAGCCATGATGTAGATCGAGTTGAAGCTCGGGCTCTCGACCATTTTGTTGTCCTTGTCCCGTTGGTACTGGACACTCAACTCGTCCATCATTTCATTGGTGACCTTATCGGTGGCCCGGGACCAGATATCAACGACATTGTTGTATTTCTCACTTTCGGTCAGAACACCATTCTGGTAGCCGTTCTCAACCTCCATGACCTCTTTCTCGGCCTTGGCCAGGATATCTTCCTTACCGAGACAGCACAGCTTGCCGACGTGGTGTTGCCCGCGGCCTGCTTCGCCGAGAAGGATGCCACCTTCACCAACTCCGAGCGTCGGATCCAGCGCGTGCGCAAGGCGGTCGAGCCGCCGGCGGGCGTGCCCGAGGACTGGCGCACGCTGATGGAGGTCGGCAGGCGTCTGGGCATCGACTGGTCGTACGACAACGCGGAGCAGATCTTCGAGGAGATCGCCTTCCTCACGCCGAGCTACGGTGGCGTGAGCTATGCGCGCCTCGAGCAGGAGGGCGGCCTGCAGTGGCCCTGCCCGAGCGCGGACCACCCGGGCACCCAGTTCCTGCACAACGGGATGTTCCCCCGGGGCAAGGGATTGTTCCACGCCATCGAGCACCAGGAGCCGCTGGAGCTGCCCGACGCCGAGTTCCCGCTGACCCTGACCACCGGCCGCGTGCTCTACCAGTACCACACGCGCACGATGACCGGACGGGCCAAGGGCGTGAACGACCTGGCGCCAGTATTCGGCGACGTGGGGGAGACCGAAGGATTCGCAAAGATAGACGAGGTTGAGGATGTCCTTCTGGAAACACGATCCTCCGAAGCCGACGGATGATTTGAGGAATTTGGGGCCAATGCGTGAGTCGGTGCCGATGGCGCGCGCGACTTCATCGACGTCCGCCCCGGTGGCTTCGCAGAGTGCAGAGATGGAGTTGATTGATGATATGCGCTGGGCGAGGAATGCGTTGGCAACGAGCTTGGAAAGCTCGGACGACCAGAGGTTGGTGGTGATGATTTTCTCGCGGGGAATCCAGCGTGCGTAGATGTCGACGAGAGCTTGCACAGCTGTGTTTCCCTCGTCGGTGATTTCTCCACCGATGAGGATGCGGTCAGGATTTTCGAGGTCGGCGACTGCGGTTCCTTCGGCGAGGAATTCCGGGTTGGAGAGAACCTCGAAGGTGGCTTTGTCGGAAGAGTTGGCGGCGAGAATCGCCTTGATAGCAATGGCGGTTTTCACCGGGATGGTGCTTTTCTCGACGATGATCTTGTGACCTTCGGTGACCTCGGCAATGAGGCGGGCGGCGGACTCGATGTAGCGGAGGTCGGCAGCGCGGCCGGCACCGAT
>JADWMG010000020.1 GCA_015767405.1 Actinomycetota bacterium
GAGTCGGGGAAATCGTCACAAGCTGATTCAGCCCGAGCGACATAGTCCCGTGCGATTTCAACTGCCGCTGCGACACCGTCGTTCGATCGAACGATTGCCAGAGCCGTTTCCTGTTGGGATGCATCAAGCGGCGATCCGAGTAGATCGCCCAACTCGTCGGCCGCGGCGTTGCCTAGCGACAGTGTGCGAAGTACCGGCAGGGTGTACACGCCTTCGACGATGTCATGGCCGGCCGGCTTGCCGAGCTGTTCGTCAGTTGCCGTGATGTCCAAGATGTCATCGACGATCTGGAACACCATTCCGTAGCCGTTGCCAAACTCTGTAAGTGCCTCGATCATCGGCCGGTCGTGACCGGCGACAATGCCACCAATGCGCGCCGCGGTGCCATAGAGAGATGCGGTCTTGCCGTGGATCGAAGCGAAGTAACTTGCCTCGGTTCGCCCAGCGTCGTACGTGTGTCGGAGTTCTTCGATTTGCCCCTCACACAGCCATCCGATGGTCCGCGCCAAAAGCCCCGCCACCTCTGTGCCGAGTGATGCAGCAATCTCCGAAGCTCTGGAAAGCAGGAAGTCGCCCGCAAGGATTGCCTGCAGGTTGCCCCACTTCGCGTTGACCGTCTCGACACCTCGACGAGTGTCGGCCTCGTCCATCACATCGTCGTGGTAGAGCGACCCAAGGTGAACTAGTTCACAAGACACCCCTCCGCGAACGACATCAGGCGAGGCCTGCGAACCGAGTATCTGTGCGCCGGCGACCGCGAGAACAGGGCGTAATCGCTTGCCTCCGGCGACGATCAGGTGCGATGCGATCTCGTTCAAATACGAATCCGGAGTGACGACTGCATCGCGCATCGCCGACTCGATGCGCGCTCGATCGGTTCTCATCGACGCAAGTGCCAACAGGGGCGACGTCACGTTCGGAGCCAGCACCTCTTCCTGGGACACGCAGGACAGGCTAGTGCCTTGATCGTAAACGTTGGCCAGTGTCGGGAGGGGACGCATGAACGAACGTCCGACAACTCCGCGCGAGGACCCTTTGGAATCCCTCTATCCTGGGCCCATGTCTGACACGGTGACCGCGCCTGCCACGTTGCCGAAGGCCAATGAAGCCTGCTGGTGCGGTAGCGGACGAAAGTACAAGCGATGCCACAAGAAGCTCGAAGGACGGGTCCTTCCTGGGGTCGTTTCGCCAATGCGTTCGGTTCCGGCCGACATCCCGCGTCCGCCCTACGCCGACACCGGGGAACCCGAGCCATGGGACGAACCCCGCATCAAGTCGCCCGAGATCATCGAGCGGATGCGCCACGCATGCGACGTGGCATCCGAGGTCCTACGTCTCTCAGGCGAAAAAGTTGCTCCCGGCGTCACCACCGATGAAATCGATCGCTACGTTCACGACCTTTTCGTCGAGCGTGGGGCCTACCCGTCGACGATCAACTATCACGGTTACCCAAAGGCATGCTGCACTTCGATCAACGAGGTGATCTGTCACGGCATTCCCGACTCGACAGTTCTCCAGGACGGTGATATCTGCAATATCGATGTCACCGGCTATATCGGTGGGGTCCATGGCGACTCAAACGCGACATTTCTCGTTGGCAGTGTCGATCCCGAGAGCCAACAGCTCGTCCGTGTGACCGAAGAGTGCATATGGCATGGCATCGAAGCGGTAAAGCCGGGCCGACCGCTGAGTGACATCGGCCAAGCAATCGAGAACCATGCCAAAAAATACCGCTACGGCGTCGTGCGAGCCTTTGTCGGCCATGGCATCGGAGAGCAGTTCCACACCGATATCCAGGTGTTGCACTATTACGACTCGCGCGCCACCACCACCATGCGGCCAGGCATGACCTTCACCATCGAACCGATGATCACCCTCGGGACTGTGAACTACAAGGTATGGGACGACGACTGGACAGCCGTCACGGCCGACGGCAGGCGCACCGCCCAATTCGAACACACCATCTTGGTTACCGATGAAGGATGCGATGTGCTCACAGGTGGCCCGGGCGCAGTGAGCCCAACAGCGCCCTGGAACCGCTGACATTCTCCAACCAAGTTGCGGTTAGCTTCGGCGCGACCTGTGCGCGGCTTAGCTCACCGGAGAGATGTCCAACCAAGTTGCGGTTAGCTTCGGCGCGACCTGTGCGCGGCTTAGCTCACCGATGGTCGGCTAGACAGCGCGCCTCGAACCGCTCGGCAGACGGAACAGCCACCACAGCGCGACAACGGTGAAACCCAACCCACCGACCAGCGCCATCGCCGTGGCAAATCGATCGAACCAATCTGGCGCGTCGGTCGGGATGATGGCGGCGTTCAGTCCGTCACGTTTGAAGAACCCCCAAAGCGCAAGTTCGACACCGACCAGGAGTAATGCTGCATCGGCAACGAACCGCCGCTCACGGATACCGGCGACGACGCCGACGATTGAACACACCAAAGCGATTGCCGGTAACACCCACCAGAGTGACCGCGGACCGGTCTCTGACGGCAGCGAAAGATACTGCCAACTACCGGCAAGCAACGCTGCGGCGACCGCCGGAAGTGCGAGCACCACAGCCGGCCGCGAATCCGACCGGACGAACCACGCTCCGACCGCGAGAAGCAAGCCGGAGAGGAACCCGATCCACACCGGTACCGGCGAAGGTTCCGGCTGCCACGTGCTGATGACGGTCACATCGACTTCGACTCCGTCGACTTCGAGAGGGATCACGGCTTCGAGAATCTGTTCACCCGCGGACTGTCCGAAGGGCCGAGTTTCCTGCATCCAATGCGCGCGGTGATCGTGCCACGCCCACCGCGCATTTGAAGCGATCGGCTGCCAGTCGGCCGCGGCGTCCGCTGTCGCCGATGGAGGAATCTCACCACCGCCGTATCGGTCTTCGTTCGTGTACTTGGTAGGCGAGTTCTGGTTCTCGAGCACTGTTCCGTCAGCTTGGAACCACAGATACTCCTCGCCTCGGTATCCAATGACGATCACTTCCGAGCCCGGTTGCACGTTCAGTTGCACGAACGAATCACCGCCGAGAATCGAGACATCGATGGTCGGTGCCGCAGGCTCGATCGAGACGACCTCGGATAGATAGTCGGTGGGCCCTGCAGGGTCAGCTAGCACCGGCGAGCCAACGGCGAGTGCCGCAAGCATGCCGGTGGCAACTGCCCACCCGAGTCGAAGTCGCGGAGCCCGCAACCTCATCAGGCGCTGACGACGAGTACGAATTCGCCGCTCGGGTGAACGGTGCACACGCCAGAGAACTCTCCGGCAGAGGAGAACCGCTGTGACAGCGTTTCGTGCGCCCCGACAAAGAACGGACCGACATTGTGGCCGCGCTCGTCATTGTTGACGATGCGGATGGACTCGCCCACACTCACTTCGAGCTCCGCAGGAAGAATCTCCAACGGTGTCCCGGCGTCCAGCGCATCGCCGGCCCCGAGCGGTATCACGTACTCGTATGTGGCCGATTCGGAGTCATTTACCGGCACGATTCCGGGACCACTGATGTCGTCACCCCCACTACATCCGACGACCGCCACAACGAAGGCGAGTACGCCGGCAACGGCCACGCGGCGGCTCTTTGCAGCTCTAATCATCAGGTGGCCTCAGACGTCAGTAGTTGGAACATGTCAGCGGCCATCTCCTCCGACGAAGTACCGAAAGGCCATGCGAGAAGCAATTCACCATTGTCACCCACCACGTAGAGAAACCCGCTGTGAGACACTTCGATGCTCCCGTCAGAGGCTTCCACGACGTCGTAGCTGACGCCGAACGGTTCGGCGGCCGCAGCCAACACTGCCGGATCAGATGTACCGGCAGCTACTGCATCGGGGACGAAGCTCTGGACATAGCCCGTGAGAAGCTCGAGATCACGGTCAGGGTCAACAGTGACCATCACGGTGTCGACCTGGTCGGCCATGTCATCGGGTAGGAGGCGCAGGGAAACTGTGTGGTCGAACATCGTCGTCGGGCAAACATCTGGGCAGTTCGTGTATCCGAAGTAGACGACCTGCAAACCGTCGGGCTGCGCACGAAAAACGACATCGTCACCCTCAATCGTGAGTGAGGGAATCGGCGTCTCGTCGACGACGGGGGCCGGCTCACGAACAACCCCGGCAAGCACTCGATCAGGCGACACTTCTTCAATCTCTTGCGACCCCTCCTGTTGTGCACCTCCAGACGTTCCTGAGTCAGAGGTATTTGAATCGCTCGAACCGCACGCCGATAGCAGCACCATCGCCCCCGCGGCAACAACGAGGCCATGGTGACTCGCAACGCGCCTGAGAGCTGACGGTTCAGTCATCGTTCACTTCCAGGCTCTTGATGAACTCGACGACATCCGCGATCTCTTCGTCGCTGAGTCTGTTGGAAGGCATCCGTAGCGAGAAGCCGGCGCGCTGATCGGCTCCGGGGTCAGCAATTGCACGATGGAGGTAGGCATCATCCGCGACGATGAATGAACCGTCAGTCAACTCCACTTCCGATCCGGCAAGGCCGACCCAAGCGGGACCAGCGCCGCCGTTGAAGTCGGACCCGTGGCAGCCGCTGCATCCGCTCGAACCGGCAATGCGTTTGCCCCGTTCAGCCGGCGAAGATTGGGCCTCAGCACCGTCCGCGCCGGGCTCTGACGAGCCTGTCGCCCCGCCGCACGAAACGGCGGTGAGTGCCAGCGCTGCGGTTATGCAGGCCGCAACGCCGTATCTCGAGAGTTTGCTCACTCGTTGCTTGTCGCCAGCGGGTCGAGATTGGTTCCCGAGTACCAAACTCACGAAGATCGCCGCACGTCCTGATCAACTTCGTCGCTCATCATCTCGATGAGATCGTGGCGGGCTCTGGACACGCGGGATCGCACGGTACCGATCGGAATCCCCAAGACTTCGGCAGCCTCGTCGTAGCGCAAACCAAGTACCTGCGTCAGCACGAATACACCCTTACGGTCGGCGTCAAGGTCAGCGAGGACGTCGTCGAGATCAATGCGCCCGGAATGGTCGGGCGAGACCAACGCTCCCCCGGCCGAGCCCGCTGTTGCATTATGCATCACAGACCTGTCGAGCCGGCGACGACGTGTGGCCCGACGCGTGTGGTCGACACAAACTCGACGGGCAATCGTCAACAGCCAACCTCGCGCCGGACCATCAGCGCGATAACGATGAACTGACGATATTGCCCTTTCATAGGTCTCCTGGGCGAGATCGTCAGCCTGCTGTGCATCGCCGAGGTAGCGACATAGCCGCCAGACATCAGCCTGTGTTTCGGCAATGAACCGATCGAGTGAATCGCGGTCACCATCGCGGGCAGCCAAGAGAAGGTTGGTGAGGCGATCCACACCAGCATTGTCGCAGCAGCGGAACCAAATACCTTCGCGAGACGACAGACATCATCATGAAGTGCGAACTCGCTCGCGACCTCCTCTCAGCCGTCACCGACGGCGAGACGACCAGTGAAGAAACAACGGCCGTTGCACAACACGTCGAGCACTGCTCGGCATGCAGTTCCTACTCTGAGCGCCTCGACGTACTCGATCGCCAGATACGAATTCGACCCGCCGAACCGGTCCCCGATCTCGTCTCGGCGGTGACGGCGCGGGCACGCCCAGCCAGGCTCGGGCGAGGCGGCTGGCTACGCCCGGCTCTCGCATGGATTGCCCTGGTCATGTTCGCGCAGAGCATCCCCGCACTCATTCTCGGAAACACGGCTGGCACTGACGAGCACATAGCACGCCACCTCGGCGCCTTTGGGGTTGCCCTGGCCATCGGTTTCGCGTTCTCGGCGTGGAAGCCGCACCGGGCCTTCGGACTTCTCCCTTTCACTGCTGCGCTCGTTGGTACCACGCTGGTCAGTCTGGGTGCCGACATTCTGGGAAGTGGGCGCAATCCGCTTTCCGAGTCCGTTCATCTGACCGAGTTGATCGGATTAACTCTGCTCTGGATGATTTCAGGGTCGCCCGGGTGGCGCGGATGGCGTGGGCGTTCAGACCACGGACGGCGGTTGCCTCGATTCGATCCGCTCCAGTGACGCGACCCACCAACTGAACAGTTCCTCACGGACGTCAACATCGGCCGCGCCATGGGCGTCCAAGAGCGCCAACCCACACTCGCGAACGTCACCGCGCTGCAACGCCGCGACTGCAGGGCCGAGGTCGCCTGAGGGCCATGGCAGATCAGCAAGCACTACCGGGCCAAGGCGTATCGAATTTGCCGACATCCCAGTTCCTCCACTGCGGTGCCAGACCCAGGCCGAGGCAATCGGCGAGGTAAGCACCGCTGCGATCTCCCATGCCAGGTCGACTTCGGCACCCAATCCACCTTTCATACGATGTGGGTAGATCCCGACGACGGGGACCGCAGGTAGCCACTCACCCGTCGGGTCACACACTGCCTCGATCACACGCGTCTGATTCGCGACAAGCACCTTCGGGACCAGGCGTTTGTCTGCCCACCGGTGCATCTTCGAGTCGAGTTTCGACAGGTCCAGTCTCGGCCGCTCAAAATGTGCCTTGGCGAACTTGACAGCACGGTCGCCCCAGAGCGAGCGGCCGGGATCGATCAGTCCGCTGGTGATCAATCGCGGCCCCTCGGAATGATCTCCGACCGCTGGAATCATCCCGTAGTACTCGTCGCGGAAGTTGGCATTCAGCAGCGCCCGACCCCCGAGCGTGCCAACAGACGCGGCGGCGAGCTCCTGTGGCAGCCCCGGAATACCAGAACGAGATGTGACGACGTGCGCCCATGATCCATGTTCGCCAGCGGAAACGCTCCCGAACTCCAGCGCGATCGCACAGGTGTGGACCTGGGCTTCGAAGACACGTTCGCCGGTCCACCACGACCAGATCATCTCCGCACGTTCGTCGATCGATCGGCGTACAGCCTCTGCGTCACGGGTTGCCAGCAGGGTTTGAGGAAGTACCAGCGCAACGCGCCCGCCGTCGGCATCAACGAGTTCACCGGAAAGAGCAAGGAACTCTGCTGCGGCATCCGCATAGGGACCACCGCCACGGTCGCTTGCTCCGCCACGCGTCGTCAGCGCCGACATCTGAGAAAGAAATGGCGGGTTACCGATAACAAGATCGAACCTCTGATCGCCCCAGTCGTGGCCGAGAGCATCGTCACAGTGAAGGCGCGCGTTGGGCAGGTCTGCCGATGTGGCAGCCACCGCCTCCGGGTCGACGTCAACGCCGGTTAGCTCACATGTGCCATCTAGCTCCACGATTCGACGCTCGGCAGCTGCCAGGAACCTTCCGTCTCCGCACGCCGGGTCCACGACCTGAAGACTGCCTGACCTCGACATCCGAGAGGCGACGAAATCGGCCGTGATGACGTTCTCTATGACAGTCTCCACGAGGTCGGGTGGCGTATACCAGGCACCGAGCCGCTGGCGCGCTCTCGACCGGGCCACAGGACCAGCCTACGCCGCGGTCCGAGGGCCGACCTCGACCCTCCCATCCCAGGTTTTATGTCAGCAGAAACCAAGGCGCCACCGATATGTGCCGACACAAAAGTCCCACCCGGATTTTGTGTCAGCAGAAACACGTGCGCCACCGGTAAGAGCTGACACAAATCTTGGTTGCGAATCGCATCTTGGTTGCGACTCGCGTGGTGCGAAAAATCTGCTGACGCCGATCAGCTTGGCTAGGTTCGGATTCGTGACCACCGGGGCGGATGCAACGAACGGCGCGCAGGCGACCGATTCGAACAACTCGGCGAGCAGATATCTCGCCTTCGACCGAGACACCTGGGCCAAGCTGCGCGCCGCAACTCCACTGACCCTTGAAGAGCCCGAACTGCGGCGGCTCCAGGGCATCAACGAAAAGATCAACATGGATGAGGTGACGACCATCTACCTTCCGCTCAGTCGTCTCCTCAACCTCTACGTGAGTGCAACTCAAGACCTGCATCGAGTGTCGGCCACTTTCCTCGGAACCATCGCACCGAAGGTTCCCTACGTGATCGGGGTCGCCGGCAGCGTCGCCGTCGGCAAGAGCACGTTCGCCCGCATCCTGCAGGCACTTCTTGCCCAATGGCCCGACCATCCAAAGGTCGACCTGATCACGACGGACGGCTTCCTCTACCCGAACAGCGTTCTCGAAGAACGCGGCATCATGGACCGCAAAGGCTTCCCCGAGTCGTACGACACTCGCGCGCTGCTGCGAGTACTGCGCAACATCAAGAGTGGCCATGACCTCGTCGAGGCGCCTGTATACAGCCACGTCGTGTACGACATCGTGCCACACGAGAAAGCTGTCATCCAGAGCCCCGACATCGTTATCTTCGAAGGCCTGAACATGCTCCAGACGGGTCCACAAACGACCGAGTTCGTAAGCGACTACTTCGACTTTTCGATCTACATCGATGCCGACGAACACGACATCGAACAGTGGTACATCGATCGGTTCCTCGCTCTGCGTGAGTCAGTCTTCCAAGACCCCGATTCGTTCTTCCAGTTCTATGCCAATCTCAATGATGAAGAAGCGATTGAGACGGCGCGAGGAATCTGGCGAAACATCAACGGACGGAACCTGCGAGAGAACATCGCGCCAACACGCGACCGCGCGTCGCTCATTCTGCGCAAGACGGTCGGTCACCGCATCGACGAGATCCTGCTCCGCCGCCTCTGACCAAACTCCCAATCCGTTCTCGTGAACTTTTACCGACGACAGGTCGGTAAAAGTTCACGAGAACGCGTTAGGAGATGCCGAGCCAGGCGGGCAAATCTGCGATCGACGCCAGTTCGACGACATCTTCGTCGTGATGATCGACGCGTTCTAGTTCCCAGGTGAGGTGGTACGGAATATGAACAGCGTGACCGCCAAGGGCCATCACCGGCAGTACGTCGCTGCGGACCGAGTTGCCGATCATCAAGAACCGCTCCGGCGCCACGTCAAGTCGCTTGATGATCTTGTCGTAGGCGGCTGAATCCTTCTCCAACAAGATTTCGATGTCGGAGAAATGGTGCTCGATTCCCGATGTAGTCACTTTGCGGGTCTGGTGAACAAGATCGCCTTTGGTGATCAGGACGATCCGAATGTTCGCGGCCACCTCAGCGAGAACTTCGGAGACGTGAGGAAGAAGATGCACGGATTCGAGGAGCATCGATCGTCCGACGTCGAGAAGATCACCGACGACCGCACTAGGTATCGCACCTTCGGTGACATCGATCGCGGCACGTGCCATCGACAGAGTGAACGCCTTGACGCCGTAGCCAGACACAGGCACATCGGCCTTCTCGACGGCGCGCAGCGCCGCATCGACATCAACGCCACGTGGAACGTGCGGGCCGACCAACTCGACAAATCGGCTCTCCGCGTGGCGGAAAGAGTCTTCGCAACGCCAGAGCGTGTCGTCGGCATCGAACGCCACGACGTCGAAGTCGTCGATCCGCCGGACGCCGGTCACCGGTGGATGGCGTTCAGGTAGTTGTACACGGTGATGCGACTGACGCCCATCGCATCAGCGACATCTTCGACGGCACGACGCAGGATGAAGGCACCCCGCTGGTCGAGCAATCGAACCGCTCGCTGCTTGTCTTCGCGCGACAGCATCGGCAGACGTCCACCGAGCTCAGCCTCGACCCCGTCGATCAGTCGCTCGAGGGCGCCATGGAGCGGCGGCATCCGCACCGCGGCAATTACCTGGCCTTCCCAGATGAGTGGAACATCGCTCGCCTCGATGTCGTCGGCATTCACAAATGACGCACCAACCGCATCGACGACGGGCTTAACTGCCCGGATCAACGGATGGATGTTGCGGTTAGCCGGCGGGCGCTGACCCGCACGATCATCTGTCACGACCGCGCGACTCCGGAATCGGGTGGTGGATCGTCGGCAACGTTTTCGGCGTGCACCGAAACGTGCGTGGCACCGTTGGCGATTGCCGCCGCTGTCACCGCTCCGACCAAGGCACCGACGCCGGCGGGGGCAACATCGCAGGAAGAACCAAACGGACCCACCTCAACTGTGATGTCGAGTTCTCGCGCCGCGGCAATGGCCGCGGTCACGTGTATACCGGGCTGCCCCTCCACAAACGGCTCGATCGTGAACTCGACGTGTACCACCTTGCGTAGCGTAGAGCCTGTTCCCGCAGCCGCTCACAGAAGACCGCCCATGAACCGCGGAAACCTACCTACGTAGAGTCACAATCCTGAGCCCATCACGCGACGTAGCTCATCGGAACGAGCAATGCAGTCGCGCCCGGCCAGTCCGAATGCTTCATTCAGCTTGCTCAACGCTGACTTGAAGGATCCGTTCCAATCCTCGACAAAGCGTTCACGGGCCGGACCCTGCCACGTGGTGCCATTCAACACGCTGTCAACCGTGCCCATCAACTGCGAAATGGTGTCGATCTGACGGTTGAGGGTTGTGCCGAGATTGGTCAGCTGTTCTGGGTTCGCTCCGTACATTGCCATGGGGTTCTCCTTCTTCGTCCATCGACGAACATGTTCCATACGGCGACGATGATTGCGTCGCTCATGTGCACTGTGGGCGATCGCCAGCCGAACAGGGAACGTCTACGATCAAGTCATGCCACACAGTGACACTCCCGTGGAGATCGACGATCCAATGATCGAATCGGTGCGCGAACAGTCGGAAGACTTGATGCCAGACACCATTGCTCTCCGCCGCACGCTGCACGAGTGGCCAGAGCTCGGAAACGACCTTCCGATCACACGTGAACACGTCTTGGCTTCGCTCGAGGGGCTTCCGCTCGAGGTGACAACACACGAGTCGACCAGTGGAATCGTCGCAATCCTGGAGGGTTCCTCCCCCGGACCCACGATGTTGTTACGCGGCGACATGGATGCGCTGCCAATGCCCGAAGACACCGGTTTAGAGTTCTCGTCACACGTCGACGGGTGCATGCACGCTTGCGGGCACGACACGCACACGGCCATGCTCTCGAGCGCCGCGAAGCTGCTCAGTACGCGCCGTGACGACATCGCAGGACGAGTGCTGTTCATGTTCCAGCCTGGCGAGGAGGGTCACCATGGAGCGCGCTTCATGCTCGACGAAGGGCTTCTCGACGTGCCCAATCGATCCGATGGAACTACCTCGCCGGTCGACGCGGCGTTCGCTCTGCACATCACGTCCGCGCTACCGAGTGGCTGGGTCAGCACGCGTGGAGGGCCGATCATGGCCTCAGCCGACACGATGTCCATCCGGATCACGGGTAGGGGCGGCCACGCCAGTGAGCCGCATCGCGCGCTTGACCCGATCCCGGTTGCCTGCGAGATCGTGCAGGCGTTGCAAACCATGATCACGCGGTCGATCGACGTATTCGATCCATCCGTCGTCACCGTTGGCCGTATCACCGCCGGAACGACGAACAATGTGATCCCAGAGGTCGCCGAGATCGAAGGGACGATCCGCGCGGTCAGCGAGCAGACCAGGGCGAAGGTGCACGACGGTATTCGACGCGTCGCGGATGGAATTGCTGCCGCTCACGGATGTGGATGTGAAGTCGAAGTCGGCATCGGCTACCCCGTCACGACCAACGACGACCAATTCGCCGAATTCGCTTTCGGTATGGCGACCGACGTGGTCGGCACCGACGCCGTTGTCCAACTCCCGCACCCGGTGATGGGGGCCGAGGACTTCAGCTACGTCCTGCAAAACGTTCCCGGCGCAATGATGTTCCTCGGAGGGACGCCACTCGATCGCAACCTCTCGACTGCCGCCCCAAACCACTCCAACCGGGTTTACTTCGACGAATCTGCAATGGCTGTCGGCACGTCGCTGTACGCCACGGCTGCTCTGCGCCACCTCGCTCCGGTCTGAGCGCGGCACGGCACTCAGTCGTCGAGGGTACGACCGTCGGACCCTTCGAGCAGACGCATCCTAAGCGTCACGAGCTGGAACGGACGCAAGGTCAGCGTCACAATTCCGTCACCAACCTCTTCGCCCGACTCCGGCTCCTCCAAGAGATTGCAGCGCCAGGCTGCGCTCACACGGTGCTGACCACGAACTGAGATTCGGACACGGTTGCCGCACCCTTCGTGCAGCCGCACAATGAAGTCTCCACCGCCATCATCTGCAAGCTTCACCGCGTCAATCTCGACACCGTCCTCATGTTCGCCATTTGGCCCTGTGACGGCTATCAGCGGGGTCTCGCGGCGCGCACTCTCACGATCATCGTTCATCTTGGTCGTGGGCCGAACTATCCGAATCGGCGCATTCAAGAGGCTCGCTGCTGCCCGCACGCTGGCCAGGCCCGGACCGTGAGGCAGCACGGCAAACGTCACTTCGTGATGGCCGCGATCAGCATCTGGGTCGGGGTACTTCGCGGCCCGCGCAAGGCTCACGCGGATCGCTCCGTCGAAAAGGGAGTAGCCATAGCGTCCGGTATTCAGGACCGCCACCCCGAAATCGGGTTCAGAGAAATCGACGTATCGATGGGCACACACTTCGAACTTCGCGGCGTCCCACGGGCTCGACGGATGCGTCGGCCGTTCCACGACACCGAATTGCACGTCACACGATGCGCTGGTGCTATGTACGTCCAGTGGGAATGCCATCGACAACAGGTGCTCGTCGTGATGCCAGTCGAGTTCGACATGAACCAGGAGTTGTTGGCTTTCAGCCCGAAGTTCGTACGTGACCACCGAGGACGACGGCCCAAAGGTCCGCTTCACTCGGACGCGGCCGACCAATGGCCCGCCGTCTTCGATTATGACTTTGACGGTGTCTCCGTGTGGTACCGCAGCAGTGAGGGTCCGGGCATTGTTGCGAGTCCATGATTCGAGATCCCAGGCGTCGTATTCGACGGGCTGATCAGGGGCCAGCTCCAGAAAAGCGAAGAAGGAGCCCGCCGGCACGATCTCGCGCGCATGTGCGATGTCGATGATAGAAGTCAGGTTGCCGACCCCGTCCCAACGCACGGCGACGTGGCGGTTGGCCATCGACGAGTCCGACACGACGACTCGATCATCGATGAGGAGCGGCTCCACCGGCCCCAACCCGAGCGCAGGGATAGCTACTCGGCGCGCCACTCGCCCGTCGGCGAGCGCCTGGGTTCTATCGCTTGCATCCGACTCCAGATCGAGCAACACCACGGCATCGAGCGGGGCATCAGCAGCGTTGGCGAGCATCGGCGTGGAACATGCGAGCTCACCCAGAAGCGAACTGATCCGCCCCTCCAACTCCATCTCTACCGCCGCGAAGGTCGCCTCTGCATCAGCGTGCACCCAAGAGATCGACGATCCGGGCAAGATGTCGTGGAATTGCTGAGTTAGTACTTCTTTCCAAAGATGATCTATCCCCGCCTGCCGGCCGAGGCTCGCCGCCCACAGCTCAGCTTCAACGAGTAGTCGCTCACATCGCCGATTTCCAATCTTCGTGTTCAACTGGCTGGTCAACGTTCCGCGATGGGTCTCGAAGTACAACTCCCCACGCCAGATCGGTACAGGGGCGCCTCGTGATGCATCGTGTTCGATGCGCGTGAACATCTCGTCTGCAGTCCCGATCTCGAGAGTTGTTCGCCCATCAATCGTCGCCAGCCTCCTGGCCCGTTCGAGCATCTCTCGAGTTGGTCCTCCGCCGCCATCGCCATGGCCGAACGGCATCAGCGAATCCGAACTCCATCCGTGATCGTGAAAGTTCGCAACCGAGAACCCGACCTCGGCTGGTGTGATCTCAGCGTTGTACGTGTCGACCGGTGGGAAGTGAGTGAGCACACGTGTTCCGTCGAGTCCTTCCCACCAGAACGTGCTGTGGGGGAATCTGTTCTGCTTGTTCCAGGAGAGCTTCTGTGTCACGAACCGCTCCATGCCACCGGCAACAAAAACCTGTGGGAGGCCAGCCGGGTAACCGAACACGTCCGGAATCCAGACTTCCGTACATCGTCGACCGAACTTGTTCTCGAAATAGCGCTGACCGAACACGATCTGCCTCACGAGGCTCTCACCCGAGGGCAAATTCATGTCGGCTTCAACCCACATCCCACCGACCGGAATCCATTGGCCGCGTTCAACCCGCTCGGTGATCTGGGCAAAGAGCTCCGGTTCGTACTCCTCGATCCAGGCGTAGTGCTGGGCGGAGGAACAAGCGAACTGATACTCCGGATACTCGTCCATGAGGGCAACCGCTGACGCGAATGTTCTCGTACATTTACGTCTGGTTTCGCTGATCGGCCACAGCCATGCCGTGTCGATGTGCGCGTGACCAATAGCGACCGCCCGATGCCGAGCCGAACCGCCGACGGTCTCGTTCAACGCCGCCCGTAAGACACTGCGGGCGGCAGATACGTCCGGAACCTCGTCGAGAGCAGCGACGATGGTGCTGAGAAGACGTTGTCGGCGAGGATCCTCTGTTGGCAGCGATCTCATAAGCCCATCGAGGACCTCGACGTCATATGCGAGTGCCTCTGCTTCGGGGTCGACGACGACGAGAGCAGCGGTGCGAAAGCGATAGAGGAGAGAATCTCCAGCGGTAGTCGGTGAGCCGAACTGCGAGGGAACGAACTGCGCAAATGAGGGGTTCGATGCCGCCTCGACACACAAGACCAGCGGTCCGGGATCGGCATTTACGCGATAGTTGGTACGGCGTGGGTGGATGCCCTGGAGCGCAGTCGTCGAGCCATCCGGGCCAACGTCGACGACGAGCCCCTCGCACTGGAATCCCGCGGCGTCCGGCCGGAACCCGAGGTCGATCACCGCTTCGACGCGTTCGTCGTTCCAGTCAGTTGGAATCTCTCCGGTCAGCCGAAACCAGGTCGTGCCCCATGGCGCACCCCATGACGAGCCGACAGTAAACGGCTCGAGATGTTCAAGATCAGGGCCAGCCTCGATCGATAGTTCTCGGCGCTGGGTGTGTACGAGCGGCAAGACTCGCTCCCACAGCTCGCGCCTGATGCGCTTCTCGAGCAGATCTCGATCGATGAACACGTCCCGACACTATTCGTCGAGACGCCTCTGCGGATCAGACAGCGGTCAGATCAGAACGGGACGACACGGACGTCGAAGGCCTCTGGGCCATTGCGTCCGTCGCGCACTTCGTACGCGACACGGGCACCGTTGTCGAGGGTCTTGAAGCCCTCAGTCGCTATGGCAGAGAAGTGGACAAAGAGGTCTTTGCCATCATTGTCTGGCTTGATGAAGCCATAGCCGCGACCAGAGTTGAAGAACTTCACCGAACCACTGGCGTCCGCCGCGTCACCGGTTGGAGCGGGCCTCAGTTTCGATGGCGTCGCCTTGGGCTCCGGACCGGCATCGTCCTTTCGCGAGATCTGTGTCGTGCGATGTTCGCCGTCCTGCCGCTTGTGGTCAGAACGCTTAGAATCGGAACGCTTAGCGGGCTGGGCCTGGGATTCATCGAATTCTGGGACTTCGAGTTCGTGGACCTTCGGCTCAGTCAGCGGCTCATCGATCCCGACGCCGCGCTGGAGTTTCCGGGCATCTTTCTTCTGGCTTCCGTCGATCAGCGAAACGACGGTCCCCGTTGCACCGGCACGTGCGGTTCGGCCAGACCGATGAAGGTAGGTCGAATCCTCAGCCGGCGGGTCAAAGTGCACAACGGCAGAGACACCGTTGACATGAATACCCCGAGCCGCCACATCAGTGGCGATGAGTGCTGACGCATGGCCCTTCTTGAATGCGGCGAGGGCGCGGTCACGCTGCCCCTGGCTGCGCCCACCATGGATCGGCTCGGCGCTCACGCCGGTCTTGCCGAGCTGTTTTGCAAGGCGGTCCGCGCCGTGGCGGGTTCGCGTGAAGACAATCGTCGAGCCAAGACGCTCGATCACCTTTGCCGTAGTGGCCACACGATCCTCGCGTTTCACCAACCAGAAGTGGTGATTTGCGGCGTGCACGTCGGGACCCTTCGGTCCGACCTCGTGACGCACGGGGTTGTGTTGGAAGTCAGCGACCAGCTTCGCAACAGGCCCATCGAGTGTTGCCGAGAACAGTAGAACCTGGCGATCGTTCGAGGTCTGCTCGACGATGCGACGAACAGCGGGCAAGAAACCCATATCGGCCATCTGGTCGGCCTCGTCGATGACGACAGTGGCTACATCTCGGAGGTTGATTGCGCGCATTTGAATGAGGTCTTCGAGGCGGCCGGGGCACGCGACGACGAGTTCGACGCCACGGTCGAGCGCTTTGCGCTGATGCCCGTAGCCAACACCGCCATAGATGGACACAGACTCATGACCGGAAGCCCGAGCGAACGGTGTCAGCTCAGCCATGATTTGCTCGGCGAGCTCTCGGGTTGGTGCGAGAACGAGCGCTACCGGCCGCTTCGGCCGTGCATCGCTGAGACGGGCAACCATTGGTAGGCCGAACCCGAGGGTTTTGCCGGAACCAGTCGGGGCACGACCCGCTACGTCGCGTCCGGCGAGCGCGTCGGGGATGACAGCGGCCTGGATGGGAAATGCTGTGTGCTTGCCTTCGCGTTCGAGGCGCCGAAGAATCGAGTCGGGCAAGCCGAGCTCTGCGAACGGGACGGCAGTTTCCTCGTCGGGAGACATGACGCGCGGGGCGTCGTCGATGATGGTCATTGGTGTAACTCCTCTATGTTGCTCATACAGCGCAAGACCGGAGCAGAGAGAGTTTCCGAATGCGCTCACCAGCCGGAATTTCGACTAGCGCACCGCCTACCCTATCGGGAACTTGCCCAACTGACGCCCGTCAATCCGTCGCGCAACCTCAACATGAGGCACGATGTCGGAATGAACTCTCCAACGACGTCCACAGGGCGACCACTGTCGGGTATCAGGGTGCTCGACCTAAGCCGAGTGCTGGCCGGTCCGCACTGCACGCGCATGCTGGCCGATCTCGGGGCCGACGTCATCAAGATCGAACCACCAGCTGGAGACCTGACGCGATTTGCAACTCCCCGCCGCAACGGAATATCGAGCTACTTCGTTCAGCAGAACGTCGGCAAACGAAACGTCAGCATCGACCTGGCAACGCCAGAGGGTGTCGAGATCATGCTGGGCCTAGTCGACCATGCTGATGTCCTCGTGGAGAACTATCGGCCCGGGGTTATGGACCGACTGGGCCTCGGCCCAGAAACTCTGCGTGCCCGCAATCCGAGGTTGATCTTCACGTCGATCTCGGGATATGGACAGACTGGGCCATGGGTTCACCGGCGGGCCTACGCCCCTGTTGTCGAGGCGGAGACCGGAATTGTCGCCTCGCAGAGCAACGCGCGCGACGGTGAACTGGCGAAGGATCCTCACAGCCATGCAGACGTCTACACATCGCTCGAAGCAACCGTTGCAATTCTGGCGGCGCTGTATCAGCGCGACAGCTCAGGGGCAGGGCAGCAGCTCGACGTGTCGATGGCCGAGACGATGCTCTACGCCAACGAGCACCTCCACGACGTGCTGTGGGAAGGCGAGGACAACCCACACTGGATTCGCAGTTTCCAACCGGGCGACTATCTCGTGCTGACGGTTGCCAACGGTGAGTCGCTGGTCGTGAGCGGGCACCCCGCCGAGCGCGGTACCTTCGAGTTCTTCATCGCCGCAATCGGGCAGCCTGAACTCGTCGACGATCCACGATTTGTCGACGTCGCCACGAGGATGGCCAACTACGGCGACCTCAGCCAGATCATCCGCGAGTTCGCCGCCAATGTTCCCGATGCGGACACCTTCGAGAAGATCTTCTCCCAACACCAGCTCGCGGTCGGTCGCGTTCGCCAACCCGGTGAACTCACCGAAACCGAATGGGCTGCAGAACGCGGCGCAGTAGTCGAGATCGACGATCGCAGCGGCGGAACGATCCGAGTGCCGAACGTCCCTTGGCGATTCAGTGACGCCCCCGATGTCGCTGTGTCCGGAGTTCCAAAGTTTCGAGGTGAAGACAACCGCAGCGTGCTCGGCGAACTACTCGGGTATGAAGATGACCGCCTCGACCAACTCGAGAGTGCCGGCATTCTGTCGAGCCGCGTACCCAAGCAATAGCCACGTAAGACTGTGCAGTAGCGTCGCCCCGAATGGTTGACGACGGTATCGAAACTCGGACGTCTCGGCCTGTCGCACGTCTCCTCTCTCTCAGCTCAATGGCCGCTGGCGCAGGTCTCGTGATCGGTGCCGCGACTGCGGGATTCTTCTGGTTGATCACCCAAATGATCGATGCGATCTGGATCGATCTGCCTGATGCGCTCGATATCACGTCACGTTGGTACGCCCTTGTCGTCTGCTCTGTCGGCGGTCTCTTGGTCGGGCTCGGTCAGAAATACCTGGGTAACCGTCCAGCCCTGCTGAACGAGCTGATGTCAAACGAAGAAGGCACGGGCGGTTTCGACTCTCGGATCCTTCCGCAGGCGCTTTTCATGCTGCTTGTCTCACTCGCTTTCGGCGGGGCGGTCGGGCCCGAGCTCAGCTTGGTGTTCGTAACGGGCACAGTCGGACTGGCCATGGCGGCCCGGCTCCGCAATGCCGAAATGGTCGCGGCGGCACGCGACGTTTCGATCGCGGCAGTGTTCGGAGCAATGTTCGCTTCGCCACTCGGCGGAACGGCGGTTGCGGTCGAAGACCAGAACGCGGAACGGCTCCCGAAGGGCGAACGAGTTGCACTCACGGCAATCGCTGCGCTCCTGGCAATCCTGTCGTTCAATTGGGTTCCTACTCCCGGCCTGGCGGTAGTCGCTGACTGGCCGTCGTACGACTCTCCGCGCAACGGAACCGACGCCCTCTGGGCCGTTCCGCTCGGCATCATCGGACTCGCACTCGGGCTCGCCAACGCGTGGCTCCATGAACGAATCGAACGCATCTGGAAGGCGTCGAAGGCCAGGGTGCTCCCAGCCGTGATCGGTGGCGTCGCCCTCGGCCTGCTGGGCACATGGACCTCGCTGCTTCTCTTCTCGGGCCAAGACGGGATCGACACAATCGTCAACACACTCCCCACACGGTCGTCCGGCGAACTTGCCGCGCTGGCGTTGGGCAAACTGGTGATCGTTGCCGTACTTCTCGGCCTCGGTTGGAAGGGCGGGCACTTCTACCCAATGCTCTT
>JADWMG010000379.1 GCA_015767405.1 Actinomycetota bacterium
GACAAACTGATCGTCTTCACAGGGCTCTCCGGGTCAGGTAAGTCGAGCCTTGCGTTCGACACGATCTATGCCGAGGGGCAACGCCGATACGTCGAGTCGTTGAGTTCCTACGCCCGTCAGTTTCTCGGGCAGATGGACAAGCCCGATGTAGATGTGATCGAGGGTTTGTCACCGGCCATCTCGATTGATCAGAAATCGGGCAGTCGCAACCCGCGCTCAACGGTGGGCACGATCACCGAGGTCTACGACTACCTGCGCCTGCTCTACGCGCGGATCGGCGTGCAGCACTGCCCCAACGATGGCACCAAGCTGCAACGTCAGACGCCCCAGCAAATTGTCGATCGAATTCTCGCGATGGACGAGGGTCTCCGATTCCAAGTGCTCGCGCCGGTTGTCCGTGGCCGAAAGGGTGAATACGACACACTGCTCGAAGACCTTTCCGGTCAGGGGTACGTCCGTGCGCGCATCGACGGAGAGACCGTCGAAATCGACGAGTTCCTGAAGCGGGATGAGCGCCTCGCCAAGTATGAGAACCACAAGATCGAGATCGTCGTCGACCGACTCGTGCTCAAAGAAGGGATCGAGCGTCGGCTCACCGATTCGCTCGAAACAGCGCTCGGTCTGGCCGACGGTGTCGCCGAGATCGAAGTAGTGCCTCGTGCGGGCGAGGACGCTGGCGAAACATTGACATTCAGCCAGCACCTGGCCTGCCCAGTCTGTGGAACGAGTTACGACGAACCCGCGCCGAGGAACTTTTCGTTCAACTCGCCGTACGGGGCATGTGTCACTTGCGATGGTCTCGGAACCACGTTCGAGGTCGACCCCGAGCTGCTCATTCCGGATCCTGAACTAGCGATCGCCGACGGAGCGATCGCCCCATGGCGGAGCGCGCACACTCAGTACTTCACGCGGATGCTCGAGTCGGTCGCCGAGATCAACGACATCGACATGACCGCCCCGTGGGAGAAGCTGAGCGCAAAGAAGCAGAAGATCATCCTGCATGGCGTGTCCGGCAAGATGACCGTCAAGTACAAAAATCGGTACGGACGTTCGCGTTCGTACTCGACCGAGTACGAGGGCGTGATTCCGTGGATCAAGCGCCGCCACGAAGGTAGCGACAGTGACTGGGCCCGGGAACAGTACGAGGGGTACATGCGCCTCGTGGCGTGCAGCGCATGCGACGGTGCGCGGCTGAAGCCCGCAACGTTGGCCATCACGGTGGAGGGCAAGCACATCGCCGAAGTGTGCGAGCTTTCGATCGGCGAGTCGGCGAAGTTCCTCGCCGCACTCGAGTTGTCCGAGCGTGACCGACTCATTGCCGAGCGCGTTACCAAAGAGATCAATGCGCGGCTCGGATTCCTCCTCGATGTCGGCCTTGACTACCTCACACTTTCACGGTCTGCCGGCACATTGGCAGGTGGCGAAGCTCAGCGAATTCGCCTGGCGTCGCAAATCGGCTCTGGCCTCGTTGGAACTCTGTACGTCCTCGATGAGCCGTCGATCGGCCTGCATCAGCGCGACAACCGTCGGCTCATCGACACGCTGACTCGGCTGCGAGACCTCGGAAACACGGTGATCGTCGTCGAGCACGACGAGGAAACAATTCGTGAGAGCGACTGGGTCGTCGATATCGGTCCCGGCGCCGGCGAGCACGGTGGCGAGGTTGTCTACTCGGGCAAGGTTCCGGGGCTCCTTAGGGCCAAGAATTCCATCACCGGAAAATACCTGTCAGGCAAGAAGGCGATCCCCGTTCCACAAGAGCGTCGCCCGCAGGGCCTCGAACGCCTGATGATCGAGGGTGCCCGCCAGCACAACCTGCAGAACCTTTCGGTCGAAATACCGCTGGGCAACTTCGTCGTGATCACAGGCGTTTCGGGATCAGGCAAGTCAACGCTGGTCCGCGACATCTTGCTGCCGGTCCTGATGCAGCGCATCTACAAGTCCAAGATGGCAGCGGGAAAGCACAAGCGGATCAGCGGCATCGATTTGCTCGACAAGGTCATCGACATGGATCAATCGCCGATCGGGCGGACCCCACGATCAAATCCGGCTACGTACACCGGTGTATTCGACAGCGTGCGCAAGTTGTTTGCTTCAACGAACGAGGCGAAGGTGCGCGGTTACCTGCCAGGCCGGTTCAGCTTCAACGTCAAGGGTGGTCGCTGCGAGGCTTGTTCGGGCGATGGAACCTTGAA
>JADWMG010000380.1 GCA_015767405.1 Actinomycetota bacterium
CTTCAATTGACGCCAGGTCGATACCGAGTCTCTCGGCATTGTCGAGCCAGACGTCGCCATAGGGTCCGACGTCGAATAGGACGGTTCGTGTTTCGGTGCCCCTCCGACCGGTGACGAGTACCGACAGCCCGTGGCAGGCGACGCAGAGCTGGTCGAATACGCAGATCCCCGGGTGTCCGTCGTGCTCGCGGGTTGGAGGGATGCGCCCAAGAAGCGACGCCATTTCGGGAAGTTGGGCCACGCCGCTATCGACGCTCGACAATGTGTCGGTCTCGTTGTCGACCACGACGGTCAACACCAACTCGTCAAGAACCGGGATATCGGTGTGCGGCATCGAACGGCCCTCCCACAGTTTTGTGCCTGATCCGCCATTGAGCGATCTTGTCAACCAGTCCGGATGTCGCGATGAGTTTCAGCGCGACCAGGTCGCGCTGAAACTCATCGCCTCTGGGTCAAATGTGGGTCAGGCGTCGCTGATATTCACGTAGACACCACTCCGGATGAGGTCGCCCGACGGGTCTGCCATCGCTCCGGCCCAGAACTCCTGCCACTGCGCGTCATCGGCGAGCTTGTCGGAATAGGCGCCGTAGGCGTCCAGGTCTGCGAAGGTGGTCGTGATGAGCATGGTCATCGGATGCGCTCCGATTACAGACTGCATCGTTCGCGTGAGCCCGCCCATGCGCTCGGTGTGAGGGACCGACGTCACTACGTTGGCCACGAAATCTGCCAGTCGTCCAGGCCTGGCTCGCCATTGCGTGGCAAGAATGACACCGAGCGGCCGGTCGGTGCTGGGCTGAAAAGCGGTGTCCAGGTCGGAGAACACGGAGCTCTCTACCAACGTCGAGGCCGCGGAAGCAGCGGACTTCGCCCAGAAGTCTTGCCATCCTGAATCCGCCTGGACCTGCTGGATGCTTGCAGCGTGGGCTGCGTTGTTCGCGTAATTCACCGACACCGAGATGGTGCCAACGTCGGACCCTGCGATTGGTTGCATGGCAACGGCTTGCAGACCCAGGCGTCGGAGGTGAGTAATCGCCTCTGCAGTCGACGCCATGTGGTCGGCCGTGCGACCCGGCTCGGTCCTGAATCCGTGAAGTGTTACAACTGCCATTTTGGTCCCGTTTCGTGTAGATGGCGCGCCCCGATGGACACCCAGAGGTCATGATGCTGCACGACGCGGCGACCCGTCGTCTGTGACGACGATCACACAACAGCTGATTGCCCGATACGGAGTTGCCCCCGAGTTGCTACGGCGTCTTCCACTTCTTGCGGGCCTGCCGCTTCATTCGCCCGCGGTCGCGGGTGCGTCGGGGAACCTCCATTGGCGGTGGCGGGGGAATGAAGCCACCATTCCAGGCCTCCTGTGCGAGCAACGCGTCGATGGCCTGAACGATGAGTGCATTTCGGTCGACGCCGCGCCTCGCGGCCATATTGTCGAGACGTTCGAGATCCCCGTGCCGGATGTGAGTCGTGACGGGTTCTGTGTTTGTCGGCGCATCAGGGTTCATCAGTTCGGGCTCATCACTTCCGTCTCTCACTCAGTTGCAACGCTAGTCAGTGGTTGCGGTCGGTCGTGGGGTCAAGAGCGTCACGCAAGCCATCGCCCAGGAAGTTGAATGCCAGCACCACTACAATCACGAAAATCCCCGGGATTAAGAGCCATGGATATAAAGCGATCGCATTGATATTTTGCGCGTCGGCCAGCAAGACCCCCCAACTGATGGCCGGTGCCTGTAAACCCAGACCCAGGAAGCTTAGGGCGGTTTCACCCAGGATCATACCGTCGACCCGACAGCGGAGGCGGAGGCTTTTGTCGATGAAAGCAGGGGAGTTGAGTCTGCCGAGGATGCCCTTGCCGGAGCGAGAGATATCATCGCCGAGTGGGTTAGTGAAGAGCAAATCGCACGAGCAAGGATTCGTGAGCTGTTTTCCGGCAAAGGTTTTTTCCAGACAAAGGTCTTGAAGGACAAAAAAGAAGATGGGCGTAAATTCGAGGACTACTTCGATTGGCAAGAGCCGGTTGCCAAGGCGCCGTCGCACAGGATTCTGGCGATGCGGAGAGGTGCGAGGGAAGGCTTTCTGAGATTGCAGATAACAGCTCCCGAAGAACAGGCACTTCTAATGCTTGAAAGGTTGTTCGTCAAGGGTCAATCGGCTTGTTCGGCGCAGGTCAAAGAAGCTGTAGCCG
>JADWMG010000021.1 GCA_015767405.1 Actinomycetota bacterium
ACGGCTAGCAGAATCAGCCCGGAGGTTGCGCGGCTGATAACGGCGTCGTCGTTGCTGAAGATCCGGGGAAGTAAAGCCGCAGTGAGGGCCACGACGGATGCCATCGCGAGCGCCGCAAGCATCGACAGTCTGACTACCCGCGCGGCGATCGTGGAGGCTCGGCCGCCTCCTTGGCCAAGGTCGTCGGCGACGAGAGTCTGGGCCGGGACCGCAATCGCATCGAGCGCGAGAGCCAAGAATAGGAAGACGGTGATCGTGATTTGATGGGCAGCCAACGTCGGTGCGTCTATTCGAGCGGCGATGGCTGTCGCCCCCACGAAAACCACCAGCATTGATCCGGATCGGAGTAGGAGGTGTTTTCCGGCTGTCAGGAGCGGGGCCATGTCGACCCAGTTGGGTCGTCGATTCGCGGCCTGGGCCAATGGGTGTCGGATGGCTACGAGGAATGCAATTCCAGCTCCCACCTGGGCGATGACAGTTGACCACGCCGCGCCGGCAACGCCCAGATCGAACCCGAAGACGAACACCAACTCGACAACGAGGTTTACGATATTCGAGACAATCAGAATTATCAGCGGAGTGCGGAAGTCGAATGCGCCACGCTGGACTCCTTGCGCTGCCAGCGCAATGAGCACGAACGGAACGCCGAGCGCGGAGATCCGCAGATACAACACCGCAACGTCGAGGATCTCTCCCTCAGCACCCAGCATGGAGGAAAGTGGGCGAGCACCGAGAATCAGTATTGGCACTGCAATGACCCCGACGATGATCGCCAGCCACATGGCCTGCACTCCAACGTCGGCGGCTTCTGATTGCTGGCTGGCACCGAGGCGGTTGGCTACGCGTTGTGTTGTCCCGTAGGTCAGAAAGTTCGAGCCGAGAACGATGAGAGCCAGCACGGATGCCGCCACGGCGAGCCCGCCGAGCTGATGGGTGCCGAGTCGACCGATGATCGCGGTGTCGACAAGGCGATAGAGCGGCTCGACTGCGAGCGTTCCGAGAGCGGGAATACCGAGCCGGATGATCTGCCGGTCGGTGTCGGTGAGCGACAACCGTGACAAGAGTTAGGCCGGCAACATGCCAATATTGGAATGTGCCCGGCTCAGTGTGGCCGATGCAACTTCACGCGCCTTCGCGTCGCCGACCCTGAGGAGCCGAGTGAGCTCGCCCGGGTCCCGCATCAGTTCCTCGTAGCGCTCGCGGATCGGATCGAGCACAGCGAGTACGGCTTCGCCAGTGTCGACCTTCAGAGCGCCGTATTGGCTGTATTCGTCAGCCACGGTCTCGGGCGAACGGTCAGTGACTGCGGCGTTGATTTCCAAGAGATTGCTGACGCCTGGCTTTTTGTCGGGGTCATAGCGAACGGCGTCTTCGCCCGTATCCGAGTCGGTGACGGCCCGTTTGAACTTCTTGATGACGACCTTGGGATCATCGGTGATGTAGACGCAGCCGGCGTCTGAGGCATCCGACTTCGACATCTTCGAGGCCGGGTCTTGCAAGCTCATGACGCGCGCTCCGGCAACCGGCGTCACCGCTTCGGGGATCACGAACGTTTCGCCGAATCGATGATTGAACCGAATCGCGATATCCCTGGTGATCTCCACGTGTTGCCGTTGGTCGTCACCGACAGGGACCTCATTGGCGTCGTACAGCAATATGTCGGCTGCCTGCAGGGCGGGGTACGCAAAAAGTCCGGCGGAAATGAATTGGTTCTCCCGCTTTGTGGCCTTGTCTTTGAACTGGACCATGCGCGACAGTTCGCCGTAGCTGACGGTGCACTGCATCATCCAGCCGAGTTCGCTGTGCTCCGGTACGTGGCTCTGCACGAAGATGGTCGAGACATCAGGGTCCAACCCGATGGCGAAGAACATTGCTGCCAGCGACATTGTCTGCTCGCCGAGTATCCCTGGCTTCTCGGTGACGGTCAGCGCATGCAAGTCGACGATGCCATGGAAGGCATCACAGGTGTATTGGCCGGTCACCCAGTTGCGCAGCGCGCCCAGGTAGTTGCCGAGATGGACGTCGCCAGATGGTTGCATGCACGACAGCACGCGTGTGGTGTTGCTCACGGCCGCCGACGATACCTCGTTGGAGGGGGTCCGCTCCGGTAGCTTGGGCGGCAATGGCCATGAACGTTGCCACCCCCGTGTACGAGGGGCCGTTTGACATGCTCCTGCAGTTGATCCTGAAAGAGCAGGTTGACATCTACGAGGTCAACCTCTCGACCATCGTTGACGCGTACCTGGAAGAGATCGAACATATGCAGGTGCTCGATCTCGATGTCGCCACCGGGTTTCTCCTGATTGCCGCAACGCTCGTTGAGTTGAAGGCTCGCCGCCTGCTGCCGAACATGGCCGACCTTGATCTCGATGAGGAATTGGCGCTCTGGGAAGAGCGAGACATGTTGCTCTCGCGGCTCCTCGAGGCCAAGACCTTCAAAGACGTTGCGCAGATCTTTGCTGCCCTCGCAGATGAGGCAGATCAATCCTTCCCCCGTGTCGTCGGCCCTGACGAGCGTTTCTCTGACACGTTGCCCGACATGCTCGAGGGTACGACGATCACCAGGCTGCGTAATGCGGCGATCAGCGCCCTGACGCCCAAACCGACCCCGACCGTCGACCTCTTCCACATCAACCCGATCAAGACGACGGTTGCGGACGCTGTCGTCGAATTGCTCGACGAGTTACCGCGTGTCGGACAGATCTCGTTTCGACGTCTGACGGCTGATCTAGCCGATCGTATCGAAGTGATCATCCGATTTCTGGCAGTGCTGGAGTTGTTCAAGCAGGGTGCTATCGAGCTCGATCAACCCGAACGATTCGGAGACATAGAAATTCTGTGGTCGGCTGGAGAAGAGTTCGACAGAGAAGACGTTCTCATTGATACCTACGAGGGCTGAGTGGCCATGTCTGATGACATTTTGAACCCGATCGAGGATCAGGTAGCCGAATTCAAGAGGGCGATCGAATCAATCGTCCTCGTTGCTCATGATCCGGTTCCGGCTGAGCTCCTGGCACAACTGCTCGAGCAGCCGACCGTGTTGATCGAGCAGTGGTGTGAAGAGTTGGCGTCGGGTTACGCCGAGGATGAACGCGGATTCGAGTTGGTGCATGTTGCCGGTGGATTCCGGTACCAGACAGCCGGCGACCTGACTCCGTACGTTGAACGTTTCCTGCTGCACGACCAACGCGCAAGGCTGTCGGGTGCCGCGCTCGAAACCCTCGCAATCGTCGCCTACAAACAACCGATCTCACGAGCACAGGTGGCAGCGATTCGCGGCGTAGACCCTGATGGGGTTCTGCGCACGTTGCAGGCCCGCGGTTACATCGATGAAGTCGGGCGCGATCCGGGCCCTGGCCAAGCGATTCTGTACGGAACAACCGATTCGTTTCTCGAGAAGCTGGGTCTCCCTTCGCTCGACGACTTGCCACCCATTGCAGAGTTCATTCCGAGCGCCGAGGTGGTCGAAGCTCTCGAGACTGGTCTTCGTGTCACACCGGTGATCGAGGTTGCTCCTTCAGAAATTGATGGCGCTACTCGGGCCCCGTGAGCGACGAAACACCTGAGCCACCTCTGTGGGAGCAGTTGGCCGACAAGAGCGCCAATCTTCCGCAGGGTGATCGTCTCCAGAAGGTTCTCGCGGCAACTGGCTGGGGGAGTCGACGGGTGTGTGAAGACTTGATTGCTGAGGGTCGAGTGACCGTCAACGGTGATGTCGCAATACTCGGTCGTCGCGTCAACGCGATCGAAGATCACATCGAGGTCGACGGTGCTCCCATCGGAGTGCGCCCCGACCTTGTCTACTACCTGTTGAACAAGCCTGTCGGGGTTGTCACGACGAGTAAGGACACACACGCAAGACCGACCGTGGTCGAGCTGGTCCCGCGCGAACCCCGGGTTTTCTCCGTTGGTCGTCTCGACGTTCAAACAGAGGGCTTGCTCTTGATGACCAACGACGGCGATTTGGCAAACCGCATCGCTCATCCATCGCACGGTGTCGAGAAGGACTATCTCGCAGAGGTCGGAAATGGCCGCGTCTCTCCAGGTGGTCTTCGTCGTCTCCGTGAGGGAATCGAGCTCGAAGACGGGTTGACCGCACCAGCGAAGGCTTCACAACCGGAGCCCGGTCTCTTGCGACTGACGATCCACGAGGGCCGTAATCGTCAGGTCCGGCGCATGTGTGACGCGATCGGGCACCCGGTCCGACGGCTCGTGCGGACGCGGATCGGTCCGCTCAGCGATCGCTCTCTGGCACCTGGTGCTTGGCGCGAGCTGACGACGGCTGAGTGGAAAGCGATAACGGAAGCCGTCGCTCAGGGAGACCTTGGGTACGATCCAGAACTGTGAGCGACGTAGCGCCTCGCCGCGCCAATGTGATCGGCCTTGGATTGATCGGAGGATCGATCGGTCTTGCCCTCCGAAATCGCGGTTGGCATGTCACCGGCGAAGACATCGATTCTTCGAGAGAGCAAGCTGCGGTTGACGTAGGGGCGATCGATGAAGGTGGATTCGACCATTCCGCTGAGATCACATTTGTCGCTGTTCCCGTGCTTGCCGCCGCGGATCACGTTAAACGGGCTCTGGCCGAGACGTCAGGAACAGTTACCGACGTGGGCAGTGTCAAGGCGTCGATCTGTCGTAGTCGTGACGATCCGCGTTTTGTCGGCGGGCACCCAATGGCAGGTAGCGAACTCGATGGGCTGGACGGTGCTGACGGCGACCTTTTCAACGGAGCGGTGTGGGTGCTGACGCCGGTAGAGCACAGCGATGACACAACGTTCGCCCAGGTCGCCAACATAGTTGCTTCGTTGGGTGCTGAAGTCGTGGCACTGAGCCCCGAACGTCACGATCAGTTGGTTGCCGTCGTCAGCCATGTGCCCCACCTCACCGCGGCGACGTTGATGGGCCTGGCCAGTAATCGAGCCGAAGAACACGCGGCGTTGCTGCGACTTGCTGCGGGCGGATTCCGTGATATGACCAGGGTGGCGAGCGGTAAACCCGATATTTGGCTCGATATTTGTGCGGAGAACCAATCTGCGATCCTCGACGTGCTCGAACAGTTGATAACAGGTCTTTCAGACATCCGCGACCTGATTGGTTCAGGTGATCGTGAAGCGCTACTGGCGCGGCTGACCGAGGCCCGCCAGGCCCGGGTCAACCTGCCGGCTCGCGTAGTACATCCCGAAGAATTGGCCGAAGTGCGGATTCCGATACCCGACCGCGCTGGTGCAGCGGCCGAGGTCTTCACGCTTGCAGCCGAACTCAGTGTCAACATTGCGAGCTTCGAGGTCGTTCATGTCGTGGAGAGCACGCGTGGTGTGGCAGTAGTCATTGTTGATCGTGCTCTTGTAGACGTGTTCAGAGGCGGTCTGATTGCCCGTGGATTCAGGCCAGCGGTACAGGCTCTCTCATGAGCATCTCGGGCGGCGATATTTCGGGAGGAGACGTTCATCGCGTTCGTAGCGCCGAAGGTCCAGTTATCGCTGACGTACGGGTCCCGCCTTCGAAAAGCATCACCAATCGGGCGCTGATCTGTGCCGCGCTTGCAGAGGGCACGAGTGAGATCACCGGTGTCGCCCCCGGAGACGACACCGCCTCGATGATCGAGTGTTTGACCCGTCTGGGATGCGGAATCGGGCTTCGCGCGCAAGACGGTGAACGCATCGCTGACGTCGAGGGCACCGGTGGCGATTTGATGCCCGGCCCGATCGAGCTCCCCGCACGTCTGGCCGGCACGACATCGCGGTTCATAACGGCTCTCGCCGCTCTCGGGCCTGGTCCGTACACGGTTGACGGCGACCCTCCACTGAGAGAACGCCCGATGGGGCCACTCCACGACTCGCTGGCCGCACTCGGCGCAACTGTTGAAGCTGGAGAGAGCTGGGGTCATCTGCCCGTCACCGTGTCGGGCCCTCTGCGTAGCGCTGATGCTGTCGTGATGCCGGGCAATGTTTCTAGCCAATACGTGACGGCGATGATGCTCATTGCCCCGTATGTGCCGGGCGGGCTCAAGTTGTGGCTGTCAACGGGCCTCGTTTCGCGGCCCTACCTCGAAATCACACGGGCAGTCATGGACACATTTGGGGTCGGCGATGTGGAGATCCACGACCGGCACGTCTCCGTCGGCCGCGGTGAGTACTACCCCACGGAGTACAGGGTTGAGCCCGATGCCTCATCCGCCAGCTATCCGCTGGCGGCAGCGGCGATGGTTGGCGGCGCCGTAAGCGTCCGCGGGCTGGGTGCGTCCTCGATGCAGGGAGACGCGCGATTCGTCGAAGTCCTGGAATCGATGGGGTGTATGACAACGGTTGGTAGCCATGACACCGTTGTCATGCGGCGTCGAGACACACCCCTGCGGGGGATCGAGATCGACATGTCCGACATTTCTGATCTCGTGCCGACGATGGCGGTCGTTGCGACCCAGGCGGTTACGCCAACCAGGATTACCGGAGTCGGGTTCATCCGGGCGAAGGAAAGCGACCGCCTCGGTGACCTCGCTCACGAACTCCAGAAGACAGGGGCGCAGGTTTCCGTCGAGGATGACGGATTGCTGATTCGGCCGACGGATCTCCTTCAAGCAGCGCGTCTCGAGACCCACCACGATCATCGGCTGGCGATGGCCTTTGGGCTCCTCGGCCTAGTCGTCGATGGCGTCGAAGTTGCGGACCCCGGCGTGGTTTCCAAGAGTTGGCCGGGTTTCTGGGACGAGCTAGCCGCGATCCCGGCTCGACGTTCGTGATTCGTGTCGCCGCTTTCGATGTCGACGGAACGCTGACCGTAGACGATTGCGTCGTGGCGTTCCTTCGTCAGGTGGCCGGGACGACCACCCTCACTGCTCGAATGCTGTGTCATCCAATCGCATTGGTATCCGCAGGCTGGCGACGGGATCGCGACTCGCTCAAAGCTGCCAGCGCGATGGCAGCCTTCTGCGGGAGACCACTTGGTGAGCTAGAGCCGGTGGCGAACAGTTTTGCGCAAGGCGTTTACGACGACGGCCTTCGTTCCGATGTTGTCGATGCTCTGAATACGCACCTGGAGAAGGGCGACATCGTCGTGCTCGTATCGGCCTCATTCGAGATCTATCTCGAGCCGCTGGCGGATCTGCTGGGTGTTCGAACCGTCTTGGCGACACGATTGGAAGTGGGACCTGATTCGAGCTTGACCGGGGCCCTCGATGGGCCGAATTGCCGGGGCGCGGAAAAGGTACGCCGGCTTCATGCGTGGCTCGACGAGGAGCACGGTGGCCGTGCCAATGTTCACGTGACCGCGTACGGAGATTCTCCCGGTGACCGTGAACTGCTCGCCGATGCTGATGTGGCGCACTGGGTAGATCAGAACAAGATCACCCAGTGATGACCTATCTGGCGCTACCGTCGCCCCCGACGTGAAGACCAAGCGGAAATGCCCCTGGTGACATCGTGCTGAGTGCACTGCTGAGAGCAGCGCGCCCAAAGCAGTGGCTGAAGAACATCCTGGTCTTTGCTGCGCCGGGCGCGGCGGGTGTGCTCGACCAAGGTCACGAGCTGGCACTAACTGTGCTCACATTCGTCGCGTTCTGTTTCGCTGCCAGCGGTACCTATATCTGGAACGACTTACTCGATGTCGAGGCAGATCGACGTCACCCCAAGAAGTCCAAGCGGCCCATCGCGGCCGGCGACCTGTCGGTAGGTGCGGCGAAGGTCGCCGGAGTTGTGTTCCCTGTCATCAGTCTCGTACTTGCCAGCTTCACCGGCCGGTGGCAGACAGTTGCCGTGATCGGCACCTATCTGGTAATCACGATCTCCTATACCTTGTGGCTGAAGCACGTTGCGGTCGTCGACCTGGTCACGATTGCGGCTGGATTCGTGCTGCGCGCCGCCGCTGGTGCGGTGGCGGTCGATGTGCCGATGTCACGCTGGTTCGTACTGTGCATCACGTTCGGTTCGCTGTTCATTGTCATCGGTAAGCGATATGCCGAGCTCAACGAACTCGGCGACGCGGCAGGTACGCGTTCGACGCTCGAGGTCTACAGCGTTGGCTATCTGCGGATTCTGTTGGCAGTGAGCCTTGCCGGCGTGCTGATCAGCTACTGCGTGTGGGCTTTGGATACGAGTGAGTTGGCGCAATCGAACTGGCCTCTGTACGAACTCTCGATTGTGCCGATGATGATGGCGCTATTTCGCTATCTCTTGGTTCTGGAAGAGGGTGGGGGAGCGGCACCCGAAGAAGTCTTTTCGAGTGATCGTGTCCTTCAGCTTCTCGGCCTCTGCTGGGCGGTGATCTATGGCCTCGCCGTCTACACCGCCTGATCATTCTGCACAACCTGACCTTGCCATGGTGATGGCGCTCGTTGCCGACGTCGAGGGATGGATGGCACCGGGGCAGGCAGCGACGCTATTTGATTCCGCGCGCAGATGTCCCGAGGGAGGAACGATCCTCGAGATCGGCAGCTTTCGCGGACGGTCGACAATCGTTTTGGCCAGCGCCGCCGCAGGCGGGGTCGATGTAATCGCCGTTGATCCGCATGCTGGAAATGATCGGGGGCCGCAGGAATTCGAGGGATTTGAAGATGAAGCTGCTGACGATCATGAGGTGTTCAACGCCAACCTGACGGCCGCAGGTGTCGCTGCACGGGTGCGACACCTCCGGATGTTCTCCGATGTCGCGCTTCACGAAGTCGATGGGGGTCTCGATGTGCTCTACATCGATGGAGCCCATCGCTACGCCCCGGCGTTGGCGGATATTCGTGCGTGGGGTGACCGAGTGACTGACGGCGGAACCATGCTCATCCACGATTCCTTTTCATCGATCGGAGTCACGTTGGCGATCCTTCGCCAGCTGGTTGCCGGGTCACGATTTCGCTATGTCGGCCGGTCGAGGTCGATGACGATCTACCGAGCTGATCTCAACTGTGGTGTCAGGCCGCGGGCCCGTAATGCGGGACGTCAGTTGGCGCAGCTCCCATGGTTCGTCAAGAACGTTGGTTTGAAAGTTCTGCTCTCGTTTGGTCTCGGTAAGGCGCTCGGGAGATTGGGGCGCGGAACGCCCGAATGGCCGTATTGACCGATTAACGGAATGCCGGGTGGCATCTATCGTGGCCGACGCGGCACTAGCCTCAGTGCTCCGTGAAGACCGAAACCATCGAACTCGCCGGATGGGGTGGAACTGCGCCCTCCGTTGCCTCTGTCGTCGACGTGACGGCTGATGAGCTGACTTCCGAAGGATCGCTGACGGCCCTCGATCCTCACGGACGAGGATTGATCGCGCGGGGACTTGGCAGGTCCTATGGAGACCCTGCACAGAACGGTGGTGGCACTGTCTTGCGGCTCCAACCGGGCGCCAACCCGATTCACCTCGACCCGGCCACCGGAACGGTCACTGTCGACGCGGCACTGAGTCTCGACACCCTGCTGCGTGAAATCGTGCCGCAGGGCTGGTTCATTCCGGTCACTCCAGGTACCCGCTTCGTCACTGTAGGTGGTGCTGTTGCCAGCGATATCCACGGTAAGAACCATCACGCCGACGGGTCCTTCGGAGCTCATGTAGAGCGTTTGACCATGTTGCTCGCTGACGGCAGCCAGCGCACGATTACTCCGACATCGGACCCCGATCTCTGGTGGGCGACGATTGGTGGGATGGGTCTGACGGGGCTGATCACCGAGGCGACGTTCCGATTGATACCGATTGAAACGGTGCACTGCCTCGTCGACAATGAACGCATCCCCAACCTCGACACGCTGATCGAGAAGATGATCACGGGCGACCACCGCTATCGCTACTCGGTTGCCTGGATCGATCTGGTGGCTACCGGAGCGAGCCTCGGGCGAGCAGTGCTGTCGCGCGGAAACCATGCCACGCTCAACGAACTCCGATCTTATGTACCGAAGGCTGCGGAGAACCCCCTCGTATTCGACCCGCCCGTTTTTCCGGACGTTCCATCCGGAATGCCGAACGTCTTGAATCGCACGGCCGTCAGGGCCTTCAATGAGTTCTGGTACCGCAAGACCCCACGCGAGCATCACGGCACCGAATCGTTGAGCGCCTTCTTCCACCCCCTCGACATGGTCGGGCAGTGGAATCGGCTGTATGGCCGCCACGGCTTCCTGCAGTACCAACTGGTCGTGCCGTTCGAAGCCGTTGAAACGCTGCGCACGATCATTTCCAAGGTCTCTGAGGCCGGACACGCAAGCTTCCTGGCGGTACTGAAGAGGTTCGGAGCAGAAAGTGGTGGCCTGCTCAGCTTCCCGACTCCGGGATGGACTCTTACGCTGGACCTTCCCGCAGGAGCCGCCGGCCTGGGCCCATTGTTGGCTGCATGCGATGACCTTGTTCTCGGTGCCGGCGGACGCCACTACCTCGCCAAAGATGCTTATGCATCGCCAGCAATCATCCGGGCGGGCTATCCCCGCCTCGACGAGTGGAAAGCAATCAGGTCGAGCGTCGACCCAGAGGGGATGTGGGCGAGCGACATGGCCCGGCGCCTGGATCTCATCTGACCGATAATCAACGGCTCGCAAAGGAATGCACCCGTGATCAATGCCATTCATCAGCCTCAGACGATTCTCGTACTGGGTGGAACAAGCGACATAGCCAGGGCGATCGTCCGCGAGCTGGAATCCCCGGCGCTGCAGCAGGTGATTCTTGCCTGTCGCCGCCCGAGCGAGGCCGATCTGGGCGGGTTCGGCGATCACAGCTCCGTCGTTGCGGTCGAGTTCGATGCGACCGATTTCGAGAACCACACTCAGTTCATCGATGGGGTGGCGAGCAAGTACGGCGACCTCGACATCGTGATCCAAGCATTTGGGCAGCTCGGGACCGAGGCTCGTGACGATCCAGCGTCCGCAGCCCGCTTGGCGAGTGTCAACTACGGCGGTGCCGTCAGTTCAGGTCTGGCTGTCGCCGAGTGTTTGAAGAAGCAGGGCCATGGCACGCTGATCGTGCTGTCGAGCGTTGCGGGCATCCGCACGCGGCCCTCGAATTTCATCTACGGGTCGAGCAAGGCAGGTCAAGATGCATTCGCGACCGGGCTCGGTCATGCTTTGCATGGCACAGGCGTGAACGTGATGACGGTCCGCCCTGGGTTCGTAAGATCGTCGATGACCACTGGCCTCGACGAAGCTCCATTCTCGGTTGACCCCGAAGATGTGGCCGTCGCAGTCGCGAAGGGCCTTCAGCGGGGCAGCGACGTCGTTTGGGTGCCCGGCCTGCTGCGGATGGTGTTTGGGCTGTTGCGCTACGCACCGGGCTTTGTCTGGCGCAAGCTCGACAGCTGACTGCGAACACAAAAATCCGAAATATGCCTCAATAGATGCGCTGGGTGAATGAATCCAGGCACATTTCGGGGTTTTCGGGACTTCAGCGGTCGAACTCGGGGTCTGCTGGCAGCGGGTATCGGCCGGGGACATCGGCTGGGCTGACCCCTCCTCCGCCTTCACAGCGTTCGAAGAGCAACACGAGGTTGTCCTCATATCGGCCGATCAAGCAGAAGTTGTCGGCGACTGCCTGGTTGTGTTCCTGGGACAGATGGAGCGACGAGTCGTTCGGTTCGTTCCAGCCGGTCCAGATGTTCGTGAGTACCAGATAGTCGGCTGTGGCGATGTCCTCGGCGAGGCCAGAACCTTCGGTATCGGCGAGCCCAGGGTCCATCTCGACGTAGTACGTGGCGGGTTCCAGCTCGGGGAACAGGAAGTAGACGGCGACGTCGCTGTAGATCGTGCGGCTCAAGTCGGCTGGCCCGACGATCAGGCGGTCGCCAGGTTCGGTGAGTTCCTCGAGATCCGGAATAAGTTGGTTGAGGGCGCTCGCCACGTTGGGGTCGCCGAACCAGAACCGCCGGTCATCGCGTTCGACGAGGAAGGGGAGTGGGAGCTCGCCGGCCGATACACGTGTGTGCAGCAGGTAGTGACGGTACGTGTAGAAGGGTGCAACAACGAACATGAGTGCTGCGACGACGCCGACACCGATGATCGCCGGGAGAGGGCTGGGACCGAGTTGCCGACGGTTGCGCCGAATTCTGACCCAATCGGCGATGGTCGCCGCGAGCAACGGCCAGGAGACCACCGCGACCCATGCGAGATGGGTCGAGTCAGGTCGTTGAAGGGCCTGGGGCAGGATGCCGAGGCCGAAAATTCCGGCAACAAGCAAGACAAGCGACTGGTCAGAGTGGTCGCCGTGTCGTCTGCGTCGCCAGGCCATCGCCGGAACCGCAATTGCAGTGATGACGACAGCGAAGAACCACAAGAAGAGTTGTTGGCTGGCGGCAGGTGCCGGCAACCCCCACCATGGTGGTGCGCCCTCGGCAACAGCTTGCAGTGCACCGTCAACGATGCCCCAAGATGGGGGGCGGGGGAGTTCGCGGCCGGCGCGTAAGCGGAATACAGGGTCGAGCACGATGCCGTCGATCGCGGGGCCTGGGCCGGCAACGACCAGATGAACCCACATGGGTAGAAGTCCGACTGCCGCGCCAATCAGTAATGGTCGAAGGGCTCGGCGCCATGCAGTCCATGCGACTACGCCCAGGGCGAGTGAAACCGCGATAACGATGTCGGGCCGGAAGGTGAGAGCAACGCCGGCGAGCACGCCGGCCAATGCCCAGTCGCTCGTCGCGCTGGTGTGGCGTGCACGAATTGCAAAGACGATCGCCCAGAGAGCAAGAGCAACACCCCCGTGCCAGGCGAGCGCAGAGAGCCCGATGGGAGTCATGATCATCAACGCTGTGATTGCTCCCGCTCCGAGCGCAAGAAGCCTGCCCCACACGCGGGTCAGGGCATACATGGCGAAGATGATTCCCAGATGCTGCAGCAGACCGAACGTTCGCTGGCTTTCAAGCGTGTAGCCGAAGAGCCGGTACCAGAGTGACAGAGCGTCGAGCGACCCCGGGCCGTAGAGGTGGAGGAAGTCGACGTTCGGAATTCGACCCTGCTGGACGAGCCGTGGGAAGACGAGCATGAAGCCCTCTTCCATCGACGAGCCCGTCGCTCGATACAGACCGCGAACCGGGAGGGCGATGAAGGCCAGCAGAATCCCGATGGAGACGCAGCCGCGTATGGACCATTGCAAACGACCTCCGACGACGAACGGGGTCGAGGGAGCAGTTACCTGTTCGAGTGTGCCCGGAGGCACATCGGTCGTTGTCTGTTGATCGTCGATTTCCTGCAAGCTTGATGATGGTACCCACGAGACGCTGCCGGGAGTGGCCTATCGTCATGGCGATGCCAGGTGATGAAATCGACCAGTTGGACGAGTGTGTCGAGGAACTGATTGCCAGCGGTATCCGGCGAGTCCATTGCCTGGCATGGCGGGACCTCGATGATCCCGATGCCGGCGGTTCGGAAGTGCACGCCGACGAGTTCATGCGGAGGTGGTCCGAAGCAGGACTCGAAGTGCTCCATCGCACCTCCGCAGCAGTTGGCCAACCAGCGGAATCAGTACGTAATGGGTACGAGGTGGTGCGTCGCGGGAGCCGTTACACCGTCTTCCCGCGCACAATCGCCAGTGAGCTGACTCATCGCATGGGCCGCTACGACGCGCTCGTCGAGATCTGGAATGGAGTTCCGTGGTTCTCGCCGGTGTGGTGTCGGCGGCCACACATCACTTTCCTCCATCATGTTCACGGCCCGATGTGGGATCAGATTCTGCCTGGTCCTCTTGCCGCGTTCGGACGGACGTTGGAAGCGCGGATCGCTCCGCCGTTCTACCGAGGCGGGCTCACGGTCACTCCGTCCGATGCCACTCGTGAGGAGCTCCTGGAGATCGGGTTTCGCCAGGACAGGGTCGTTGCGGTGCCAAACGGCACTGACCCGAGATTCTCGCCGGGAGGATCGAAGACGTCGCATCCGTCGATCGTCGTCGTTGCGCGTCTTGCCCCGGTGAAACGGGTCGAGATGGTCATTGCGGCGGCCGCCGAGGCGCGAGAGCAAATCCCGGAGCTGACGCTGACGATCGTTGGGGACGGGCCCGACCGCAAGGCGCTCGACACGCTGGTTGCAGATCTGGATGCTGAATGGGTCGAGTTCAAGGGGCGCGTTGCTCCCGATGACCTCGTGGATCTGTATCGACGGTCGTGGATAGTGGCCAGCGGTTCACTGGCGGAGGGGTGGGGGCTGAGCCTTACCGAAGCCGCCGGATGTGGCACTCCCTCCGTGGCCACAGATATTCGGGGCCACCGCAGCAGCGTGGTCGCTGGCGTTACTGGGCTGCTCGTCGAGCCCGCGGAGCTAGGCCAGGCATTCGTGAAGGTGCTGACGGATGATCAACTACGCCAACGTCTTGCCGACGCCGCGCTTACTCGCGTCAGAACGCTCACCTGGGATGCGTCGGCGCTCGGCATTATCCGAGTCCTAAATCAAGCCGTCAACGAGTAATCCCTCCGCGTTCGGGTTTGGGTTGGAGCCGGAGTTCTAATTACCGACCCAGCGGACTGCTACTTCGTATTCGAAGTTCTGAAATGTGCGAACGTCGCCGCGCAACGTCCACTTCAACATGTTGAGGCCCGTTCGGATGGCGCCGTCGTCGGTGACCACTGCGCCCCGGTGAAAGTGTGTGTGCCGAATCTCGTCGGTCAGATTTCCCCAGGCTCCCTCTCCGAATCCCGTGAAGTCCGCACCTAGATAGAGCAATAAACGCAACTGTTCGCGTGCAGCCTCGAGATTCTTGAGTTGGGGTTCGATGATCGCCGAATAGTCGGCGATCGTGAACTGACCGATGGCGCGCATGCCGACTACGCCGTTCTTGAGACCCTGGATCGATTCGATCACCGGTGCATAGTAGGCCGAGACACCACTCCTAAGGGGGAGGGCGAGTAGCCTGGCCGACTTGTATGCGTAGCGTGGTCGTGCTCCCAACGTATAACGAGGCGGGCAATATCGACCCGTTCCTCCGGGCGGTGAGGGAGGCTTCGCCGACCACCGACATCTTGGTGGTCGATGACAACAGCCCTGACGGAACAGGCGCGCTTGCTAAGGCGGTTGCCGACGAACTCGGTCAGATCGAGGTGCTGCACAGGCCCGGCAAACAGGGCCTCGGGAGCGCCTATCGGGAAGGTTTCGCGAAAGTCCTCGACGGCAGCCATGACCTGGTCATCTCGATGGATGCCGACTTCTCGCACGACCCCCGACGGATCAATGAGTTCATTCAGTGCGTTGAAGATGGCGCCGACATCGTGATCGGCTCGCGGTACGTCACAGGTGGCGGGACGACCGACTGGCCGATCCATCGCCAGCTCCTTTCACGCTGGGGTAATGCCTACACGCGAACGATCCTCGGTGTACCGGCCCGCGATTGCACAAGCGGGTATCGCGCCTACCGGGCGAGCTCACTGGCCTCAATCGACCCGACCTCGACTTCGGCGGAGGGGTATGCATTCCTCACCGAACTTGTTCTAAGGCTGTCACGCGAGGGTGCCTCTGTGGTCGAGGTCCCGATCATCTTTCGTGACCGCACGGAGGGCAAGTCGAAGATGTCGGGCCGAATCATCGTCGAATCGATGTTGCTCGTTACACGCTGGGGCTTGAGGGATCGCATCAAGAGGATTTCCGGTCGCCGATGACTGGAAGGGCGGTCCGACTCCGCTCCGTTGCCGAGTCGCCGTGGGCCGCGGTTGCTGTGGTTGGTATTCCGTTCTTGATTGCAGCGATTCGCCTCGCCACGCGTCAGTGGTTTCCCGTTCTCGATCTGGCAATGACCGAGTTTCGAGTCCGCGACGTCGGTGGCCGCTATACGCCCTTGATCGGGCTTCCGGGTCGTATTGGTGACTTTCCCGATCAAGGGAGTCATCCGGGCCCGCTGAGCTTCTATCTAGTTGCGATCACTTACAGGCTGATCGGTTCGGCGGCGTGGGCAATGCTCGTTGGGGCCCTGGCGGTCGGCATGGCGTCGATCACAGCTTGTATTCTGATCTCGCGCCGAATCGGCGGATACTGGTTGCAGGGCGCCGTTGTCGTTCTGCTGTTGGTGGTCATCCAGGGATACGGGTTCGGAGTGCTGAGCCAGCCTTGGAATCCCTATCTGCCGCTTCTGCCGTGGATGGTGGTGCTCATCGCCACTTGGGCCGTCTTTGCGGGTGACAACGCAGTTCTCTGGGTGGGAGTCGTTGCCGGAAGCCTCGCCGCCCAGACCCACCTTCCCTATGTGGGATTAGCGGGCGGCATTGTGACTATTGCGACGGGGCTCGTGGCCTGGAGATGGCTGACGGCCACCCGAGGTACGCCGGAGCGCCTAACGGTCGGTCGCCAGCTCGGCATCGGTGTGCTCGCTGGTGCCGTGTGCTGGGTGCCGGTAGTACTCGACCAACTTTTCGGGTCGCAGAACCTGTCGATGATCGTTGCGTTCTTTCGTGAGCCGCGCGAAACGGCAATTGGATTCCGCGAGGGAACCAAACTGCTGCTCCGCCACATGGATCTCACGCGGTTGCTCGGCGGGTCCGTGAGTGGTAGCGGAGAGTTCGCCGAGGCCTCAGCTCGAAGCGCCGGGTCGATCTTCCCCGGGATGTTGCTTCTGGTGTTATGGATCGCGGCCGCGGTCGCGACCGTGTTGATCCTCAGGCAGCGCCGTCTGGTTGCACTTCACGGCGTTATCGCAATTTGCCTCGTGCTGGAACTGACCTCTATGTCCAGGATCTACGGAAAGGTTTGGTTCTATCTCACCCTGTGGGCATGGTCGGTGACGGCATTGATGGTTGCCGCGACGATCTGGACCGCGATCGAGCTCACTCGTCGGACATGGCCTGGTCAGCGAACCACGCTGGGCATCGCCAAGACGTTGACTGCGGCCTTGTGGGCGGTTGGCGTGGTCGCATGGATCACCCTTGTTGTCGGAGCGGTCAAGGTCGACGTGCCAGAACCGAGGCTGTCTCGATCTCTTGGCGCGGTGGTCGAACCAACCGCTGCTGCACTGCGCGACGGCGTCGGGGCGGCGGAGGGAGTAGATGGCAACTATTCGGTGCTGTGGAACGACGCCTACTTCTTCGGATCGCAGGGTTACGGATTGATCAGCGAGCTGGAGCGCCGCGGATTCGATGCAGGAGCACCTTTCGCCTGGAGGGTGCCAGTCACGGAACATCGTGTGATCGACGTCGAAGATGCGACAGCGGTCGTGCAATTGGTCACCGGCGCATACCTGCCACAGTGGCGGGCAGAACCAAGTGCAGTGGAAGTTGCGACGTTCGAGCCACGTACGCCTGATGAAATCGAGGAATACGGCGAGCTCCGTCACGAGTTGCTCGTTGGGCTGGAGGAACTCGGTCTCGACAACGAGCTGTACGACAGCCTCGTGACGTCGGTCGACTTCAATCTCTTCGGAGTTCAGCTCGACCCGGCTGTGCCACCGGCACTGCAGAAGCTGGTCAATCGAATGCTCGAACTGGGTCAGGTGACAGCGGTATTTATCGTTCCGGCCGAGTTCTACGCCGAGACGGCTTGATCAAGGATTAGAGCAGTCCCAGGGGCCTTCTGCGAACAGCCCGTAGCTCGTGAGCATCCAGTTGAAGATCTCGTCTAGTTCGGTTGCCAGATTCGTGTTCGGCGAAGCTGCAATTCCATCGGTGACCCAACGGGACAGCGTCCCGTCGATCACAAGCAACCAAGCAGCATCGCGATCGCCCTCTTGGGCTGCACCCAGCTGATCGATCGGGTCATCCTCGGTGAGCATCGCCTCGTCGATGGTGATGGCGCCATCCACCAATTCCGCGGCGAACAACTCAGCGTTGGTACGGGCCGCGTTTTCGGCAGGCACGCTGAGGGCGCTGGTCAGAGCGATTGTGCATGCCGGGCCGCCATAGTTCAGTGCCTCGATCCCTTCGAGTTGAAAAACGACGGTCGTCTCTGCGCCATTGGCTCGACGGTTGTTGCCGAGCTGGCGAACCCAGATCTCATCAGCAACGCGGAACTCGACCCCAAGCTCTTGCATGCGCATCATCATGGTGGAGCTGTATGGCTCGAAGACACGCAGGTTCGAGGTGTCATAAAGAACCGGGTCGTGATCTGCCAGCACTCCGATTGCCGGAAACACGCGCCGCATGGCAGGCATTGCGGAATAGTCCGTTACGGGCCCCTCCGGATGGGCAACATAGGCAAGGTTGAGCAGCGACAGAACGACTGTCATGACAATGGCGGCCGGCGTCAACCAGCGAGTTTCTGCCCTGTCCCGGGTCGCTGACCAGAGCTCAGCGCCGAGCCACACCGCTACGAATGTGACAAAGACCGACAGCGACCAAACCCAGCGAACGTGATGCGCTGAGAGACCAACCGGCCCGATCGTCAACAGGCTGAGCGAGGTAACCACGGCCGGGGAGGCCACTGTTGCCAATACACCCGCAGATGTCTGGAGGGCCGACCCGCGACCATGTGCGGATCGCGTAAGCAACCCGAGTCCGACGGTGATCACGACGAGGGCCAAGAAGGCGACGAAGAAGCCCGGCAGCCCACCGCTGAGGTGAAGTGCGGCACCGTCGTCGGAGAGCGTCAGCGGCGTATCGGGCACGGTCGTGGAGTAGCCAAGGCGTGTCCACCACCACGGCAGCGCCATGATCGAACTCGTGATTTTCGTGGCGTCGGTCAGGCCGAGCGTGAGCGACCCCCCTGAGGAATTCGACACGAGCCTCGAGAGGTTGCCTTGGCCCTCGCCGAAGAATTGCTCGTAGAGGGGGTGTGCCCAGAGGACCACCAATACGGCAAGTGTGACCACGCTTACTCGCGATCGCAGGCTGCCTGGGAGCTGTCGCCAATCAATCGGCCGGTGCAGCCACCACAGAGTGGCCAACGATGTTCCGATCAAGAACACGAGGATGTACGCGTAGCTGATGTGTGTTTGGATGAGCAGCGTTCCGACCCCGGCGGCCGCAGGAAGAAAGCGGCTCATCCCGGCGGTGCATCCGACCAA
>JADWMG010000381.1 GCA_015767405.1 Actinomycetota bacterium
TGGTCGGCGAGCACGAGGTCGGATCTGGGTTGTCGGCCCGCAAGTCGAGGTCGGGTTCCGCCGTCTGCATCATCGCGATCGGCAAGATGCTCGAGTCGGCCGAGAAAGCCGCCGACGTGCTCGCCGAAGAAGGTGTCGAGGTCACGGTGTGGGATGCCCGCTGCTGTGCCCCGCTCGACTCTGAGATGATCGCTGATGCGGTGCTTCACGACCATGTCATCACCATCGAGGACGGCATTCGCGATGGCGGGATAGGCCTGGCTATTGCCGATGAGATCTGTGCTCTCGACTCGTCAACTCGTGTTCAAGTTCTTGGGCTGCCCACAAAGTTCCTTCCTCACGACCCCAAGTCAGCCAACATCCACGCTCGGTACGGTCTCGACACCGACAGCATCGTGGCCTTGGTTCACGACAGCTGACGGCTCCCGAGCTCGATCGGCCGCCCTGGGTGTCGTTTGCACCGATCCGAACCGATCGACTTCTGCTACGAACCGCTGTGGCCGAAGATGCTGAGGCAGTGGCAGCACGTCGAAGTGATCCAGAGGTGGCCGAACTCCAAAGTTGGGAGCCGCCATACCCGATTGAACGCGCCCGCGACTTGGTTTCCGAAATCGTGCAGCGAGAAGACCCTCAACCGGACGAATGGTGGATGCTCACAATCGTGGGCGCCGATGATTCCAAGATCCTCGGCGACATCGTCTTCAAGCTGGGATGGGAGGGTCGTTCCGCAGAAGTTGGTTACACGCTCGCCCGCTCAGCATGGGGGCACGGCTACGCGACCGAGGCACTGACCGCACTTGTCGAGCGGCTGTTCGACGGATTCGGAATCTCGCGGATAGGGGCGATGTTGCATCCCGAAAACTCCGGGTCGGCGATGGTGCTCGAGCGGACGGGGTTCGAGTTCGAAGGGCGAACCCGTCTGTCTTATTGGGTCGGCGACGAGAACACAGACGACCTGATCTACGGCATCACGCGAGAAGGTTGGGAAACGTGGCGAACAAGACCGCGAACTCCACCCGGCCATGTTGACCTGATCGAGGTGACGAGCGAGAACGCCGCTGCCGTGAACCGTCTCGTTACGCATCAGTCTCAACGAAAGTTCGTATCGCCCGTCACGAAGTCGCTGGCAGATGCCCTCGTCCCTCCGATGGTCGACGGACGTCTGGTGGAGCCTTGGTATCGAGCTATTCAAGCCGGTGACGAAATCGTCGGATTCGTCATGTTGGCACTTGCCAACGACGTCCACGTCGAGCCCTACCTCTGGCGGTTCGTCATTGATCGGCTACATCAGCGACGTGGAATCGGGGCCAGCGCGCTCGAAAGCGTCATCGATCAGTGTCGCGTCTGGGGCGCCGATTCGCTGCTGGTTTCATGGACTCCCGGCCGTGGCTCACCTGCCCCGCTGTATCTGGGACGCGGATTCGTGGCTACCGGCAAGGTCGAGGACGGCGAGATCGAGGCACGCCTCGTTATCGACTGAGCACCGCTGCACGGCCACTTCTGCCTATGCCCCCGATCTCGTAGGGTTCGGTTCATGACCGATCTGGAATCAACTGACGACACCTACGCCGCGTACACCCATCTGAAATTCGAACGCCCGAGCGACGGTGTCTTGCTGATCACGCTGGATGATCCTGAACGGCTCAACGCGACCGGCGCCGACATGCATCTTCAGCTTTCGAAGGTCTTCCGAACCATCAATGACGACACGTCTGTGCGCGCAGTCGTCGTCACCGGCGCAGGATCAGCATTCTCCGCTGGAGGAGATATGGACTGGATCACCGAACAGGTCGGTGACTACGCGCAAACCATGCGGGTGATGAAAGAGGCAGGCGACATCGTGCGCACAATGATCGACTGCGATACACCGGTGGTCTCGGCGATCAACGGAGTAGCGGTCGGTGCCGGACTGGCCGTCGCATTGATGGCCGACGTCAGTGTTATCAACGAAGACGCGCGTCTCACTGACGGTCATATACGCATCGGCGTGGGCGCAGGCGATCATGCAGTTGCGATTTGGCCCCTGCTCTGCGGCATGGCCAAGGCGAAGTACTACCTCCTGACTGCTGACTTCCTCGACGGGCGCGAGGCGGAGCGAATAGGACTCGTGTCGAAGGCCGTTCCGGCCGACGAGGTTATGCCCACAGCGATGAAGGTGGCCGAAAAGCTGGCAGCCG
>JADWMG010000124.1 GCA_015767405.1 Actinomycetota bacterium
ACGCCGAACGGAATGAACTCGAAGCCCGACTGGAGTGACTCGGTGTTCGTGAACGTCTGCCACTCCATCACGAACGTGTCGAGGGTGCCGGTGTCGTTCTCTACGGAGTCGCGCATCTGCAATGTTGTCAGCGCCACGAACGGCACCTGGCGCTGGAACTGTTCGAACACGCTCGCAACGTCAGGTGACGTCAACCGAGCCGGGTCTCCTTCAGCAATTGAGTCGAGCACGGTCAGCAGAAAGTTCAGTCCAGTACTCGACGCGAACGGATCGGTATAGCCCATCACTAGATCGCCGGCGATCACAGCATCGACGAGGTTCGCGGCCGTCAGTTCGCCGTACTTGGCCCGCAGTTCCTCGGCGGTTTCGTTCTTCATCACGATGCCCGCCACGTTGGAAACGGTCTGGTTGCGGATCTCGGTCATTTTCTGGAACTCGCTCGCCATCTCGATCCACAGTTGACTCGAAGGCGTGTACGCGTCAGGTAGGTCCTCACCACGGGCGATGTACTGGAAGCCGGTCCCTGACGCAATGGCACGTAGGTCGACGCCCACGGGTGTGCCGTCGGCGAGTGTGATGCCCTCGTCGTTGAATGCCTGAGCGACCTCGGTCATCCAGCCATCGGTGCCGGTGCCAGATTTCTCGGTCGACGACCAAACCTCGACCGATTCTGTTCCGGCAGCCGCCGACACGACGATCGGGAACTCGTCGATATCAGGCAGCGTGTCGGCAAGGTTCGCGCCCGTCGGGGGCGGAATCGACGCGCTACGGGTGACCGGATCGTCGACCCAGTTGATGTCGTCGGCCAGTTCGTCGAGACGGTCCTGTGCCTCTGCCTGGTCGAGTGGCTCGCTGCTTTCGCTGGTACCGCAAGCCGCAGCGAGTATCGCCAGCGCTCCGGCGACAAGCGCTAGCCGGACAGAACGGCGGGCTCGGGGCACCGTCACTCGGTCTCCTTGGCCGTGATCTCGCCGACGTCGATGGTGCCACCCGATTCTTCGATACTTGTGGCCGCCGTGCGCCCGCGCTCCATGTTCTCGATTGTCTGCTCACTTTCAGCGGTGAGAGTGTCGAGTTCGAGGATCGTGCCCGCCATCGTCGGCAGAGCCTCACGCCGAAAGCGGGAAATTTCGTCGAGGGCGGTGTCGATATCGGCGAATGCCGACCGCAGAGCTTCCATGTCGAGCATCGTGCTCGATGCCTGCTGGTGGATCTCGGTGCCCTGTGTCTTGAGCCGCTCGGCGGTGCCCGCAATCATCGTGGAGGTAGTGGTGTTGATCGCCTGGATCTTGTCGAGGACGATCTTCTGGTGCGCGAGGGCGAGCGCCACGGTCACTGCCACTTGCAGCGCGCTGATGGTCACGTCGATCGCACGATCAACGCCGCGGATCAACTCGCGGTTGTTCCGGATGATGATCTCGATAGCCAGTACACCCTGCTGATTGACGGCGAGTTGCTGCTGGAGATCGAGGGTCCGTTGACGCAACCCGAAGAGAATGTCTTCCTCCACGAACTGGCGACGAGGATCGTCAGCAGTGATCTCGGTGGCCAGTTTGTCGACCACCGACGCATCAAGTGCCTGAGCGAGGGCGATCTGATCGGTGAGCAGATGGGTGAGTTCACGCATCGCCTTCTGATCGTCACCGAGCGTCACGTTGTCGCGCTTGAGCTGATCGCGCCCCTTCTCCAGCGAGACAACAATCGCATCGATCTGCGTCTGCGAACTCTCATATCGCATGAAATAGCGCTTCAAGGGGGTGCCGACTCCGGGGATCTTGCCGATCGCGCGAGTGAACCAACCTGCCTCGGTATCGAGACCCGATGGATCGAGCTTCTCGACTTCTATACGCAGATCCGAGAGTGATTTGGCAACCTCTCCGCCGTCCTCGCTGTTGTGCGAGATTTCCTTGAGCGGAGCCTGCAACATCCGGCTCCGTCCAGCCGAGCGGGTCTGGAGGTCGCGCCCCATCGAGTCGACGGCCTCACGTGCGGCTTTGCGCGCATCCTCGTCGGTGGGATCGATCGACAGTAGTTGCTCGACCTGTGCGTCGGCCTGCGAACGTAACTCGTCGGTCGGTTCGGGCTCTGGTAGTGCGAGTTCGGCCTTGGCTTCTTGGACATCCAGGGCAAGGTTGAGCGTCGGCGTGGAGGCGCCAGCCGCTGCTGGGTCTGTGTGGGTCATGCGAGTTGGCCTTTCGGTCGGTGATGGTTCATGCGTACTTGACGGCACGATCGGCGAGCTCTTCGAGTGCAGCCATTGCCGCATCAGCGTCTTCGGGCTTCTTGCCGATCGGGACGTCAGCGAGGGCAGTAGTGGTGCGGTCGAGAGCCGTTCGAGGGTGGCGCGCTCGCGCTCGGCTGATTCCACGTCACTGTCGTCGTCGGCCAGTTCAGCGAGGCGACGGTCGATGTAGGTCTCGTTGATCGTGCTGATGCTCTCGTTGGCGACGGCAACCTCGTGCAGGTTGCCGAGCGCCGAGCTGAACACCTGCTGTGACGTGGAGAGGTACCGGGCGTACGTGAGCTCGCCGGCATCGAGCCGACGCTGCAGCACGTTGATCAGGCTCTGACGCTTCTGTAGCAGCGCATCGAGTTGTTCGGTGGGCTGACTGTCGTCCAAGGGTTCGAGTTGGGCACGCAGCGCGGCAATCTCCTCCTGATCAACTTCTTCGACCCGCGGAATCTCGAACTGGAGCTTGGCGAGAGTTCCGGAGGCTGACATCGTGAACGGCCACGCGATGATGGCCAGGAGCGCCAGCACGATCAGGATCGCGACGAACATGCCCGAGGGGTCGATGATCGTCAGCACTAACCACACCGTGGCAGCGAGCAGCACGACCGCGATCCACGTGGGCGGGTAGCTGACGACGGAACGCGACCAGCTTTTCATTTCGCCTCGAATGGGCTCGGTGTTACCACGACGGCTTCACGATAGCCGCCGCCCAGCCCGGTCGGATCCTTGGGTTCCTACGCGCTCGTGCCGGCAACGGTTCTGGTTCGTTGCCGATCCTCGACCGACTGGGAGGGAAACCAGCCTGGCCGTTCCAGTGGGCGCTTCACCAGATACCGACACCCCCCGTCTGCCGAGTGTTGCAGTTCCCTCTGGCTAAGTCAGATTGATTTGTTAGGAGCGCCGGTCGTCAACTACGGCCATTGGATCGTATGTCGACTCCTCAGGCGCCCGCACTTCTGCAATGGGGTCGTCAACATCGTCGTATTCCAGACGCAGTGCTTTACTCATGGTTGCGTGCATTGCGTAGGTGCATGTGATGTAGGTGAGCTCAAGGATCTCCGCATCGCTGAGGTCCGCCCTCAGCGCGTTGAACACTCCATCGGGCACGCGACCTCGCTCGAGCACCAACGCGTCGGTGTAGGCGAGCACCGCACGCTGGATCGGAGAAAAGCATTCGGCGACTGCCCACGCAGGAATCGCCACGATCTGGTCCTCGCTTAGCCCGACTTCGCGACAGGCCTTGCAGTGTTGGGAGAATACAAACTGGCTCCCGACGACATATCCGGCCCTCGTCTGGCCGAGTTCGCGTAGTTGCGGCTCCAAGACCCGATTTGAGCTTCGGTAGAAACTGAAGCCGGCGACTATGTGGTCGAAACAGTCGGGTACTCCAGCAGTAACGGTCCACCAATCGCCGCGGGTCCCCGTTTCTGTGCCGGGCTCGACCACCGGATCTCGATCACCAAAAAGCAATCGGTAGACCAGTTGGGCCTGCTCATGTGCTTCGGCGGCTGGCACTTCATGTAGTCGCGGCATTGCTTCTCCTCGATGTTTGGCGGAACGACACTAGACATCGCCTCCCTCGAGGCGTTTAACTCGCATCTCGTAGTCAGGCCAGCCAAAGACGTCGCGCGCATGATCAAACTTGACCCGCGTCTCGTCGTCGCGCCCGATCCGCTCGGCGGCTACCTCCATCGCCGAGATGCTTCGCAGCATCAAAGAAAGTGGGTAGATAGCGAGGGAGTAGCCGATTTCGCGTAGATCGTCAGGCTCGAGCCATGGTGTCTGTCCGTCTTCGACCAGGTTCGCAGTCTTCCAACCAGGGACCTCGCGGCAATACCGTTCCATTTGCGTGCGGGTCTCAGGTGCCTCGACGAATGTCAGGTCCACCCCTTCGTCTGCAAACGCCGACGCCCGCCACAGCGCCTCGTCGAAGCTCTCAGCAGCGACTGCGTCGGTCCGGGCCATGATGAGCACGTCGAGACCGTGTTCAGAACGGGCCTCGACCATCGCCCGGACACGAGCGACTGCCTCAGCACGACCGACAACCTTTTTCCCTGCGGTATGGCCACACTGCTTGGGCCATTGCTGGTCTTCAACCATCACGCAGGCCACGCCAGCCTGAGCGAAGCCCAACAGGGTGCGCTGGGCATTGACTGAGTTTCCATAGCCCGTATCGGCGTCTCCGATCACTGGAAGCGACGTGGCCGCACAAATCAGCCGAGCCTGATCGAGAGCTTCGCCGTAGCTCATCAGCCCGACATCGGGCAAACCTAGACGGCTCCCGGCAACCGCAAAACCGCTGATGAAGGCCGCCGAGTGGCCCGAACGTTCGATGACACGAGCCGACAATGCGTCGTAACAACCCGGCGCTACGACGAGCGAACCTGCTTCGAACAGGTGTCTGAGCCTCGCTGCGCCGTCCCGACCGTCGGGAAAGAGACTTCCAGGCACGCCCGGACAGTACACCTGTCGCGCGCTCTGATCAGTGGGCCTTCTGACCGGCGATGAGCGGGGCGCTGAGCCCCCGCCCACTCGATTGGTCAATCTGGGTGTGCCTATGGATGCTACGACTCAGTGCTCGCAGCAGCGTTGGGTCCGAAATCACGCTTGGGACTATCGCCTCTAGGATCGCGGGGTCCACCCCCCGAAACTTGAGCCGGTGCCAGCGCACCAAGTGCCGACTCGTGCAGCAATAGATGCATGACGAATTGTTTTGTGGCGAAAGGTGGACCCCATGTCGACCCAGGGCAACGTGATCTTGGAGCAGAACTTCACCCCGCCGGATGAGGATTCCTTAGGGGTTGGTCCCGATCCTGAAGCTGAGTATCAGGAACTGTTGAAACGCATATGCGCCGCGTCGGTGACCCGGCGGTTCGAGGCCTATCGCGATATCGCTTGGGATGATCCCGAAATGCGGGTCGACCCGGATGACTCGCGATGGGAGCTTTCCGAAGATCATCCACTGGGAGCCACTGGCTGGTACCAGTCCCAGCCGGCGGGCATACGTTCACGTATCGGTCTCAATCTGAGTGCGGGGTTCTGCTACACCGGCCGGATCTTCGAGGGCATCCTCAGTCGCGGGCTGCTTCGATTTGCCGCAACACAACCACATAATTCTCTGGAGTACCGGTTCGCCTATCACGAGGTCATCGAGGAGGCACACCACTCCCTGATGTTCCAGGAATTCGTGAATAGGTCCGGCATGCCGGTACCCGTTGTGGACGACGAGTTCGTGCAGGGTTCGAGCGGAGTGGCCGAATTCGGAACCACGTTTCCCGAGATGCTCTTCATCTACGCACTAGGTGGTGAGGATCCGATCGACTACGTGCAGCGCGAAGACCATCGCAAGGGGTCTACGCGGCCACCATTGATTCAGCGCATTTCTCAGATTCACATCGTTGAAGAGGCCCGACACGTGGCCTTCGCCCGGTCATACCTTCGCCTCAATGTGCCTAAGCTCAACGACGAGAGGCGTACCGAGATGAGCCTCGCGGTGCCGGTCATCCTCGGTGAGATGTCGAAGCGGATGATGCAGCCACCAGAACACATCATCACCACGTACGACATTCCGCAAGACGTGATCGACGAGGCGTTCACCAACAACCCGGTACATCGTCATGTCGTCGTTGCGTCCCTGGCCAAGGTGCGGGATCTGTGTGAGGAACTCGGCTTGATGACCACTGAGGCAAGAGAGCTCTGGCGGCAGGCTGGTCTGCTACCCGACTAGCTCGCCACTCGATTCAGCGGTCGGCACTAGCTCCACTATCAAAGCCCCTGGTAGATGGCCACCGGGGCTTCTTCGTTACAAGACTCCAAGCCCTGGGCACGTGTCATCGTTCGATGGTCACGAAATCGTGGAGCGGAGCAGGACCGTGTTGTCGACTTCGAGATCGGCGCCCCAGACGAGTTGAGCTGAAGAGTCCCAACGGATTTCGTCATAGCCGTCCTTTGGAGAGACGTCGGCGGCGCTCCATTCGGTGGCGTTCTGCCAGCTGCTGTCGTCGAAGTCTGCCGACGTCCAGTTGGCCGGCGTCTCGAGGATGAGGAACTCACAGGTGCTGTCGGGGTCGGGGTCGTCTTCGCAGTCGGTGTTGAGCGGCGCCTGGTGGACAACCAGGATGGACCAGTCCGAATTCGTGCCGGCAACGATCTGTCCGGTGGACAGGTTGGTGACCTGGGCAATGATTCCGCCGTCGCCCATCTGCTGGTTCTGCTGGCCGATGTATTCGAGGCCAGAGTCGGTCTCTTTGAAGTCCTTTGTCTCGATAGCGATGGTGAACGGCGTGGATGCTTCGAAGGTGAAGGTCTCAGCGTTGAAGGAGCGTTCAGTGGTGATCGGCACCGAGTCCTCGCCGATGAGTTCGCCGTTGATGTAGACCGCCATCCAGTTGTCGGCCCACACGTCGACTTCGAACGTGGTGGTCGATCCATCGGACTCCGACGCTGCTGCGTCGGGCTCAGATTCAGCGGCGGCCCCGTCGTCAACATTCGTCGTAGTGTCGGCGACGCTGTCGACCGTTGTGTCGTCTGTGGTCGTCGCAGCCATGGCGCCCGACGTTGTGGCGCTGGTGCTCCCAGTACTGATCGTGCCGCTGTCAGACTCGTCGGAGGTCGAACATGCGGCAAGTGCCAGGCTGGCGACAAGTGCACTCAGGAAGAGACGTTTACCCATGGCGAGCCTCACTTCGCGAACGACGGATCGGGCGTGCCGGTGAAGCACTTCATCACCCACGGATAGGCGTTCGTGACGTAGTAGCCGTAGTTCCCGTCGATCGTCATGCCGTTGCACTCGTCGAGGTCACCGGTGCCGCTGAACTCGTAGTCGTTGTTGTAGATACCGGTGTAGGTCCCACCGGGCTCGCCGTCACCTGATGGCCTTTCCCCCTGCTTGAGCGTGTAGCCGGAGATCGCCTCGCGCACCTCTCCGGTGCCGGTGTCGACGAAGTAGGGTCCGTAGACGGGGAATCCGTCGGCGGCGAAGCCGATCACTGGCGAACCGCCCTCGGTTGGAGTGTCCTCGTACAGGGCGTTGGGTGACGCGTGGTAGTGGTATCGGCCGTCGGGCTGAGTGTGAGCGTTGTGTTCATCAGCGCCGAACTTGTGGTCGGTGCCCAGCGGATCAAGCAGCCACGGGTTGTCCTCGTTGCAGCCGATCGCGGTGTTGCCGTCAGCATCGGCATTCGGTGAGTCGGGGTCGTAACACCCTGCCGACAAGAGGTCGAGCACGACACCGTTGAGCATCACCGCGTTGTACGAACGCTGCGACAAAGACGTCGTTTGATCGGCGGCACCAGGGTTCGCCGGAATCGTGACGGTGAGACCGTTGGGTGACGTGAGGGTGGCGAAGGCCGAGGTCTCGTCGGCGAAGTCGTGGTTTGGGATGTTGTTCGATTCCAGCAGGCACCCTACGTCGGTGACGGTGATCGAGGTCCCGCCCTCGTACTCTGTGTCTTGGCTCAGGTCGACCACGTCGGAGGAGTAGGTGTCTGCGTAGTCGGCACAGTCAAGGGACTGCGACGTCAGTATCGCGTCTGTGATATCGGTGCCCGTCGCCGCCGCATCGAGCGCCGCGGCTGGAACATCGGCTGAGGCCATCGCGTCGCCCCCGCCAGGTCCCGGGGCGCCCGGTGGCGGTATCGCCGGTTCAACATCGGTGTCGGTCGAAGGCTCTTCGGTGCTCGGGGCGGCCACATCGGTGGTGTCCGTCTCGATGTCCGTCGCAGTGCCTACCGACGACGTCGCGGTTTCCTGGTCGGAGATCGGCGACTCGTCGGACGAGCCGCATGCGGCGACCAACAGGGCGAACACCGCAGCGAAGATCGCGATTTGGGAGGTTGAGCGTTTCATGCGAGAGATCGTGGCGACGAAGGGTAAGAAGAAGTGTAAGGAGAGTTCAAGAGACCCGAAATCCCCAGCCACGCAAGGCGCCGTCTCCCCGATCTTCACCTATTGGGTAACCTTGAAACGAAGGCACGGAGGTGAATTCGATGTCAGAAAAGCAAACTGGTCGAGCTCGACTCCCACCGCGTTGGTTCATCCGCACGTTCTGGACCATGCACCGATACTTGTACCGAGTTTCAGGTGGGCGGGCCGGATTGAGACGAGCCAAGAATGGCCGTTGGGGCATGATGCGTCTGTCGACAACCGGGCGTCGCTCCGGGCAGGAACGCAGCGTGATCCTCGGGTATTTCGAGGATGGTCCGAACGTGATCACGATGGCGATGAACGGCTGGGGTGATGGTGAGCCAGCGTGGTGGCTCAACGTTCAGGCGTGCCCCGACGTCACCATCGATCTTGCCGATGGGCGACGTTCCGTCAAAGCTCGTGCCGCAGATGGCGATGAACGTGAGCGGCTCTGGGATCGTTGGCGTGAACTCGACAAGAACCTCGACGCGTACGCGGCGCGGCGATCCGGAGAAACAGCGATTGTCATTTTCGAACCTTCACCCGATTCGGCGTTGGGCAATCTCGCCGATGACTCCACCGATGCTGGAGCCGACCAGTGACCCGATCACCACGTCTCCCGGGTAGTGCACGCCGGTATGAACGCGTGAGTAGGCAACTGCGCCGGCGAGGAACCTGAGGGCAGCCCCCGTCAACGGAAGCTGGGTCCCCACTGCTGTAGCGAACGCGAATCCGGAGGCCGAGTGGCCGGAGGGGAACGACGTCGATTCAGGCATCTTCGCCTCGCGGGCGTCGGGCAAGGTGTCTGTGTCGCGGTCGGGGCGCGCCCGGTGGGCAACTCGCTTCACTCCCTGATTGACGATCATCGATGCGGCGCCGATTGAAATGAGGCCGGTGACCGCGGCACGGCGCCCGGTCGGTCCGCCCACAGTTGCCAGACCAGCGGCTATGCCGATCCATATCTTGGAGTAGTTGGCGGCATCAGAGAGATGCCGGATCGACTTGTCCAGCAGCGGAGTCGGTGTGTCGGCGATCGCGACATAGACCGCCCGGTCGAGCGCTTGGAGTTCGTCGAGCACCCCGTCGTCGGATTCGGTCGGCGCGTCGCTGGTGATGTTCTCGCTCACCATTCTACTTCGCCACCGAGCGAGGCGATATCGAGCACTTTCGCAGCGACAGTCTGTCTCGGAGGCACGAATCCCGGCTTGGTCCCCGATGGAACCAACACCGTGAGGGCTCGGCGCTGGATCGAGACCTCAAGCGGAGATTCGAACTGTATCGCTTCACCGTCGACGCCAGCGAGGATGTTGTCGTTTGACTCGAGGCGATAGGTCTTGGTCTCCCAGCTCTGGTGGCCACCGGACTGGTTGAGCAACTCGGCACCGATGTCGATCACCGGCGTCAGGTTCGTGACCGCGGAGATCCCGAGTTTCCCCGAATCCAGCCGGAACCGGCGTCCAAAGTCGGGCGGGCCGGTCATCTGATAGGCGTTGTTCGAGA
>JADWMG010000125.1 GCA_015767405.1 Actinomycetota bacterium
AATCTTGCGGAATCTGAACGCTGACAGTCCGATTTCCGCAAGATTTTGCATTGGGGAGCTCGCCTTCCTCCAAAATGTGCCTCAGATAATGCGCTGGGTGAATGAATCCAGGCATTTTTCGGATTGGGTTAGGCGAGTTTGTCGACGAAGGATTCGAGTTGGCGGAGGTTGCGACACTCGTAGACACCGTCGGTATGGGTGCCGTACTCGCCGACGATCGAATCGCCGGTGTTCCAATAGCTACGCGGCTCCGGGTTCAGCCAGTACACGTGGCGTGCCTTCTGGCGGATCTCTTTCACGACCCAGCTCTGGCTGGCGTGATAGTTGTTCCGGGCATCGCCGAGTAGCAACACGGTCGACTTGGGACCGACTTCTTTGCCGTACCGTTCCCAGAAGACCTCGAACGCATGGCCATAGTCAGAGTGTCCGTCCACCCAAACCACGTCGGCCTCGGTGTTCACACGGTGGATCGCTTCAGTGATGTCTTCGGTTGCCTTGAAGTAGTCGGTGACCTCATCGATGCCGTCGATGAACACGAATGACCGAACCTTGGAGAACTGGTTCTGGATCGCGTACACGAGCATCAGTGTGAATCGAGCGAATGCCGCCACAGAGCCGGATATGTCAGCAACTACGATCAATTCCGGCTTCGCGGGACGGGGGTACTTGAACTTCGGTTCGGCTGGGACGCCGCCGTAGCTCAGCGAATGGCGAACCGTGTTTCGGAAGTCGAGCGGGCCCTTGCGGCCGTGCTTGCGCTTGCGGGCGAGTCGCGCCGCCAACTTGCGCGTGAGCGGATACAGCGACTTCTTCAACGCCACCATCTCGTCACGCGAAGCGTGCATGAACTCGACATCTTCTGGCAGAGGCTTGCGCAGCGTTTTGGCCATCGCCTCGGCACCACGATCGGCCACCAACCGACGCCGGATCTCTGCCTCGATCTCCCCCTTGAACTTCTCGATTCGGTCTTCGTACTCTTCGCGTTCCAACCGCTCTTCGAGTGCGGTCAAGTCACCGTCGACCTCTTCGCGGGTAGCGTCCATCAGCTTGTCGAGCATGCTGTCAAGGTCGAGGTTCCGCAGCGTTCGGTACAGGTAGTAGGTGCCACCGACCGGGCGACCAGGCTCCATTCCGGCGAATCGCTGCACAGACTGCTTGGCCATCGCCCGCATCATGCCCTGGTCACCGTTCATCAACGCCGACATGAGCATCTGAGCAATCTCTTCGGGCGTCAGGCTGTCAAGCCCACCGGCACCCCCCTGACCCTCCTGTTTGGCCTGCTCTTGCAGCTCACGCCACAGATCGTCGATATCGGTGTCGTCATCGTCTTCGACCAGCTTGTACTCGGGCCCGCGCATACTGAAATAGACCTCGAAAACAGTCTCGAAGCTGCGCCAATGCGCGTGATTCTTGATGAGGGTCGCCCCGAGTGCGTATTTGAACGCCTCTCGATCTTCTAGCGGTATGTGTTGCACCGCTTCCATCGCATCGAGGTTCTCGGTGAGGCTCACCGGCAGACCAGCATTACGCAGTTCTACGACAAAACCATTCAGAAGTTCGAGCATCGCGAAGAAGTCAACGATCAGTCGTCGACCGACAGCTCCTTTGCAGCCTTGGCAATGTCGGTCTGGTACTTGAGCAGAACGTTCAGGGTGTCTTTGGCGACCTGCTCGTCGATCGTCTCGATGTTGAGCAGCAACAACGTCCGCGCCCAATCAAGGGTCTCCGACACACTCGGTGACTTCTTCAGGTCGAGTTGGCGGATCGACCGCACGACCCGCGCAACCTGATCGGCAAGATGCTCCGTGATTTCTGGCACCTTTGCGAGCACGATCTCTTTCTCGCGTTCCAGCTGCGGGTAGTCGATATGCAGGTAGAGGCACCGGCGCTTCAACGCTTCTGACAGCTCACGAGTGTTGTTGGACGTGAGGAAGACGAGCGGAATTTGTGTAGCCGCGATCGTGCCGAGCTCTGGAATCGACACCTGATAGTCGGACAGAATTTCGAGCAACAGTGCTTCGGTTTCGACTTCCACACGATCGACTTCGTCGATGAGCAGTACCACAGGGTCGGTGGCGGTGATGGCCTCGAGTAGCGGGCGCGTGAGCAGGAATTCGTCGGAGAAGATGTCGTCTTTGACGTCGGTCCAGTCTTCGTTACCCTCGGCGCCGCGCTCGGTCTGGATGCGCAGGAGTTGCTTTTTGTAGTTCCACTCGAACAATGCTTTGGACTCGTCCAGCCCCTCGTAGCACTGCAGGCGGATCAGGCGGGCACCCGTGATTTCCGCGATCGACTTCGCCAGCTGCGTCTTGCCGGTTCCGGCAGGGCCCTCGACGAGGATCGGCTTTCCGAGCTTGTCGGCCAGATACGCCACGCTGGCGATCCCGTCATCTGCGAGATAGTGCACGTCGCGCAGGGCATCACGGACCCCTTGCACGCTCTCGAAGCGCTCTGTGGGGTCACCGGTCGTGGGGGCACCAGCATCCGTGCTGGGAGGAGACATCGTCATGGACACGCAGGCTACTGGCCGACTTGACCCATGGGTCAACCGGAACGTAACGATTGGTGCCTGACCTCAAACGTTAGGTCCGGGCGGCGGTTGTTAGTGCCGCGCTACCGTACGCTCATGCCGGGAACATCGTTCGATCGTGTGGCCGGCATTTACGACGAGACTCGGGGAGGTCAGCGCCGAGGCAACAACTTCGCAGACGACATCTCGCCGTGGATACGTGGCTCTCGTGTAGCGGAACTCGGCATCGGAACCGGCGTGATCGCAGTCGGGCTGCGCCGCCATGGCTTTGATGCAATCGGATTCGACCTCAGTCTCTCGATGATGCACGCTGCGGTCGAACGCGTGGGCCAGCGGGTCGCCGCCGCCGACGTCGATCACCTGCCGCTCCCCGACAACTGCATCGACACGACAATCCTTGTTTGGGTACTTCAACTCGTCGCCGATCCGACGCACACCCTCCGCGAAGCTGCACGGGTCACCCGGCCGGGCGGCCGGGTTATTACCGTCTTGTCCGTTGCTGACGACCACCCCAGCGACGAGATTGCAGGCATCACGACCGGCCTCAGACAACTCCGACGGATAACCCGCGGACGCGATCCAATCCTGGAAGATGCTCCGCCGTCGCTCCGCATTCTTCACGACGGATTCACCAGTTGGAACGAATTTGAAGACTCGGCAGCCAAACAGGCCGGAATGATCGAGAGACGCGAATATTCGTCACTCTTCGACGTGGACGCATCGACCTGGACGAAGGTCGTAGAACCTGTATTGGCGGAACTTCGCTCACTCCCGGAACCTGATCGCGCCCGCACCCGCTGTAATCGTCACCCGCTCATAGTTTGGGAAGCAACGTAACGTTTGGGGCCTGGCCCCTGGTGTTATAACAGTTGGGGCCTGGCCCTTGGCGTTACAGGGTCAGACCCCAGTCGTCTCATTCGGACTAGCGTTTCACCAGATGGTGCTGCGGGATGACAATGGCTGCGCGCCGACGCAGCCAACTACGAGGACCGCACACGCGTGAGCAGCCTTCTTCGTAACAACATCGTCGTTGCCAGCGGCACAGCGTTGTCCCGGGTCACGGGCCTGATGCGCGTCATCGTGCTCGCATACGTTCTGGGTCAGACGGCGCTGGCCGATGCCTACAAACTCGGTAACGAGACTCCGAACATCGTCTACGACCTACTCATCGGCGGCGTACTTTCGGCGACACTCGTCCCGCTGTTCTCCACGTTCATCGAAGATGACGACGACGAATCGACCAATGTCGTGCTCTCGGTGTCAGTAGTTCTGGTGGCGGCCCTCACCGTGGTGGCGGTCTTGGCCGCACCCCTGATCTTCCGCCTGTACTCGATTCAGGTAAGTGACGCGGTTGACCCGGACGTGTTCCGCTCAGTGGGCACGACGCTCACAAGAATCTTCCTCATACAAATCCTCTTCTACGGATTGGTGGGCCTGGCCAACGCATTCCTGAACGCGCGCCGGCGCTATTTCGCTGCCGCGTGGAGCCCAATTCTTCCCAACCTGATCATCATCCTGACACTTCTTTCGCTGCCCAATGCCGGGTCGGCAAACTGGCAGCTCGAACACGTACTCTCGGATAGCCAGCTTCGTCTCACGCTCGGTTTCGGGGCGACGCTCGGCATCGCCTCGATGGTGATCGTGCTGATTCCGGCCATGATCAGCACCGGCTTCCCATTCCGACTCAACCTGAACTTCCGCCACCCAGTCGTCGGTCGGCTCCTGCGGATGTCGTTCTGGACCGTTGGATTCGTGATCGCGAACCAAATCGCGCTCATCGTCATTCGTAACCTCGCTGACCCCGGTTCGGGAGATGCGTCCGCCTACTTCGAGGCGTTCACCTTCTTTGTCCTGCCCCACGGCTTGCTCGCCGTCTCCATCGCCACAACGTTCCAGCCAGAGATGTCACGCGCTGTGGCCCGACACGATCGCACCGCGTTCATCGACCAATCCTCGCTCGGAGTCCGGATGACGGCACTCCTCACTATTCCCGCCGGTGTTGGCATCTTCGTGCTCCGACAGCCGATTGTCGGAGCGATGCTCCAGCACGGCAGCTTCAACGCCGAGAACGCCTACAACACCTCCCGAGCAATGGCTGGTCTAGCTCTCGGGCTCGGTGCGTTCTCCGTCTACCTGTTTGTGCTCCGCGGGTTCTACGCGCACAAAGACACCCGCACGGCATTTGTAGTCAATGTCTTCGAGAACGGCGTCAACATCATCCTCGCATTCATCCTCGTTGATCGCTTTGGCGTGCTCGGACTCGGCCTCGCGTTCGCTATCGCATACACGGTCGGAGCCATCTGGTCGCTTCGAATCCTGAGCTACAAGGTCCCAGGGTTCTCCGTGCGCAGCATCATGACGAGCATCTGGCGAATGCTCATCGCAGCCGCCCTGATGGGCGAAGCTGTTTGGTTGGTCACTCACCAGATCGGTGGCAATGTCGGAACTGATGCCGCTCTTCGAGTCGTTGTCGGCACCGTCGTCGGAGTGATCGTCTACCTCATCGTGCTCGTTGCGCTACAGGCCCCAGAGCTCGACGCCCTCCGGCGGCGACTCCCGAGTCGCTAAACCCCGTTTGTAGGTAATTTTTCGGCGGATACCGCCCAAAAAATTACCTACAAACGTGAATTGGCTCGAAGTCAGTCGGGAAGCACAACAAGATCATCGCGGTGCACGACTTCGTGCACCACTCCCTCCGGAAGTTCACTCGTCTGCTGACCGAGAAAGTTCCGGACAACAGAAGCCTCGACGGCTGCCATTCCTCTGGCGAACGCTCGACCCGACGGTCCGGTGATCTCGACGGTGTCCCCAGCGGAGAACTCGCCGCGCGCCGCGACCACTCCCGCTGGCAGCAGGCTGTTCGGGCGATCGATCAGAGCCCGTTCGGCACCCGCATCGACATCGATCGTTCCATCGACCTCAGCGGCGAAGGCGATCCACAGCTTGCGCGCCGGCAGGATTCTGGAGTGCGACTCGAACGTCGTGCCAACGAGATCATCAGAAACTGCACCGGTGAGCACATCGGGTCGCGAAGCCCTGGCGATCACACTTCGGATTCCCGACCACGACGCAATCCGAGCGGCCATCAACTTGCTCGCCATGCCACCACTCCCACGGCCGCTGCCGCCCCCATCTGCTCTGATCGCCAGCATTGGATCAGCCGACCGTACGAGCGGAACGAGCTCCGCTGAAGGATCTCGGCGGGGATCGGCGGTGTACACCCCATCCATGTCGGTGAGCAGAACCAGCACATCGGCTTTCATGTTGTTCGCAACGAGTGCCGCCAGCCGGTCATTGTCGCCGTACCGCAACTCGTCATTTGCGACCGCGTCGTTCTCGTTGACCACTGGCACACAACCGAGATCCAGCAATCGCTCAATCGTGCGCCGGGCGTGAAGATATTGGGTCCGGTCGATGAAGTCGTGAGGGTCGAGCAGAACCTGTGCCCCCACAAGGCCGTGGCGGGCAAGTTCGATGTTGTAGGCCTCGACCAGCCTGCTCTGTCCAGCCGCGGAAATCGCCTGCAGCGTTTGCATATCCGACGGTCGACTCGTCATGCCGAGAGCAGCGATTCCCGCCGCCACTGCGCCAGACGACACGACGATCACCTCGTGGCCAGAGGAACGTAAGCCCGCCACTTCGTCGGACAGCTTGGCCAATGCCTCGCGGTTAATCACCCCTATAGCGTCAGTAATCGATGCTGTTCCGATCTTCGCTACGACACGCATCGGTGCCTCAGAGGCCCGGTTGATAGTCGAAGCTGAATTCGCCGATCCAGATGATGTCGCCCTCGACGGCACCGGCCTTGGCCAGCATTCTTGGAACCCCCAGGCTCTCCAAGCGGTAGTCGATGTACGAGAGAGCCTCAGGAGTAGTCACATCGTTGAGCGCGACGACGCGCTCGACGTCACGTCCGAGTAGCCGGAACTCACCATCCGCCACCCGCTCGACAGCGGCACCACTTGGATCAGGTCGCAGCACAACGACACCCTCTTCGTACTCGACACTCTGGCGAGCGTCGTGAACAAGCGATGCCATCTGGCCGACAATGTCGGGCACACCTTGACCAGTAACCGCCGACATGATCGGACCGTCCCAGCCAATTGCCTCGAGTTCGTCGGTCTGAACCGCATCCGCCTTGGTCCCGACAACAATGCGCGGCCGGTCGAGCAACTCGGGCTGGTATTGACCCAATTCTTGAAGCAAGACGCGCTCCTGCTCCTGCGGCGAGACACCGTCCATCGGCGCTAGGTCGACCATGAGGCACAGGACCCGCGCCCGTTCGACGTGACGTAGGAACTGGTGTCCGAGCCCTTTGCCCTCACTTGCGCCTTCGATGAGCCCTGGAATGTCAGCAACGACAAAGTCTGTGCCCTCATCAAGGCTGACGACACCCAAGTTCGGTTCCAGAGTGGTGAATGGGTAGTTGGCAATCTTCGGCTTGGCAGCTGAAATCACGCTGATCAAAGTGGACTTGCCGACATTGGGAAACCCGACGAGAGCAACATCGGCCATCAGCCGGAGTTCGAGCTTCAGCCAACGCTCCTCACCGACTTCGCCTTGCTCAGCGAAACTCGGGGCACGACGTTTATTCGACAGGAACTTCGCGTTCCCCCTGCCGCCCCGCCCACCGGCGGCGGCCAGCCAACGATCACCGTGGTTGACGAGTTCAGCGAGAAGTTCTCCCGTATAGAGATCCATCGCGACCGTTCCCATCGGAACCGATATCTCAAGTGATTCGCCACGCCGGCCAAACAGGTCTTTACCCTTGCCGTGTACTCCGTTGGT
>JADWMG010000022.1 GCA_015767405.1 Actinomycetota bacterium
CCGTCACCAAAAGTGCCCGTGTGGACCCATGGGAAGTGACTGCGGTCCAAGAAGTTGTCGACCATTCGGGTCGCTGATGTACGCCAGAACTCAACGCCTGTGTTGATTCGGCGGAATGCCGGGTCGTCGTCTTGGGCGATCGTCGCGATGTCTCCGGGGGGAGTTCCGGGGCAGACCCAGATCAGCCCGTAGCGCTCCTGCGCCTGAAACTCCTGGAGATGCGCTGCAGGTGGAATGACAGCATCACCACTCGACGCAGAGGGGATGTCGACGCAGCGACCGCCGCTACCGAACTTCCACCCGTGATACGCGCAGACAAGGCTGCCTTCGGCGACACAGCCAATCGACAGGGGGGCCTCGCGATGCGGGCAGCGGTCAGGCGCGGCGATTATCTCGTCGCTCTCACCGCGCCATAGCACGAGGTCTTGCCCGAGCAGCCGGACACTGACCGGATCGGACGTGATGTCGGCGGGCTCGGCCACCGGATACCAGGCATTACGGAGTGCTGGATTGTTGACGAAGACGTTCATGAGTTCCCCTATGCGAAATTTTGGTCAGACCAACAGGCCAATTCCGGGACCCTACCCCCCAACGCCGGTCGGAAACCAACCGGCTCAGATAACCGCGTCCGATAGATCGGGTCAGAGGAGATTGCCGAGCATCGCCTGCTCAACAGTCGCGAGGTGTACCGCGGTAGCGGACTTCATGGCTGCAGGATCACCTTCACGAAACGCGGCGGCGATTGCCTCGTGAGCATTGCACGCGTCTGAGACGATCCGGCGAACCTCAGGACGGTTCTTCTCATCGCTCAGCAGATCGTCGAACTCATGCGACTTGAAGAGTTGATCTAGCACCTTGCCATACAGCTCAACAAGGAAAGGGTTGTCGCAGCTTGCGGCGATCGTCGTGTGGAACTCGCGATCCAGGCGCCTGAACTCTTCGATGTCGAGGTCACCCACAAAAAGTTCGGCGACCGCGGCGACGCGGGTGCGCGCCTCGTCGTCGGCCCGGCTGGCGGCGATCTCGAATATTGGTACCTCGAGAACTCTGCGGGTCTCGAAGAGTTCGGCGACGAAGGTTTTGCGGTCGGTGCTCCGGTCGACGACTACCTCTGGAAGGTGTTCGGCTACGTATGAGCGGTTGCCTCGTCGCTCGATGACCCCCAGCGAGACCAGACCCTGCATTGCCTCGCGAACGGAAGTGCGCGCGACGTGGAACTGTTCGCTGAGATCGCGCTCGGAGGGCATCCGTGTGCCAGGTGCGAGGTCGCCGATCATGATTCGGCGCTGAAGCTGGGCTCGTATCTGAGAGCTGACGGTGTCGCGGGTGATCGGTTCGAAGGGGAGTTCCTCGGCCATCTTTCGCAGTCTTGTTGGTTGGGTTGCAGGCTGGACCGATTGTCGGACCAATGACCCGATGGTAGCGGGCTTCGAGCGGCTACGTCGACCACTTGGTCTGACCAACTGACCAGTGGTACTCTGGGCGCGGACGAGGAGCACGATCCCCGGCGACAAAGGAGAAGTCATGAGCGAGGCGATTTACGAAGATCATCCCACCGAAGCGAGGTGGACTCACATCGCGTTGCGCGTAGAGGACATCGACGCGACGATTGCCTGGTACACGACTCACACTCCGCTGGAACTCATCGACAAGCGTCAGGACGACGATGGGTTTGGTGCGTGGCTCGGGATGCCCGGCGAGACCAACAACCCGTTCATTCTGGTTGTGGCTCAGTTCCTCGAGGGGTCAGACCCGTTTTCCGATGCGCCGAACGCCGTGCTCGGGCCATTCGCCCACTTCGGAATCGAGTTGCCGACGAAAGAGGGCGTGGACGCGAAGGCCGCGACAGCCAAAGAGGGTGGGTTCCTGGCGATGCCCCCCACTCAGATGCCGCCGCCAATCGGGTACATCTGCATGCTCAACGATCCCGATGGCAACACCGTCGAGTTCTCCTGGGACCAAGGCGTCTACGCCACCCTCCAAGACCGCTGGTCCAAGTAGTTGCGGTGAGCTTGGGCGCGGACAGGTCGCGGTGAAGCTCACCGGAGGGTGTGGAGTTAACTTGCGGTGAGCTTGGGCGCGGACAGGTCGCGGTGAAGCTCACCGGAGGTGGCGCATGGCTTGCGGGTCGTGTGATCGCGGGCCTACGTTTTGTGAATGGCTGGGGTGGATGCGGTGGTCGAACCAATGGAGGTGTTGATTGCCGCGACCAGCGAGCGAATTCGAGTCCTCGCGGAGAAGCGCGTTGACGTCAAGGTCGATGGAGACGCAAAGCTCGATCAGAACAAGACCTCACTGAAAGTTGAGGCGGTGGGCGACCGGCTCACGGTGCTTGTACCGGAGGGCACCGAGGTGGTCATCGGTACTACATCGGCACGCGTTGAAGTCGAAGGTGAATTAGGCAGAGTGGCGATCACGACGGAATCCGGTCGGATCTCGGTGGAGGCTGCAGAATCGGTTGACGCTCGAACAATCAATGGACGCGTCGAGCTGGGCCGAATCGCTGGGGACTGCCGGGTTCGTTCCAAGAATGGACGCGTCACTATCCAGTCGTGTGCGGCCCCAGACGTTGCCACAGTGAATGGCGCAATACACCTGGAGGCAGTTGATGGAACGGCCAGGGCGCATTGCGTCAACGGTCGTATCAACATCAAGATGATGTCAGCCCATGATGTCTCCGCTGAAACGGTGGGTGGCCGCATCAATATTTCGCTTCCACGTGGCGTGAGCGCCCTGCAGCGCGACATAACCACAGAGAACTCGGTTGAACATGGAAGCTACGACTGCGTTATCGACGCCAGATCTTCAACTGGCAGAGTATCGATCTCTGAACGATGACCCAGAGCAACGTTGCGGTTCAGGAGCACGTCGGTGCGATCTTGTTCACCGACCTCGTGGGTTTCACAGAGTTCACGGATGGCGTCGGCGACGTCGAGGCACTCGGAGTACTAGAGGCGCAGCGCGAAATCGTGGAAGGTGTTCTCGAAGATGTGAGTGGGGCTCGGGTCGTGAAGGAACTCGGCGATGGGCTCATGATCTGGTTTCCGTCGGCGACGGAAGGGCTGCAATCTGCTGCGGAGGTAATGAACCTGATCGAGGATGAGCGTGCTGCGGGAGGCTTCCCACTCGCAGTCCGGATGGGTATGCACTACGGCAACGCGCTGGCTCGGGGAGATGACCTCGTTGGCCAGAGCGTCAACGTCGCGGCGCGGGTGTCGGACCTCGCTGGACCAGGAGAATTGCTGGTTTCGGAAGAACTCGTCGGAGCGTTCGCGGGGGATCTCATCGATTTCGAGATGCACCCGGTGGGTCCAGTGAGGGTGAGGGGTGTGCAGACCCCTATTTGGCTGCACCGATTGTCGTTCTGAGTGTTGCGCAATCTGTTGAACGCAATCTGTTGACAACGTGTCAATCAGGGTGCGTTGTCCGCAGCCTCCCCGTATCGTCTGGGCTTATCGGGAACCCACCCTTTGGAAGGACTGTTTCATGAAGAAGATCATTCTTGTACTGGTTGCTGTAATCGTCGGTCTCGCAATCTGGCGCCGTAACGAATTCCGTGGCGATGCTGACCGCGCGTCGAAAGCAGTTTCCGGTGCGGCCACCGCAGCTCGGAACAAGATGCCATCGTCGTCCAGCGACGCTGCTGACGCAGTTTCTGACGCTGCCTCCGATGCTGCCGACGCAGTTTCTGACGCCGCCGATGCAGCTTCGGACAAGGTTGACGCCTCTTCCTGACTCTGACTTCGCTGACAGGAGCGCGTTAGGTGGCCATGCCTGGTCACGGCACTAGCGGAATGTGGTGACCACCATCGCCTGTGTCGTCTGACTCAGCTTGCACAGGAGTCTTACCTGGGTGCGCCCAATCGATGGGTGGGAGATTCGGGTCATCGATGATCGCCGGACCGCGGTTGTGGGATAACGCGTCCCACATCCAAGAGATCAAGGCGTCCATTCGCGCCCGAGTGGAGCTCATCAACGACGCATGCACGCTGAGCCAGGCGAGGAATGCGATCCAGCCCCGAATTTCGCGGCGTTGACTTCCGAGTTCGGCAATTGCAGCGCGCTTGCCGATCATCGCCATGATTCCCCTGTCGCGATACCTGAACGGCTTGGTCGGCTCGTTGGCGATGTTCGAGACGATATTCGTGGCGGCGGCCCCGCCGGCCTGCAACGCGACCGATGCGAGCTGCGGGTACGGCTTGCCGTTGCCGTCGATGGCGTTCGAACCGTCGCCGACGACGTACAAGCCCGGGTATCCCTCGACACTCAGATCTTCGACAACATTGATCCGCCCACCACGACTTCTCGGCAATGAGCCGAGGCCGTCGAAGGTCCGCGTTTCGAGACCACCGGCCCAGACGACGCAGTGCGTTTGGATCGTCCTGCCGTCCGCGAGGACGACCTTGTCGGAGTCGACCTCTGCGACGGATGCGCCGAGCATAAGTTCGACGCCTTTGTTGGTAAGCACATCGTGCGCGTACTTGTGGCCGCGATCTGAGAATGGTTTGAGTATCACCTCGGCGTGATCGACCAGCACGATGCGAGCTCTTCGCACGTCGAGGTCGTGGTATCTCTCGGCCATCACGTGGAACACGAGGTCCGCGAGTGAGCCTGCAGTTTCAACGCCCGTCGGCCCGCCCCCGACGATAACGAAGTTCAACGCTCCACTCTCGATCCGCGATGGGTCGAGGTCAGCATCTTCGAAGACCTGCAGAATGCGGTTGCGCAGCCGTGTCGCATCGACGCCCGAGTACAACGGGAAAGTATTTTCTTCGGCGCCGGGGACACCGAAGAAGTTGGGTGTGCTGCCTGTGGCGAGCACCAGATAGTCCCCCGTGAACACCTCGCCGGTCGAGCTGGTGACGGAGCGTGATCCTGGATCGATACTGGTGACCTCGGCGCTCTTCACGGCGACGGTGCGCTGTTTCCGAAACAACCCACGCAACGGGCTCATTACTTCAGTGGCGGCGAGCTGCGCTGTCGCCACCTGATACAGAAGCGGCTGGAACTGGTGATAGGTGTTCTTGTCAATGATGGTGACCTTCACGCCATGGTCGCCGAGCGCGTGGGCGCAGGCCACACCAGCGAATCCGGCCCCGACGATGACCACGCTCGGTTCGTTGGGAGGCGGCCAGGAGGAAGGTTCAGTCGGAGACGTGGCCATGCTCATACCGTCCTGCGTATCCGGCGGCCATCGGCGAGGTGAGGTCGATCATTCTGTTGATTTCTGGGTGACGTACGCGAGTGGCTCCGCTTGGCAATTCAGCGCTCCTCGACGACGACCTTCTTGAGGAAGATCATCGGGAGGATGATGCCCGCGACCAGAGTGACGAGCCAGACAATGAGCGTTGCGAAGATCCACGTATCGAAGCCGTCGATGCTCAAGCCATCCGAGATCAGAGCAGTAAGAACCAGGGCGATGAATGTCGTGATCAGAGCACTGCTGCCCTGCAACGCCTCGGCATTCTTTACTGCCATCTTCGTAATCAGTGGCTTGGTGATGACCGCGACACCTGTGAAAATGAGTATGGCGACGACGAATGCCGCGCCGTCGATTTCCATATTGTCGAGGATGGCGGCCGCGAGCAGCAAGCCAAGAGCGTTGCCCGCTAGCTCGAGTAGGAGTTTGATGAGGCTTCGAACCATGTTTGTCCTTGCTGGTGAATGAATCTGACTTGCACCATCATGGCCCAAATGTCGTCGTTCAGATGATTCTCGCAATGTTGAGCATTCGCGACGATGGCGGCTATGAGGCGGTTCGGGTTCGGTTGCCTCGGTAGAGAGCCACAAGTCGGGCGACGAATACAGCCAGGAAGATCTGTCCGGTCAGGGCCTCAATGGATACCATCCTTGAGGCGAACGGGGCGGTCGGAAGTTCGTTCCCGAACCCCAGAGTTGTCAGCACGACGATGCTGAAATCGGGGAACTGGTTCGAATCTTGAACGGAAATCGAGAACTGCGAGTCATCGAGAAGGTTCATTCCGATAAACAACCAGGAGAACACCAGCCCAATCAGCAGGTACGCGGAGATCACGCCGACGATCGTCTGGATGTCGACCACATCGCGCCGCAGAACCGCGTCGAGTAGTGCCAATACGATGACAGTGAGGATGAGGAACTGGGCGAATGCTGGCACTGCTTGCCAAGTGCTGTGAGTGTCGAAGACAACGTGAAGTACCACTGCCAAGATTGCCAGGGCAGCGAGTGCGTAGAGCCTTGGTAGCGAGGTGCGTAAACCGGTCGTACGGAACGCAACAACAATGAGCAACGCATTCAGTAGCACCGTCGCGGTGCTGGCGGCCGCCCCACTGAACGCAGACAACATGAACGAGAGCATGATGATCAGAAAGAGTCGCCCGAAGCGTGGATTCTCTTCATCAGGCGGTTGGAAGCCCAAGAAGTTGGAGCCACTATCTGATTTGTTGCCCACTTGTTGCTCCTCGTCGTTCAGGGAGCGACGATAGCTGTTCGCCTTGTCGGTACTCAGGCCACGAGGTGGTCCGGAAGCCTGACCTCATCTGCCACGTATTCGATACGTGCCGCAATCGATGGTCTTCCGCGGCGAGGGGGGAACCGAACCGGGGTGCCGTCAACAAGTAGGAGGCCGCCCCAGACTCCGTAGGTTTCCATGCGTTCGATGGCTCCGCTGAGACATGATCCGGTCAGTGGGCACTTCCGACAGATCGCTTTTGCTCGGGCAACGTCGAGATCATCGTGCGAGAAGAAGAGGTGCGTCAGCGTTCCGTGACCATCCGCGCAACGCGCCTGCTCCGCCCGGTCCACCCCGTCAACCACAGCCGTTGTCACGTCGCTGACATTACGAACGGGTAGGACCCCGACAATTGCTCAATATTGTTCGACGATTGCTCAATTGGAGATTGCGGCTGGTGGATCAGACCAACACGTCGACGACGTCGGGTAACTCGTTGCGGCCCGAGATCCCCAAGCGTCGGTAGATGTCTCGGAGATGGTTGTCGACCGTTCGGCCGGACAAGAACAACTCAGCGGCGATGTTCTTACTCGATGCACCCGATGAAGCAAGCTCCGCAACATCGAGCTGCCGGGGGGTCAACGCCCGGCTGACAGTGCCCTCGACAAGGCCAACCGCAGGGGTCAAGCAGATAGCTCGCGTTGCATCTCGGCAAATCTCGACCTCGTTCTCGCCGGCTGCGGCTCGATTGGCCCAAGCCGTTCCGGCGAGCCAGAACGCTCCAGATGCTTCGAACCTCCTCGCGCAATTGGCCAGCCCGCCCGGACTATTGGTAACTGCCGCGGCGGCGTGGTCGAACATGATGTCAAACAATGCACAGTCGTTCTCATGGCCGTGACGAACGAGTAGATCACTTGCCTGCTGGGCGCCGCCCCACGCAACAGCATCGTGCAAGGCAATCACTGCCCAGCCGACGTCGCCGCTATCAAGGCCATACTTGCCGCCCTCGATCGCGCTTCTGCACGCTTCGTCGACATCGCCGCGGGCCGCAGATACCCACGCCGCGGCCCGCGCTGCCCAGATCTGGATCCACGGAGCGTCGCCTCTGCCGCGCTCGATGGCTGTGTCGAGGCGTTGAGCCGCGAGCACTTCGTCGCCCCCGGCCGCGGCGGCAATGGACGCCGCGCAGTGCACCATCGGTGTCACATTGAACGCGTCATATGAGCCGAGCTGAGCGAGCGCGTCAGTCGCCGCGACATCGGCTAGTTCGACGTGGCCTCTCATCAGCTGGATCATCGATGTCGAGAAGAGACACAGACCCGTGGCGATGCCTCGTGATCCGGCTTCAGTCGTCCAATCGGAGCCCACCTCTATTGCGGCGTCGAGATTCCCGCGAACCATCTCGACGTTGATTCTTATTGCGCGGATGAGATCGATCTCACTGTCGCGGTCAGTTGGGAGTCGTCTCTCGATCTCGATGGCCCGCTCGAAATAGTGGTCGATCCCGGCGAGGTCGAGCGAGGACGACTTCGCCCACAAGATATTGGACAGCGCTGTCCATGCGGATTCGTCGCCACAGTTCGGATCAGCGAGAAGACGGTCGATCTCGGCGGCGGCCTCCCGGCGACTTATGTTGCTCCGATCCATTGCGAGATCAGATTCGATGCCCAACCGAAGCGACGGATCCTTGATGCGCGTGAGGGCCGTCTCGAGGATCTGGATTCCAGCGTCGGGCTTGTTGAGAAACAAAAAGTACAGCTGGCCGAGAGCCAGAGCGATCTTGCGTACGTCGTCGTCGGTCACCGCGATATCGATTGCCGCGTGCCAGATCGAAGCGGCATCGTCGGGATGTCCAGACAAGCGCCGAATGTCTCCGAGGGCGAACAGCGATGAGGCGGTTCGTTCGTCTTCGACCGCCATCCGGGCAAGTCTTTCGGCCAATTCAGTATCCAGCCAACCGACGGCTTCGAATGCTGCCGCCTCGGCGAGTTCAGGTGGGGGCCGGTCGCCGGCTTCGATCAACCAGTTGACAACACGGAGAGCTTCGCCCCGTCGGCGGTTGGGCTGGGAGAGGAGTGCACTGGCCAGTCTTCCTGAGAGCTCTCGGCGTTGCAGTGGGCTCAGGCGGTGGCGGACCACTTCGCCGTACAGGGGGTGGCCGGGGCGAGCCGTGAGAAGGCCATCGGTCTCGACGGTCGAGATGAAACCCGCCGTTTCGAGTTGGCTCAGGACGGCCTGATCGACGAGGTCCAGAGACACGTCGAGCGGTTGACCCACTGCAACGATCGTGAGCTGTTGCTGCTCGGCCTCTGTAAGTGCGGCGAGCCTGTGTTCCACCAGGTCGAGCAGGTGAAGGGTCAGGCCGTCTGGAGTGCCATCGAGGTGGGCCTTGGCCAACTCGGCTGCGAAGAGCGGGTTGCCGTCGGCGCGCTCGACAATGGATGAGACAGCATCGCTGTCTGCGTGGTTTCCGAGAGACGCGGTTACCAAGTCGGTCACTATCGCGGACTCGAGCGGGCGTAGCTCGAGTCGAGCGGCCTCAGCCTGTCGGAGGAGCTCCGCCAGGGCATCGTTCGAAGCATCGGTTGTTCGGAGCGATGCCATGATCGAGGTGTCGCTCTCCAATGCCAACTTGTGCACTACGGCGATGCTCGCCGTGTCGAGATATTGGACGTCGTCGATGAACAGCACGTTCGGGCCGGTTCCGCCACTGCGCCGGAGGCGTTGAGTGGCGGCGGCAATCTGAAGTGCCGGATCGGCGTCGTCGTTCGGATCGAGGAAGCCCGTCAGCGCACCGAATGGAATGTTCGCCACAGCGGCGTTGGCTCGGATCGTCGTGACGACGGTTCCCGAACTGCGCAGGTCGGTGGCGACTTGGTCGAGTAGGGCGGTCTTGCCGATACCCATCTCGCCAGACACCACAATCGATTGCCCGGCGGCGACGAGAGCGAGGACACGTTCGACCTCCGCTGAGCGTCCCTTGGGTTGTGGCATGCGTAGATCGTAGTTTTCGACGACCGGGATCTCTCATCTCGACCGGACATGGACAGGGAACACCGTCGGGACTCATAGCGGGGCCGCCTACCGTCATCAGCATGATCCCGGTCGACGGGGCAGACGCCGTCGACCGGCTCTCGCAGGCATAGTTGGATACCTCCCCGTCAGGCGGCGTTGATGGGCACAGCGATCGCACTTCTCGGTACCGCTCACGGGATTGCACACCGCGCGGCGAGCCGCCAGGAACGCGCCGAAGTTGTCGAGACCGGCCGTTAGGGCAACCCCAGGCTTCCCACCACGCCACCAGTGGCCGGGCAGGGCAACTAGGGTCAGTGCTCATGGACAGGCTGTGTGAGCGACCGGGGTGCTCTGAGCCGGCATCGGTCGCGTACGGGATGAAGGCAGAAGATCTCGTTTTCTGGCTCGACGTGCTGCGTGATGCGTACAGCCCCGACTGTGGTGTTCTTTGTCAACGCCACGCCGACTCGATGGTCGTGCCGAGGGGCTGGACGCTCGACGACCTACGCGATCCGGATCTCCACCTCTTCCGGCCTCCGGCCACGCAAGGCCGCGAGCGCAGTCGCTCAACACGGCCTCGTACATCGACACGTCCCACAACTGAACAGCTGGAATTCAATGTGGACGGAGGCGATGAACTCGTTGGTGATGTCCATGTCGTGTCAACCGCTGGTTCGCCGGAATCCGACGCTGAGTCGCCTGTGCCTGAACCGTCGCCCGAGCCTTGGACTCCTACCTTCGATGATGATGATGACTTGGATGGCCTACTGACCGCGCGGAGCCCGTTGCTGGCACGAGCGTTTCGCGGCGCCGACCGGCCACCCAGCTCCTGACGGGCGTGGAGATCGAACGAACTCTTTCGCTGCCGGGCCCAGCCGAGCAGACGTTCGAACTGGTAGAGGACCTGTCTCGGTATCCGCGTTGGATGAAGTTGATTCACGAGGTTGTCGAGCTCGAACCGGACCTCGAGGGGCGACGAGCGTGGGACGTTGAGCTACGTGCGCGGGTCGGCCCGCTCGCTCGCTCCAAACGCCTGCGCATGATCCGTACGGTGCACGAAATATCTCGGTCAGTGGTCTTCGAGCGCGACGAAGTTGACGGCAGGGCACATGCCCCGTGGGTGTTGCGAGCAGACCTCAACCCGTCGGTGGTGTCGCGCGACGAAGTGGAGTTGACCATGACCTTGAGCTACGGGGGCGGGTTGTGGACCGGCGCAGTGCTCCAACGGGTGTTGGACGACGAAGTGCGGCAGGGCAGCGAGGCACTCCTTGCGATCGTCAGCTCCGAGCCCAAGCGCTGAACCGGCCGTTTGGGTGGCGTCGTAGTTCGAGCGGCAAGTCGAAGCATTCCGACAGAGCGTCAGATGTCAGAACGTCTTCGACCGGTCCGGCGGATTGAACATTTCCACAACGAAGCAGCAAAGCGTGAGTTATCCCCGGTGGAATCTCGTCCACATGATGGGTGACCATCACAAACGGAGCAGCCGCGGCATCACGCGCCACCTCTGACAGAGTTGCCACCAACTCTTCGCGCCCTCCGAGGTCGAGTCGAGCGGACGGCTCGTCGAGCAGGACAACGGCAGGATCGTTCATCAGGGTGCGGGCGAGCAGTACGCGTTGCTGTTCACCAGACGACAGAGATCCGAAAGGCCGGTCTCGGAGCGCGCCCACAGCGAACCGCGAAAGGCACCACTGAGCGCGCTCGTCGTCTTCCTCGGTGTATTGGTGCCACCAAGGTTCGAGCGCGGCGTATCTCGCTGTCCGCACGACGTCATGCGCTGATAGTGCGGGGCGAAGTTGGTCCGCGAGTGCGGCTGAGGAGAAACCAATGCGCCGGCGCAACACCCTGACGTCGGTCGAACCAAGTCGACCGCCGAGCACCTCGACACTGCCCGACGAGGGATGCTCGTAGATCGCCATGATCTTGAGCAGGGTCGTCTTTCCCGACCCGTTGGGACCGAGTACCACCCACCTCTGGTTCTTCTCAAGTCTGAACGAGATCTTGCCGATGATTGAGGTGCCTTCGCGTTGCACATGGACATCGTGTAATGCCAGGGTCGGCGTGTCAGAGGTCGTGTGTTCCTCAGCCGTCATGCCGCCAACGATCCCACCCAGTGTGTCCATATCCAAACTTCAATGCCGAGTACACTTCCGCATCGTATGCGGCCTCCAGCGGCGGTCACGCCTAAGTCTGTCAATGCGCCGCTCCGCGGACGTGCCACGGCACTCGGTGTCTCTCTGATCGGGATCGTTGTTGTCCTGCTCGCCACGTTGGTGCCCGTGCCAGCGAGCGCACAGACGAGCGAAGAGGAAGCGCAGCAGGCCGCTCGGGAGATCCAAGATGCCAGGGATCGCGCCAATGCTGCCGCCGATGCGTTCTTCCAGGCACGATCCGATCTGGAGCTGCTCGAAGAGGATGCCGAGGGGCTCGAGTCCGAGGCGGCTGCCCTCGAAGTGACTGTCGAACGCCTTCGGCACGATGTCGAGTCCTTGGCGGTTGCTCGCTTTGCGTCGAGTGGCAGCAACGGGATTCCTCTGCTCACAGGCCTCCAAGCGCCCAAAGACCAGGTACAGGCAGAGGTGCTCGTTGGTGTGGTGACCAACGCTGGTGGCAATGCTCTCGATGAATACGACATCGCGCAGAAAGAGCTTGTGGCCAAGCAAGATGAATTAGTCGAGCAGAAGGCCGAGATCGAACGTCAACAGGTCGTATTCAGTGAATTGCAGGAGGCCGCCGAAGCAGAGGTCGAACGGCTTCGCAGAGTTGAAGAACAAAGACTGACCGATGTTGCGGTGCAGCGTGCACTTGATGCGCAGCTGGAGGCAGCGATTTCGCGACTCGAGGAGACCTCGATCGAAAATGCGGAAGCGGCGAAGAAGGCCCAGCCCAATCCCGGAATTGCCGCGGCCGCTGAAGCGGTGGCCGCAGCCGAAGCTGCGGCAGCAGCGGATGGTGCCGATGGTGGTGACGCGGACGGCGCTGTCATCTTTGTACCCCCCGTTGAGACAATCGCACCGAATACCGGAGCGTCCGGTGGTTCGAGCGGTGGCCGTACGGGAACAGGCGGAATCGGGAGCAGCCCAGCTGCGATTCTGAACGATTCCGGTTACGTCGATGCGATTATGTGCCCGATGTCGGGCTCGGCATACGGCGACAGCTGGGGCGGTCCGCGATCGGGCGGCCGTCGGCATGAAGGCGTTGACATGCTTGCGCCGGCGGGAACCCCGATCATCGCCGTCACGAGCGGAATTGTGACGTTCAAGCAGAACGCGCTCGGCGGCAATGCGGTGTCACTTGCCGGTGACAACGGAAATCGCTACTACTACGCCCACCTCTCTGGATACGAAGGAACCAGTCGTCGTGTCATCCAGGGTGAGGTAATCGGATACAACGGCGACACCGGAAATGCGACCGGCATCCCGCACCTGCACTTCGAAGTGCATCCCGGCGGTGGACTCGCCGTGAACCCGACTCCCTCCGTTCGCGCTGCCGGCTGCTGATATCAGTTTCTGACGCTCAATCGAGTTGCTTCGGTATGACGCCGGGCCAGTCGATCTGCGAGTCTCGGGGTTGATGGAGACTTCTGCTGTTGGAACAGATCTTTCGATGATGCTCTCGCAGCTCCTCGATGGCGCTGCGATTCACGAACTCCATCGACTATCGGGAGGGGCCTCCCGCGAGACCTGGCGCTTCGAGGCCGACGGGCGCCCGCTGATCCTCCAACGACAGCGCGCAGGAGATGATCGGGACATGCTGATCGAAGCAGGTGTCGTTCGGGCGGCCGGGGCTGGTGGCGCGCCGGTTCCGGCTCTCCTGGATGCCCGTCGCCGTGACGATGGCATGGCCTTCATGGTGTTGGAGGCAATCGAAGGCGAGACCATCGCACGCAAGATTCAAAGAGATCCGGAATTCGAGCGCGCACGCCCCCGACTCGTCGCAGATTTTGGCGCCGCCTTGGCAAAGATTCACGCTCTCGATCCCGAAGCGGCGCCAGGTCTTGTCGAGACTGACCAGGTTCTCTACTACACCGGCTTGCTCGATGACCTCGGCCAACCTCACCCAGTTCTCGAGCTGGTGCGCAATTGGCTGATCGAAACCAGGCCGCCTTCGGCGAGGTCGGGCATCGTGCACGGTGATTTCCGTCTTGGCAACATGATTGTGGGTTCGGATGGCCTCCGCGCCGTGATCGACTGGGAGCTTGCCCACCTCGGCGATCCGATGGAGGACCTCGGATGGCTGTGCGTCAAAGCCTGGCGTTTCGGCGGAGCAGCTCCGGTAGCTGGTCTGGGTGAGTACGAGCAGCTTTTCGAAGCGTACGAAGCTGCCGGGGGCCTGAGCGTGGATCCAGCAGTTGTGCACTGGTGGGAAGTTCTCGGTACATGGAAATGGGCAATCATGTGCATCATCCAGGCCAGCGTGCACCTATCAGGTGCGGCACGCAGCCACGAGTTGGCCGCGATTGGCCGTCGAGTCTGTGAGAACGAATATGACCTCCTGATGGCGCTGGAAGGACGGTGGTAGCGGTGGCTGGACCGCATGATGCGCCCACGGCAGCCGAGCTAATCGAATCGGTACGTGAATGGTTGGACCGTGACGTGATTCCGTCGACCGAAGGACGTCTGCGGTTTCACGCTCGCGTCGCGGCGAACGTCTTGGGCATGGTCGAGCGTGAGATCGAGTTGGGGCCGGGCCAGGAGCTGGCTCATCGGAAACGTCTCGAGCATCTGGGCGTCGCTGACGATGTCGAACTGGCGGCCGCGATCCGGGCCGGGGAGTTCGCGGATCGAGCAGTCGAATTGCGTGCCGCGCTCGCCGAATCGGTACTCGACAAACTGGCCGTCGCGAACCCGAGCTACGTCAATCCCGACTGACCCGAACGAATCCCGATCACTCTCCGAGGTGTGAGCGGTGTGCGCGCTGAATTCCATTGGTCGTCGCAACACTGTCTAATTCTTGGGGGTCGGTCTGATGGTTCGTTCGTGGTCGAAGGAGGAGCAGGTCGCCAATAGGGATCGGTTCTGGTCGATGTTGGCGGGCGGCGTTTCCCACTGCCCGAGGACTCAGTCGACGTGATCATCTCCAACTGTGTGATCAATCTTCCCCCCGACAAGACGCGGGTCTTCCACGAGTCACACCGAGTGCTCGTCCCGGGCGGACGCTTCGCGGTCACCGACATCGTCACGATGCGGCCCTTCACCACCGACGAGAAAGCCGACGTGGCCGAATGGACCGGCTGCATTTCTGGTGCGTTCAGTCGCGAGGAATTCGTGAACGGGCTCCGCGACGCGGGATTCAAGGACGTCGAGGTGCAGATCACCCACGAAGTGGGGCCCGACATCGTCAGCGCCATCGTCCGAGCCACCGCCTAGCGATTGACGCTCAGGTCGCGGGTTCGAGAATCCCGAGGTCGTCGGACTCTGACAGCAACGACATCGACAGCTCAGACGACGTGGCGATCGGTGTCGTGGCGGTCGAGGGCTACCTATTCGACGACGGGGCCGGCCTGCGACTGCGCAACGTCCTTGCCGAGTCGCTCCCACCCCAATGTGGCGGCGCCTCGTTGACGGTCGCAGACTTCGACTTCGACAGGATCATCGAGTTGCCCGAGTACGAACTCGTCGGACCGCCAGTGCGCCGCCGGTTCCCTCGCCGGCGCGGCGCAGTCGGGAACCGGCTTGGTTCGTGTTCGCACTCCTCGATGAAGAGCATCGTGAGGTGGGTCGCGACGTCGTGCCGTTCGGCCCTGTTGCCGGGCCTCCCGTTCTGCGCGCGATGAGGATGGTGCGTGGGGGCTTTGGTCGGCACGCGCCAGGGAAGGTCGACGATGAGCGAGACGGCGCGGTGGATCGGGTTTGGTGTCGGTGTCATGCTCGCGGTCGGCACCGTCGTCGCCGTGATGAAGACTCTCATCGTCCCCCGTCGCTCGTACTCGTTCCTGGCTGCCACGATCGGACGCCTCGGTTACAAGTTGTTCTACGGAGTAGCCGCTCGTATGCGCCGGTTTGACCACGCCGACCGGTTCCTGGGGTTTGAAGCGCCGACCGTGATCATTCTCACGCTCGGCGCCCTGCTCGGGTCGTTCGCCCTCGCGTTCGGGCTGATGCTGCTTCCATGGGCGGACACCGCGGGCGGGGCGATGCGCGAGAGCGGCTCGTCGATCTTCACGCTGGGATTCGTCTCGACCGACAGCCCCGTCCCGACAGCGCTCGACGTCGCGGCCGGAGCGGTCGGCATGATCTTCGTCGCGCTCACAATCGGGTACCTGCCGTCGATGTATGCCGAGATTCGGATGCGCGAAGCGACAGTCAAACAACTCGAGGTGTGGACCGGGAAACCGTCATGGGGCCCGGAGGTACTGGCCCGGTTCACGCTCGTCGGCGGGCTCGACCGGCTGCCAGCGCTGTTCGTGAGCTGGAGCATGTGGAGTGCCCGAGTCGCCGACTCGCACATGAAGTATCCCGTGCTCACCCACTTCCGGGGGCCGCGCTCGCACAATCACTTCGTCATGGCGTTGCTCGCCGTGTCGGACGCTGCCGCGCTCGACATCGCGGCCCGTCCGTCCGTCGACCACGTCGACGCCCAGCTGCTGTTGCGGCAGGCAACCTCCTGTCTCGGCGACGTCGCCTACCCGATGCGGCGGATCGGGACGGAGGCCGACCACCCCGAACTCGATCGAGCACGATTCGACGAGGGGTGGCAACGCCTGCTGGACACCGGCTATCCGGTCGAGGTCTGCGCCGACGACGCCTGGACGGTGTTCTCGTCGCTTCGCCGGCACTACGCCCCGGTCGCCGCCCAGCTCCTGTACTGGACGATCGCTGCCCCCGGTCCATGGAGCGGGGAGCGCAAGGGTTTCCCAGGGTTGGCCGACCGGCCCGACGCTCCAGATCGGTGGGTGATCGGATGAGCCACCGGGTTCGAGGTCGAGATCGGCTGATGGTGGCCGTCGCCGCGCTGGCCGTGCTCACCGTCGCCTGCGGGGGAGCGACCGACGAGGACCCAAGCGCCCAACCCGGCGCGATCCGAATCGCTGCGTTCAACTTCCCCGAGAGCGAGCTGATCGCAGAGATCTACGCGCAGGCCCTCGAGGCCCGGGGTTTCCCGGTCGAGCGGTTGGGTCGCATCGGATCGCGGGAGGTCGTGCAGCCGGCTCTCGAGCTCGGGTTGATCGACCTGGTCCCGGAGTACGCGGGGACGATGCTGTCGTTCGTCAGCCTCGGCGACAACGAGCCGACGTTCGACTCGTGGGCGACGATGAGCGAGCTTCGAGAGGCGCTCGAACCGCGAGGCATGGTGGTACTCGAGCCGGCGAACGCCCAGAACCAGAATTCGGTGATCGTCATGGATGGGTTCGCGAGCGAACACGACGTCTGGGCGGTGAGTGATCTCACCGCGCTCGCCGACACGCTCACATTCGGCGGACCGCGGGAGTGCCCCGAGCGGCCGTTCTGCCTGATCGGGCTGCACGACGTTTACGGCCTGGACTTCGAGACGTTCATCCCGATGCCCGGCTCACCGATCGTCGCCGACAGTCTGCGAGCCGGCGAGATCGACGTCGGGGTTATGTTCAGCACCGATTCCGCCCTGGTCGACACCGACCTGATCGTGCTCGACGACGACCTCGGCCTGCAGCCGGCGGAGAACGTGGTTCCGGTCATCCGCGCCGACGCCCTTGCTCGGTGGGGTGCCCAGGTCGAAGACGTGCTCAATGAGGTGTCCACGCGGCTCGACACCTCCGATCTCAGACTGCTCAACTTGCGTGTGGAGGATCCAGCGTCCGACATCGGCGCACTCGCCGAGCTCTGGCTCGCGAGCTGAGGGGGGACGGTTCAGCCTTCGACAGTTGGGTCGACTTGCTCGCGGCCGTCGGTGATCAGTCGAATCGCGTCGTTCACCTCGTCCCTCGTGACGTAGCCGAGCGCGATGCTGACCTCACTGACGAGCGCGGCGGACACGTCGACATCGAACGCGAGGTCGATCGATGTACACCCTCCGTCGAACGTGTACACGCGGCGGCCCCGGAATCCCGACTCGATCGAATCGACGAACTCGAACCGTGCCGCCCCGACGACATCACTCGGTACCTCGACGTAGCCGGTTGTGTCACAGTTCTCGCGTAACTCGACCCGCGCGGCGTCCTTGCCGGCGATCGTCGAATCGAGGGTGAACACGGTCCCTCGCTCATCGATGTGTGTTTCGTCCACACTCCATCCGAGTGGCATCGCGTCGAGGCACGGGATGAGCTGGGCCGTCGGCGCCGACTGCGCCGCCAGGACGAGCACGGCGAAATCGTCACACCACGGCGGGTTGGCGTCGCCCGGCGTGCGGCCGCAACCGCCGGCGACCACGGTCAGAAGGAGCGCGACGCTCACGAGCTTGACTCGACCCGTCACAGCAATCCGATCCCGTTGAGGTTGCCGAAGCCGAGCACGGCGACCGTTGCGGCGAGCGCGCCCAGCCAGACCGCAAGTCCGACGCGCCGAATCGTCCACCGCTGAACCGAGACCTTCGGGCGCGTCGGCACGCAGCACCTGAACTCGGCGACCAGATCCCGTCCGTCGGCGTTCATCTCGCTGCGCAGCTGGCCCGGCACGGTGACGCTGCTGGTCGCCGCGAACGCCTCAGCGATCTCGTCCGGCGAGAATTGACGCGCTGCGATCGCGTACACATGCTCCGATGTGGAGTGCAGTGCCAGCACCATCATCATGTTGGCGAGGTCCACCGCCTCGCGCCACGCCGACGGACGGACCTCCGCGAAGGCGACGTCGATGAGGTACAGGTGACCATCGCGCACCATGACGTTGGCCGGCTTGATATCACGGTGCGCCAGCCCGTGGTCCCACATACGGCGGACGATCGTCAACCCCTCCTCGATCGTGTCGTCGTCGACCTCGGCGTGGGTGAGCTCTTGGGCGTCGGCGAGGAACTCCGTGACGAGCACGTATTCGCGCTCGGGTGTGATCGTGACGATGCCCAGCGGTTCGGGCACAGCGATGCCCGCATCGCGCATTCGCCTCCCCAAGTAATCCTCGCGCTCGACCAGGCGGCGCACGTTCTGGAATCGTGACTCGTCCTCCAAGCGGCCGTACCGCAACTCGCGCCCGATCTTGTACCAGCGATCGGACCGAAGGTGACTTGTGGCGTAGAGCTTGCCGAAGAGGTCGTAGCGAGGATCACCGGCCACAGTGATCCTCATCGGTGTCGACCCTGCCGAACCCTCCAATCCAACCGGAGCGAGAGCAGCGACCTCGACACCGAGCTGCTCTGCCATCGCGACGCTGATCGCCTCGCCCCTGGCGCCCCCGATGTCGAGATGGGCCGTGCGCCCTCGTCGGAAGCCGACCGGGAAGACTTGCTCGGGGCAGAAGAACAAGAAGCCGCCAGCCATGATCGCGGCGCCGCACACCGCTCCGACGATCGGGTCCAGCGGGTACTCGACGCCGAGATAGACACGCGACAGCCCGAACAACGCAATGACGACGATGACGAACGCACCGATCCGTCCGCGGTTGCGAGCAGTGGGCACGAGCGCGTAGTTCGCGCCGACGAGCACCGCGGCCGCCTGGGCCACTGGGAGGGATGGGTGGGCAAATCCTTCCCAGGCGGCGAGCTGCTCGACGCGCCACGGTCGTGAACGACCGACGAATGGCTGAGCCCAGAGGACCACGTAGCTCGTCACCATCAGCCCGACGACGTACACGAGCAGGTGGCGCAACCGTCGGGCGGCAACGAGCAACAGCATCGCGGTCCATGCGGCGACGGGGACCACCCACGTGTAGCCGATCTCGTGCACGACCTCGAGCGCATCGGTCAACCACTCCTGCCGCTGGTCGGCGATCCACCGCACGACGATGCCCTCCTTCTCGTTGAACCAGATGCCGAGCTCCGGGATCGCGACCGCGCCGGTCATCCACATGACGGCACCTCCGACCGCCGACCCGATCAGGACCCAACCGGCGCGGGAGACATCGTGCGGCAGCGGTGGTGGTTCGCCGACCGGCCGCCGGCGGCGGGCCGCGTGGCGCTGGCGAGCCGCGGGGCCGGCGACGAGCGGCCTCGCCGTCATGTCCGCGACCTTGATTCATGCTCGATGATCCGCTGAACATTCCCTTTCCGAGTGGAGCGGTCCAGCGCGGACGGGACAGTCTCGCCAGCGATGTTCTTGCTCGCCGTGCTCGTTTTGTCGGCCGTCATGGTGATGGTCGCCGCTCTCGCCTGGGGCTGGAGCAACGGGACGCTGCACACGACCGAGCAGGAGCGCTTCGATCTCGAGTTCGAACGAATCGCTCGCCCGGCGCTGACGATCACGGTTCGGTGCCGGTGCGACATCAGACGTCCTCCTACCTCGATCGTCCACTGAGCTCTCGGCCACCAGTAGGGCCGGAGGTCACCACCCGCCGTGCGAACCTGGATGACGTCGGCATCCCGTGCTCGACCGAATCGCGGCGCGTGTATGGGACATTGGCCTCTACCACTGTGGAGCACGATCTGATCGCGTGACCTCTAGACGCTCGATCATTCAATGATGGTCGAGCCGGGACCGGAGAGTGCGGTCCATCGACGAAAGGGATTCAAGATGAACAAGAAACTGATGATCGGCGTAATTGCCGGCTTCGCTGTCGTCACGGGCATCGTGGCGCTCACCAAGCGCGACAGTGAGCCCAAGCCAACCATGTGGGACAAGATGCGCAAGGGGATGGAGGAGATGCCCGAAGACTTCCCACCTCGCATCATGTTCGACAACCTCGAAGCCACCAAGGCCAACACCGACAGGATCCTCACACTGCTCGAAAGCGAAGACCGACAAGTCGACGACCTCGAGGCGATGGCCACCGGCTGAGACCCAATCGGATGTTGCGCTGCGATCCACGACCGGTGCGCCGCCCATCCGGAAATCACGCCGACCGGTCGACCACGAACATCCGGCATTCTCGGCCCCTCGCCGCCCAGTCGGTTCGTTGTGAACCAGGGCTTTAGCGGTGTAGGCGTTCGGCCGCCTCGCGGTCGATCGTGGGTGCTGGCAACTCGTCGAGTACGTGGCCGCCGATCGACCAGCCGGCCCATTGGGCGCAGATCGTGGCGAGGGCGTTCATGATGTGCAGCGACACGAACACCAACGCGGCGCCCATCGGCACCAGCAGGAACGACCACCAGAACGGATCGAAGGTCGTGCTTGCCCAGGTGACGTCGTCGCTGGTCCACATATACACCGGCGCGAACAGCATTCCGAGCGACACGCTGACCAGTGTCACGGCGACGGTGAACGTGGCGATCCCATCCTTGCCCCGACCATGCCGACTGCCATCGACCGCTCGAGCTGCATGAACGCGTGCACGACGTACCACAACCCGATCAGGATCGGGATGCCCAACAGCGCCAGCACCATCAAGCCGATACCGAGTGAGAATCCGGTGACCAGAACGGTGAAGTACAGCGTGCCGAGCGGCAACCCCAGCAGCAGGTACAACAGGTTCAGGTAGCTGCGCGGTCGCGCGATCACCCCGAAGAAGCCTGTCTTTTCTTGCGATCGATGCTCCATAAAAAACCTCCTTGACTCGGTCGCCGCCCGGTGTGAGGCGACGGTTCGGGAGGCGACCAACGATGACCAGTGCCGATCCTCACGTCCCATTCCGGACTCCAGGGTCGGGATGAGGCCAGGGGGTGTCCTTCTGGTCGACGTCGGTTGCCACCATCGAAACAAGTTTCGGTTGTGGCGAACAGGGCCGAACGGCTCCATTACGTTCCTG
>JADWMG010000126.1 GCA_015767405.1 Actinomycetota bacterium
TTCGTTTGAGAGCCGATTCGATCCCGAACAGCGGGTGGTCGGAGACGTAAAGGCCCAGCATTTCCTTTTCGAATCGCAGTTGCTCGGTCTTGTCGAAGGTCAGATCAGGGATCTCGGTGCGCTCGTCGAACCCGCCGCCACTGCCAGAGTTGTCTGGGCCAGACTCATCGTCACCCCAGTCTCCAAAGAGGCTCATCACGCCCTTTTCACGTTCGCGCCTGCGTTTGACCGTTGTGTCGATGATGTGTTCGAACACGGTCAGCAGACCCCGGCGCGGATGACCCATCGAGTCGAAGGCGCCGCCCTTGATCAGCGACTCGATGGTGCGCTTGTTGAGAACTGACTCGGGAACCCGTTCGACGAAGTCGTGGAAGTCGCTGAATACACCATTCTCTTCGCGTTCAGCGATCAGCAGCTCGACAAGACCCTCGCCTACATTGCGTACCGCGGACAGGCCAAATGTGATTGCTCCCGGGCTGCCGACCGAGAGTGAAATCTCGTCCGGAACCTCATCAGGTGCCAGCGCCCCGAAGTTGGTCATCGATCGGTTCACGTCGGGCGTCATCACCTTTATGCCCATCGAGCGACAATCGGATAGATACGTGGCGGCTTTGTCGAGATTGCTCTTGACGCTCGTGAGCAGGCACGCGAGGTACTCGACCGGATAGTGAGCCTTCAGGTAGGCGGTCTGATACGTAACCAACCCGTAGCCGAACGTATGGCTCTTGTTGAACGCATAGTCCGCGAACTTTTCGATTATGTCGAACAGCTCTTTGCCCAGTTCCGGCGCGTAGCCAGTATTGACAACGCCCGCCTCGAAGCCCTCCCGTGCATCGGCCATCACTTCGCGGACCTTCTTGCCCATTGCCTTGCGCAGGTTGTCGGCCTCGGCAAGTGAGTAACCGGCGAACTTCTGCGCCACCCGCATCACGCTCTCCTGATAGATCATCAGGCCATACGTGTCGCCGAGAACCTCCTTCGCATCCTCGTGGAAGTAGGTCACCTCCTGGCGGCCGTTCTTGCGGTCCGCGTAGTCGTAGTGCATGTTCACGCTCATCGGCCCCGGCCGATATAGAGCCAACACAGCCGAAACATCTTCGAATGAAGATGGCTCCATAGCTTTGAGGAGTTGACGCATGGGTGGCGACTCGAGCTGGAACACGCCAATCGTGTCACCGCGCGATAACAGAGCAAACGTCTTCTCGTCATCGAGCGGGATCTCTTCGATCACGAAATCGGCGTGTCCCCGAGAGCGGATCATCGCTTCGGCATCCGTGATCACGTCGAGGTTGCGCAGACCCAGGAAGTCCATCTTCAGCAGCCCAAGGTCTTCGACGCCGTGCATCTCGTACTGCGTGACTACCGGAGCGTCGGCAGGGTCGACCCCGGACTCCGGTTTGCGCTGAATCGGCACGTAGTCGGTCACCGGATCTTTGGTGATCACGACCGCCGCGGCGTGAATCCCATCGGAGCGCTTCATGCCCTCGAGACCACGCGCTACGTCGATCACGCGCTTGAGGTCGTCGTCTGAGTCGTACATTGCGCGCAGGTCGGCGGCAGCCTTGTAGCCGTCGGCGTACTTCGGTAGCTGTTCGAAGCAGTACTTGAGCGGGGTATCTCGCCCCATCACCATGGGCGGCATCGCCTTTGCCAACTTGTCACCGACGCCATAGGGGTAGCCGAGCACTCGCGCCGCATCGCGGACCGCGTTGCGCGCTTTGATCGTGCCGAACGTGATGATCTGCGCAACATGATCGCGGCCGTAACGTTTGGCCGCATACCGGATCATCTCGTCTCGATAGCGAGAGTCGAAGTCCATATCGATGTCTGGCATCGACAACCGACTCGGGTTGAGGAACCGCTCGAACAGCAGGTCGTATTTGATCGGATCAAGGTCGGTGATCCGGAGCGCGTATGCAACTGCGCAGCCGGCCGCCGAACCACGGCCCGGGCCCACCCGAATGCCTGAATCACGAGCGTGTTTGATGAGGTCCCACGTGATGAGGAAATACGACGCAAACCCCATCTGGTTGATCACAGCGAGTTCATAGGTGATGCGCTCGACAGCGTCGTTCGGGATCTTGTCTCCCCAACGTTTCTTCGCCCCTTCCCACGTGAGGTGTTCGAGGAACGCCGCGTCGTCCGCGAAGCCTTCGGGAATCGGGAAGTTCGGTAGCAACGGTTTGCCGAACTCGATCTCCAATTGCGCACGCTCGGCGATCCACAGCGTGTTGTCACACGCTGAGGGCACCTCGCGGAACAGGTATCGCATCTCGGCAGCCGACTTCAGGTAGTGCTCGGAGCCCTCGAACTTGAAGCGCTTCGGGTCGGAGAGCAGAGCTCCGGTCTGCACACACAGGAGGGCGTCGTGCGACTCGTGGTCGCGCTGATGTGTGTAGTGGCTGTCGTTGGTGGCAAGCAACGGCGCTCCGATTTTCTTGGCGATCTCGACCAGCTTCGGATTTGTTTCCCGCTGTGCCTGGAGCCCGTGATCTTGTAGTTCGACGAACAGGTTGTCGCGCCCGAAGATGTCTTGCAGCCTCGCCGCCTTCTCAACAGCGCCCTTTTCGTCGCCGTTGAGGAGCGACTGGAGCACGTGACCACCGAGACAACCCGTGGTGGCGATGAGCCCGTCTGAGTACTTCTCGAGTAGCTCCCAGTCCATTCGGGGTTTGTAGTAGTAGCCCTCCATGAACGCGAGGCTCGAAAGCTGGATCAGGTTCTTGTAACCCTCCTGATTCTCGGCCAGCAGTGTCAGGTGGTAGTAGAGCTTCTTGCCGCCCTCGGTGTCGCCACCAGAGTCATCGACGCGGCCCCGGCGAGTCGGACGTTCGCTGCGGTGATCGTGGGCCATGTAGGCCTCGGTCCCGATGATCGGCTTGATCCCCTGCTTGTTGCACTCCTTGTAGAAGTCCAACGTGCCGTACATGTTGCCGTGATCGGTGATGCCGATCGCCGGCATTCCGTCTTCAACTGCCTTGGCCACCAGTTCGTCGAGGCGCGCAGCGCCATCGAGCATCGAGAATTCGGTGTGGACGTGGAGGTGGGTGAAGGAGTCGGGCACTGATCAACTATGTGTACTTGCGTCTTACATCGGTGTTGTTTGGGAGAAATGTACCAGGGTCTCCATCTCTCACGAATTGCTCCCCAGAGACGGCTACAGGTAGGTGCCTGGACGATCCGTGCCCTCCGGCTGGGACGGAGTCGGCTGCGGTTGACCGGTGGAGCTACCGGGGAGTTGACGCATGCCTTCGAGCTGTTGGTTGGCAGCGGCTTGTTGGGCCATCAGGGCGGCCTGGATGCCGTGGAAGAGGCCCTCCAGCCAACCGACCAGTTGGGCCTTGGCGACTCTGAGTTCGGCTTCACTCGGGACCACATCGTCGTCGAATGGCAGGGCCAGCGTGCGCAACTCCTCTTGCAGGTCGGGTGAGAGAGCACCTGACAACTCGGTGAGCGATCGTTCGTAGATCTCCGCCAGCCGTTCCCGTGACGCTTCATCGAGCGATGCCGCTCTGACTTCTTCGAGCAACTGCTTGACCATCGACCCAATGCGCATCACCTTGGCCGGAGCCGTGATCTGCTCACGCGGCGACGGCACAGATTCACCGGACGGGGCTGCACTACTCGATGAATCGCTTATCACTTCGTCTGGTTGAACATGTTCCGGTATTTCCGTAGACGTAGCTTCCGGCTCGGTCGCAGGGTCGCTCGGAGAAGTGTCGGACATGATCGTCTTTCTAGCGTCTCAATCAGGCAAGCGCAGCGAGCAAGGGAACGTTCACCTCTGCTGAGGTCAGCGAACCATGCCGACACACGAGCTGAAAGGGTCCCGAATCGGCAGCCTCGTAGAAGCTCACTGGTGCGAAAGCGGCCAGTGCGACGTCGCCGAGGCGAGCGTTCACGGCGGGAGTCATCGTTGGCCCGAACCAATGCTCGTCGAGAGTTTGATCCTTGGTGACCACCCATGCCACATCGCCGAACTCTTCGCTGGCTGCCTCCGCTAGAGCATCACTTGCGCCCGGGGCACAGTGGAGCCACCGAAACCGTCCCTCGCCCGACTGCAACGTGACAGCCGACAGCAGGTCATCAGATGGGTACATGATGCGGTCACCCACATCGACCTGACCGTGGTCCGCAGTGACCAACAGGACCGTTCCGGACGGAAGTGTGGCCAGCACGTCGGCAACCATTTCATCAGCAGCGCGAAGTTCAGCCTCGTAGTAAGGACCAAACCCGCGCTCGTGAGCGATCTTGTCGATGTAGGGGTAATAGCAGTAGACGAATCGCTCCCCCGACTGAATTTGGTTACGGGCCTCTACCGCGATTGACGAGGTTGCCCTCCACCCGGACGGGCGGCTACCCCGTAGATGGGCCTCGCTGAAGGCCGAGTCCTGTAGTTCGGCCATGCTGACTACGGGAACCGTCTGGCCAAGGAATGGGTCGTACGGCTGGACGTCGGCCGGTGGAAGAGACCGCCGCACCAACTGGCTGCCGACAGACCAGCGCAAGACGTTCATGACCTCACCGCCGAGTGTCATCCGATAGCCGATCAGACCGTGTTCCGCTGGTGTCAGACCAGTCGCAATAGAAGTCAACGCTGTTGCCGTCGTCGTCGGAGCAACCGTTTGGATCGATCGCCCGGTCATCCCTGCGAGGGTTGGCATCAAATCGAGATGATCCTGAAGTTGGTCCCAGCCGAGCCCGTCCAGAATCAGAAGCACTGCCTGCTGCGCTGTTGCAACCGGGGCCGGCATCCAGTCGGGTAGACCGTGTGCCCAAGCCGCTGGAGCGAGGAGCGCCGGAACGATGCCTCGGACATTGGCACCGGCATAGTCGGGAACAATCGGCCCACCGCCACTGGAACTCACGCACGCAGTCCACCACGCGAATGCCCTCGACACAACCACCGAAGCACTCCGCGACCCGACTATTTACTACCCTTTCGATCGTGCGCATCTCGACCCGCGGGGACTATGCCTGTCGTGCCTTGCTATCGCTTGCGCTGCATGTCGAACACGAGGGCCCTACTTCTGTACGCGATATCGCAGAACGAACTGGTCTTCCTCAGCCGTACCTCGAACAGATCCTGCTCGCTCTCAAAGGCGCCGGGCTAGTCAGATCGAAGCGTGGGGTCGGTGGCGGGTACACGTTGGCTCGCCCGGCCGAACAGATTCGACTTTCGGAGATCGTGTCCGCAGTCGATGGTCCGATCAGCCTTGGCGACTTCGGTGAACCACATGAAGACGGGGCCTGCGATCACGAAGGTCAATGCGTCTTGCTGGGTATCTGGAATCAGGCCGGCGACTACATGCGGGCCTACCTCGAGGGTTACACCCTCGCCGGAATTGCCGACATCGCTCGTGGTGACGCCCCCTGGCCGTAACCCTCGTCAGGCGATGACGTTGTTCAGGCTTCGGCCTTGTCCAACCACGCCTGTAAATCAGAAGCGAGTGGACTCGTGAACGTGACCCGCTCCCCTGTCACCGGATGATCGAATGCGAGTTCCGCAGCATGCAGAAATGGACGACCCAATCCAAGGGTCGGCCGTCGCTGACCATAGATGGGGTCGCCAACAAGGGGGTGATTGATTGATGACAGGTGCACTCGAATCTGGTGTGTTCGTCCAGTTTCCAAACGACACTCGAGCCTCGACACGAGGGCGGGGGTCGTGTACGAACCGATTACCCGGTAGTCGGTTCGTGCAGGCCTGCCGCTGGCGACGACGGCCATCTTGAGGGGGTCAGACTTGCTACGGCCGACCGGTGCATCGATGATGCCATGCGGTGCCTCAGGGACCCCCCAGACCAATGCGTCGTAGCGGCGAGTCGCGCTGTGATCGGCGAACTGTGAAATCAGCACATCTGCAGCATCAGTAGTGCGGGCCACCACGAGCAGACCCGAGCTGCCGGCATCGAGTCGGTGGACTATTCCCGGGCGGACCGGGTCGTCTCCTACACCCTCGACATCGGGAAAACGCGCGAGCAGGCCGCTGACAAGGGTGCCATCGAGATTGCCGGCACCCGGATGCACGACCAGACCAGCGGGCTTGTCAACGACAATGACCGCCTCGTCTTCGTAGATGACTCCGAACTCAACGTCCGCTTCGGGGCTCGGCAGATCAGGGAGCGGGAATGCCGCTGGGTCAACCCGCACTGTCTGGCCTTGGGTCAGCCGCGCCTTGCCGGAAGTCGCCGGCGCGCCATCCACCTCGACACCACCTGCTTTGATCGTCGCGGCCGCGTCAGATCTGCTCAAGTCACCGATGAGAGCAACAACGCGATCTAGGCGTTGACCGTCAAGCGCCGACGGGAGCACCTCGACGATCATGTCGAGTCCGGCTCTGGTGTCGGCGATGTGGATTTTGACTTTGGGTCTGTCCGGCGGCTCGCCAGCACGCTGCTCAAGATGAGCAGACCCGCTCCAACGTTGACAGCGATATCGGCCACATTGAAGATGGGGAACCACTGGAAGTCGATGAAGTCGACCACTCCGCCGCGGAGCCACGCGTCACCTCGAAAGAGCCGGTCGATCAGATTGCCGGCGGCGCCACCGATCAGGAGTCCCATACCGATGGCGCTCATTCGACTCGATTCGGTTCGCAGAGAAATCAGCAACCAGACGATCACACCAGTCGCGACGATCGCAATCAGGGGTCCAAGTCCGCGTCCTTGGCTGAAGGCCATCCCGTTGTTGTACGCGAGATTGAACTGAAGCGTCCAGAACACCTGGATTGTCTGTCCGTCGCCAAGTGTTGTAACGGCCCAGTGTTTCGTGAGCTGATCGACGAGAACCACACCGGCGGCAATCGCAACGGGCATCCGCCATGCGCTGTCCATTGCTATGCCGTCCAGCCGTCGATGGCTGCGCTCAGCGCGGCCCGGCGCCGCTGACCTTCTCGGCGGCGCGCACCGTGGTCTCAGGGATTGCCTCGAGGCGCTCTCGTTGGATCGGCAGGCCAGAAACCTCCGAGAAGCCGTAGGTTCCGTCCTTGATCCGGAGCAGTGCGGCGTCGATGTCGAGAATCGTCTGGCGCGACTGGGTGGAAATCACCCGATCAAGATCACGCTGAACCACCATCGTGTCGCCCTCGCCGCCCTCGTCATCGAACTGGACGTCACCCATTTCGCCGTCTTCGATCAGGCTTGTCGCTTCATCTTCGAGCCTCGTGGCCCGAGCTATCTCGGCCGAGCGACGGTCGAGCAGCTCGGATCGTTGCGCCTTGAGGAACTTCACGTCAAAGTCCTTCGTGTACGAGACGCCGTCTTTGGTCTTCCCGCGTGG
>JADWMG010000382.1 GCA_015767405.1 Actinomycetota bacterium
ATGGCCTCACGATGGAACCCGAATTCAAGCGGGCTGACGACTCGTCGATGGCCGACAACAGCGCGCTCCACTTCGACGGCAACAGCCAGGGCGGCATCATGGGCATGATGCTTGCTGCGGTCTCCCAGGACATCGATCGGGCGGTGCTCGGTGTTGTAGGGATGAACTATTCGATGCTGCTTCCCCGATCGGTCGACTTCGACACGTACGAGGCAGTTCTCATTCCGGCCTACGAGAGCCCGCTCGAGCGCGAACTGCTGCTGTCGGTGATCCAGATGCTGTGGGACAGCGGGGAGGGCGCCGGCTACGTCCGACACATCGTTACTGATCCGCTTGGCAATACCGAGGCAAAGGACGTCCTGATGCATGTCGCGTTCGGGGATTGGCAGGTGACCGAACTCTCCGCAATGATCGCCGCCCGCACGATGGGCGTGCCGATCCACCGGCCGGTCACCGCCGAAGGGCGCAGCCGCGAGGTCGATCCCGGATGGGGCATCGACACACTCGACGATGCGACCGACACCTCAGCACTCATCATCTGGGACTCTGGCTCCGACCCGATCCCGCTCGAGCAACTTGCGCCTCGAAGCAGCCGCGATCCCCACGCTGATCCCCGCAACGACGTCGATGTACGCCGCCAGAAAGCCGCATTCCTCTTCGAGGGCGAGTTGATCGACATCTGCGACGACCAGTCCTGCACCGCCACCCAAGCTGACTGAGCACCAAGAGCGATCAGGCACCAGTTGAGACGTTTGGGGTCTGACCCCATTCGTCTCATTTGGCGGCGAGAGACAGCAGGTCCGGCGCGATCTTTGTATAGATCAAATTGGCGCCCGGTTGGTAGACGTGAACGCCATCCCAGCGGTAGGAGAGATCAGTAGCGATCGCTTCGTTGTTGCACCACTCGTCAGGTCCGTCGACAACCCGCACCTCCGGTCCGTACTGCGACGAAACCCACCGCAACAACTCGTTGAGGTGAGCGACACGGGAATCGTCGCCGCGCTCTGGAAGTGCACGAACCCCAGCTTCGGCAACGTTCTCGGGGCGCATGCAGGCCACTTCGAGCAATGCAACACTCGTCCCCTCAGCGAGCATCGCATCGATTCCTGAGATGAGATTCGCCGCGAAGTGGAGATCGCCTTCCGCTGTATCAAATACGTAGGTGGTGGACCCGTCTTCGACATCGAACACGTCCCAGGCGCCAACCACGACGAGCGCGACGTCGGACTGCAACGCAGAGTCAGCCCAATCGTCCTGCCACCCTTCACATTCGGCGAAATCGTTGTTGAAGCTCACGGAGCTGCGAACCTGACCGGAGTCGTACACGCTGCATCCGTCGAGGCTTCCATTGATCACCTCGGAGAAAGCCTCCTCGATGCCCTCAGGCAGGTTGACGGCCAAGGCGTTCGCCTGGGAATCCCCCACGATGGCAAGACGCGTCAACTCGGGTGGCGCAACTGTCGTCGATGTTGTCGTTGCGGCTGGTGCTGTCGTGGCTGACTCTTCGTCAACGATCGTCGTGGCCGAGGCAGGTTGTGGGTCAGGAGTGGTGGCCGGCTCCGCCAGTACGAAGACTGCGTCATCACCACCTTCGAAAAAGCTGAATTGGCCGACACTCGCATAGAAGAGAACAAGGCAACCAATGAGCAGCGCACCCCCAGCAATTGGCGCGTACGTCACAGTCGCCCGATCTTTCCACCATCGGCCCACAACACCTTGCCGCACTGGCGTCTCCAGCCAGCGATACGACGCCTCTGCAACAACAACCGTGATCAGCATGGCGACCACAAACGACCCAATGGCCCCATCCGTGGCGCCAACGATCACAAAGATTGGCCAGCTCCACAAATAGAGGCCATAGCTGCGCTTGCCGACTTCGACCAGCGGGAACCATCCCATGATTCGCCGGAATCCCTTGGCAGCAGGGTGGACCGAGACTAGGACGGCAACGAGTGACAAGACCGATACGAGTGGCAACAACCACTGGTAGACGTAGCCAGCAGTCAGTTGGGCGACCACGGCGGCGCACCCGAGAGCGGCTACGGCTGCCGCGCCAACCATGTCGAGCACACTCCCCACTGGAGCGTCTTGCGCGTCGGACGAGCGCCAAGGTCGCCATATGAATGCGGCACCAGCCCCAAG
>JADWMG010000383.1 GCA_015767405.1 Actinomycetota bacterium
GTCTGCGGGCTGGTCGCTCAGTATGTCAATCAGTTCGCTGACTCGCATGGCACTCCGTTCGGATGGGGCTGTCGTGGATTCGTGTCGGTTGGTTCAGATGAAGTCAGAATTCGCCGAGCCACTTGGGGGCTCGATCCAGTAGGTACAGACTGACATGTTTGCAGCGGTCGAGCGCGGTTGCGATTGCATCGTCGACGTTCATGTACACGTCGGCGAGGTCGATGGTCATTTTGGCGACAATCGACAAGCTGCGTTCCGGCGCATCTGTGACGCTGGGGAAAGAGTCGATGGCGGATACCTCGACGGGCAAGTCGATCCCTCCGACACCAGCGAGATCTGTCGCAAGAACGAGCAGGTCGGGCGGTTCGGGCAGGGGAGGAAGGGTCCAGGTGAATAGCAGTGGGAACGTGAAGCCCTTTGGGGGAGGATCGTCGATCTCATCGAGTTCCATCACGACGTCTTCGAACCCCAGCATTGCCCGCGGGTCGACATCGAGTGAGAGGTGTAGGTCGATTGGACCTGCACACGCTTCTTCGGGGTGGAGATCGACTTCCCACAGTTGGCGGAGCGAGTAGGTCTCGACGAAATGGCGTTCGTCGTGAACGTGGAAGCCGTGGTCGATGGCCTGACTCTTCACATCGGCCACAAATCCTGCAACGTCAATCACTGCCATGTGTGTCGGGACACTACCGTCCCTGAACGTGGACACACCCCCTGAAATTCGCCGCGAACCAAAACTCGGTGATCCCGACGTGGTGCTTGAACTGTTTACCTCGATTTGTGATCGCGCGATGGAGGTCGTTTCCTCCAACACTGACTGGGGAGATTCAGGGCAGCGTGCAGGTCAATACAAGGTTGATCTAGACGTTGATGATGTCTGCGTTGGGCCGCTTCTCGACGCCGGTTTCGACGTGCTGTCCGAAGAGAGTGGCGTGCAGATCAGCAACGGCAACTCGCCCTCTGGCCAGATAGTCGTGGTCGACCCGCTCGACGGCTCGACCAACGCGAGTCTCGGCCTCCCTTGGTTCGCAACCTCGCTGTGCCTCGTTGTCGACGGGGTGCCCACGGTCGCGATGGTTACGAACCTCGCGACGGGGGATCGATACAGGGCAGTTCGGGGATGCGGAGCGACGCTTAGCGGCGAGCCACTGGTTATCGAGCAGCGCGCACCGATCGAGGATGCGGTCATCGCCGTCAGTGGGCTGCCATCACGTCACTACGGCTGGCGCCAGTTCCGCGCAATGGGCGCTTCCGCACTCGACATCTGCGCTGTTGCTAGCGGAGCCTTCGACGGGTTCGTCGACATGAGTGATGACGCACATGGCGTCTGGGACTACCTGGGTGCATTTCTCGTTCTCGAGGAAGCTGGTGGCCTAATCGTGGATGCGCTCGGCCGCGATCTGGTCGTACTCGATGATGTCGCTCGACGTACCCCCGTTGCGGCAACTGGCGAGGAGTTGTTGGGGTTCCTGCTCTCCGAGCGTCAAGGTCCAGCGAGTCGCGGTTGAGGGTGGGCGCGCAGGTTGAGGATCTACGAGGATGTGGCTTCCGAGGCGGTGGCGTCCGCTGCCGCCCGCTTGCGCCGCTTCCACACTCGCCGCCCGACGGCGAGGCCGATCAGAATGCCGATTGCGATCCGTCGCGCCAAGATCGGCAGATCGCGAAGGACGTCGACCAGACTGTCTCCAGCGACAACGAAGAACACGACGCCTGGAATGATCCCGATACCTGTTCCGATGAGGAAGTTGCGTTGGGTCACCTTGCTCACACCGAGCAGCCAGTCGGCCGGTGGCAACTGCCCGAACACGAGGCGCAGAAGAATTACCGGGCGTAGTCCGCCCTGCTCGAGGCGATCGTCGTACCGGTGCATTCGTGGCGGAATGCGATACCTCACCCAATCCCTGGCAAACCACCTCGCAAACATGAACGCGATGTAGCTCGCGCCGATATTGCCGATCCAGGAAAGCGCGATGGCGAGCGGATACGGCCAGACGATTCCGGCGGGCACCATGTAGACGAAGCCGGGTACGCCGAGCGGTTGGGTGCACCACATGAGGAGCACGAAGATGATCGGGCCGAGGATGCCCGTTTGGGTCAGCAGCCGTTCGACATTGCCGTCGCCGGTGATCCAGCTATATCC
>JADWMG010000384.1 GCA_015767405.1 Actinomycetota bacterium
CCCGCATAGCCACCGAGCGGGCGGGCGGCAAGCAGGCGGGCGGAGTATGACCCAGAGCGTCTCCGCCAGACCAGAGTTGCGAACGCATCTCGAGTATCAGCCGGCACTCGACGGCGTGCGCGCAATCGCTGTGGCGATGGTGCTCTTCTTCCACGCCGGGTTCGGGTGGATGCGCGCCGGATATCTCGGCGTCTCGATCTTCTTCACGCTCTCCGGTTTCCTCATCACGTCGTTGCTGCTCAGAGAGGGCCGCTCATCCGGCAACGTCGACCTCGGCCGTTTCTACGCCCGCCGGCTGCGGCGGTTGCTCCCAGCCAGCATTCTCTGCCTGACGTTCATCGGTGTCGCCTACTTGAACGGCGAATTCGCGACTGTTCCTAGATTTCGCGAGCAGATGCTCGGAGCAGCTCTGAACGTCTACAACTGGGTTCAGATTGGATCCGACAGCCAATATGGCGATCTCTTTGCGGGCGCCCCCGCACTGACTTCCCCGCTCGAGCACTACTGGTCGCTCGCGATCGAGGAGCAGTTCTACCTGATCTGGCCCGTCATTCTGCTGCTCATAGTCCGCCGTTCCGTTAAGGGTCCGAAATCCGTCGCCGTTGTCATCAGCGGTCTATTTGTACTGTTTGCGATCACCTCGCCATTGCTTGCAACTCGATTCGGACCCGATTTCGCCTACTGGTCGACTCCGACCCGATTCGCCGAGATCCTGGCCGGAGCAGCACTCGCCGCGGTCTTGATCGCGCGTGACCATGTTCCGGGATGGGTCGGCAGACTTGCGCTGCCAGCGCTGGCTGGTCTGGTAGCCCTTGCGATCATCCTGCCAAGCGCGTCCGGACCGGCCTATACGGGCTGGATGGGCGCTATTGCCATCGTGTCGGGGCTCCTGATCCTCGGGCTGCAGGCTCCTTCGCCCCTCCGGAGAGCGCTGTCGGTACTGCCGCTCGTCGCCCTCGGCCGGATCAGCTACGGCGTGTACCTCTTCCACTGGCCCGTATTCGTTCTTTGTCGCCAACACGGTTGGGACCTGACGGAACCCGGTAGGTTCAGCATCGCCGTGGCAACGACCATGGCGATAGCGGCGACCTCATACTTTGTCCTCGAACGGGTCGTCAGATCCGCAAGCTGGCCAAACCTTCGCACGTTCGCCACCGCCGGCGCCCTGCTGGCGCTTGCGGTCGTTGCGATCATCGCAATGCCCGTCTCACGAGGATTCCTCGAACCCAACACCGCGGCACTCGAGAACGCCGCTATCAACCCGAGCGAGGATCCGGTCGCCCTATCTGGCGCGGCAGAGTCGTCCACTTCTCTGGCAGTGACTACCTCAGCGGCGCCTCGATCCAACACGATCACAACGACGCCATCAGAAGACTCCACACCGTCATCGGTTGTCGTGTCACCGACGAGTACGACGCCCCCTCCGCCTCCAACGACCGCGCTCGCTCCGGAAATCCCACTCGCCGTCGCACTGCCCAACGCACCGAATCGCCCGGTCCGCATCCTGACGGTGGGCGATTCCACAGCTTTCTACGTGGGCCAGGCCCTCTCCGAATGGGCGGTCGCGAACAAAGAGTTCGCCCGATCGAGCGTGCTGTGGTGTTCGGGCTGTGGCTTCATTCTCGACGGGACGATCCCAAGCTGGGACACAGACAAATTCGTCACCCGTAGCGGCGAGGTCGTCCGCGATGAACTACCGCTCATGGTAGACGACCTGACGCCAGACGTCGTTGTACTCATGACCACCGTGAATGACATGATGAACCGGATCTGGACGGACGAAGAGGGCGTATTGACCCCCTTTGACAAGCTCTATTTCGACCGTATGGCAGAGAGCTACAACGCCGTCACCGAACAGCTCATCGAAACTGGGGTGCCAAACATCGTGTGGATCGCACCACCCGTCCCGATCGACTGGCGGGCTCCCGAGCTGGCTGAAGTCGAACGATGGGAAGTGATGAGCGAGATAATCACGAAGATTGAAGAGTCCAATCCCGAACATGTCACGGTCGTGGATCTCGATGATTGGTTGAGCCGAGCCGGACACATCGACGATCAAACCTGGCGGCCGGACGGAACCCATCTGACCGAGAACTCGGCTCTCCAGCTCGTCAACGAGTTCCTCGGGCCGCTACT
>JADWMG010000385.1 GCA_015767405.1 Actinomycetota bacterium
CAAGGGGTTATGCGTTGTAGCTGGTTGTAGCTCGTGAGGCCCCAAATGAGCCCGTCGTTTTGCGATCGGCCAGTTCGTATCCGGCCGCGAGGTCCGTGACTCGCTGTGCGGCTAGCCGATAGAACTCTTCCTCAACGGTCAGGTCGCGTATGTCGGCTCGGGTGACTTCCTGTCGGTTGGGGTAGCTGGGCGAACCATTTACCTCACAAGTCGGCGTACCACTTTGCTAGTTCAGATCCGATCAGTTCCGGATTGTCTTCCTGTACGAAATGGATTCCGTCTCCGATGTCGACGGCGTGCAAGTTCGGCATGTTTTCGCGGCACCAGGCAACCTGCTCTTCGGTGATGATCGCGCCCGGGTGCGCGTAGAACAAGAGCTTCGGGAGCTCTGTGTGGGTCAACCAATCGCGGTAGGCCTCGATGACGGCCACGTTGTCCGCAGGCTTCCCGCTGATAGGTACCTCGATCGGCCATTGACGAACGGGTTTGCGGCTTGCCACCGTCGGGAACGCTGAGGCGTAGTAGTCCATTGCTTCTGGGTCGAGCGTGCGGTACGTCGCGTCCGGCAACATCTTCTTCACAAACATGTTCGCCACGCTGATCATCAACCAACCGACGCCGGGTGTCCGCATCATCCGAAACGCCCGACGAAAGTCCGAGGGCATTTCTTCCCAGCTCATTGGGGAAATAATTGCTTCCATGAATGCGATCGCTCTGACCTGGTCCTCGTGGTCGTGCGCCCAGCGAAATCCGAGTCCCGAGCCCCAGTCGTGAATGACCAGTGTGAGGTTCGAGCCGATGTCGAGCTCATCGATGAATCCGGATAGATATCGATAATGGTCGTCGTAGCGGTACGGGATATCGGGATGCTCGGACTTTCCCATGCCGATCAGGTCCGGCGCTATGCAGCGGCCCTGCTCGCTCAGGTGGGGGATGATATTGCGCCACAGATACGAAGAGGTCGGGTTGCCGTGCAGAAACAGAATCGGGTCCCCTTCGCCGACATCGATGTAGTGCATGCGGGACCCGTGCACTTCTACGTAATTCGACTCGAAGGGGAAATCGGATGAGATCTGCTCAGCGCTGGCCATGGTCACGAAAACTACAACACGATCTCCAGACAAGGTGTCGAAGGTGTGGAGACCCGACTAAGCGACGCACTTGAAGTCTTCGCCGCGTCCGCCAGCGATGGTGTTCGGCCGTTTCCTACCTGTCGTCGCCCCGCCTCGTTGAGGGGTGTCGCAGAGCGTGCAAGTCTGGTCGGAACTCGTCGGGCATAGGGATCGGGTGCTTTCCCCTATGGGGGTGTCCGTGATGGATGCAGTAGTTCGTGTTCGGTCAGTGGCGTGGGTTGCCACAACGATTGTCTTGACCTTGGTGTTCACGTTGTTGGTGACTCATGCGTTGTCCGGGGCAGCCCCCTAGCTGCGGCAGGAAAACACCATTGGCGGCTGGTGACAGCAATGTTCATACGCAACAGGTGACAGGAGCTGTCGGGAACTGCGTGATCCCGACTGGGGCACTCGCAGTATCAATGAACGTGACGATCGTGTCACCAACCGGGTCTTCTCCAGCGAATCGCGCCGGTCCTGCCTCTCTCAGAGGAGGCAGTCGACGATGCTGTCGAGCCACGCCTGTTGTTCGGCGCTGGTGGTTTCGAGATCGATCGTGACGAAGTAATTGTCCAACAGGAACTGTGCGTCGTCGTCGGAGAGTTCGTCGGCGTTCTCTCGGGCGCATTCCTCGTCGATGCCGAGTCCGGCGACGCCGCTCTGCTCGATCAGGCGAGCTGCGAGTGAAGCCTGCACGCTGCCACCAGCATCGCTGCTCTCGTCCGTGACGCTGTCGGTCTCAGGGGCCTCACCATCGGCGACGACGTCGCTGAGGCACGTCACGAGACCATCGGACCAGGCCTGCAGTTCGTCGCTCGGCTGAACGTCGCTGTTGTCCAGGTTGTCGATCACCCACTGTGCATCGTCGTCGGAGAGCTCGGCCGTCTTGTCCCGAATGCAGCCCTCGTCGATCCCTCCAGGTATCTCGGCCGGAGCGATGGCGATGAAGAGATCTGCCAGTTCGGTCTGGGTGGCACCCCCGTCGTCGTCGCTGCCGCACCCGACGAAGGTGAGTGATGC
>JADWMG010000386.1 GCA_015767405.1 Actinomycetota bacterium
CCACCCGTTCCCGGACAACTGGTCGCCAACTGCTAGACACCGAAACCTCACAGGCGAACCCCGCCCATATCGGCTGTGATTTCAGGGGGTCATCGCAACGCTGCGGTGGATGATGCGGGATTGTCGCGATTCGTCGCTTCGGACAAGAAGTGTCGTTCTCGCAGTGGCCGGCGCCTTGAGCATCTCGCTGTGGCACGGAAGCGACGCTTGTGCCGACGAGCGCCGCTGGTTCTCCGCCCGGCTCTCACGCACACATCAGGCGTGTCTCATGTGTCTTTCAGACTCGTTTGATACATCTTGAGTATCACAAGTCAGGGTTCCCACGAAATTGCGGCGGCAGAGAGGGCGCAGGGGGCAACAGTTGACCCGAGACCCAACCATCTTCTTACACTTGTGTGCGCTACCGGCGCTGGATCACATCAAAGAGATCTGTACGGCCCAGGATTCGGCGCATCGGAAAGGTTGAGGAGCATGGCATGGAGAAGCAAAGGGACTCACGTCTCATGAATGCCGTCATCCGCATCGAGGGTCTCACCAAGGAGTTCGGAACGCTGAAGGCGGTAGACGACCTCACCGTTGACGTCTATCCGGGTGGCGTTGTTGGGCTTCTCGGCCCGAACGGTGCCGGCAAGAGCACAACGATCAGGATGCTCCTCGCTCTGATACGCCCGACTTCAGGGGATGCGAGCATCCTGGGCGTGTCCATCGAACACCCCAGCAGATACATCGAACGCGTGGGTGCGCTGATCGAGACTCCGGCGTTCTATCCCAAGTTGTCCGGAAACGACAACATGCGAACGCTCGCTGTGCTCGACGGACAGCCCGAGGCTCGCATCGAGAAGGCCCTCGAGATCGTCGGGCTCACGAGCCGTCGTGGGGACCGCGTGTCCGAATACTCGCTCGGAATGAAGCAACGCCTTGGCATAGCGGCAGCGCTGTTGAGAGATCCTGACATCCTGATTCTCGACGAGCCGATGAATGGCCTCGATCCGGCGGGCATCGTCGAGATCAGAACCCTCCTGAAGGGGCTGGCTCAACAAGGAAAGACCATCCTTGTATCGAGCCACCTCCTCGCCGAGGTCCAGGCAGTGGCGGATCAGGTGATCATCATCAACAAGGGCCGGCTCGTCTTCGAAGGCGACCTTGCTTCGCTCCTCGAAGAAGCTGCCCATGAAGTAGTCGTTGCACCCGAAATTCTGGACGACCTCACGGCCCTTGCCTCGGTTCTCGAACGTGCCGGATACGAGCTGACCGTCGAAGAGAGATCGATACGCGTTGTCGGTGCCGTAGAAGCCCCTGCGCAGCTGAATCGACTCGCTTTCGACAGCGGTATCAGCTTGGCCGAGTTGCGAGTCCACGACGAGGATCTCGAAGCTGTCTTCCTTCGCTTGACCAACCGGGAGATGGGCCTGTGATCGGCTCGTACGTATCGGAGTGGATCCGGTTCCGCAAGACGGCCCGGGTCGGCATCATGGTGATGGTCGTGTTCGCCGCCTTGGTGGGTGTCATGGTCTTCCTCGGTGATGAAGAAATGGGCCCCGGAGGAGACGGACACGGCGGACCGCTCGGATCCGCACCAGATCTAACTGCCGCCGACGGCGCCGTTGCCGCGCTCGCCGCAGCAGCCACGTTGATTGGTGTCGTATCGCTCGCTCTTTTTGCGCTGAGCGTGGCCCGGGACTTCGAATTCGGCACGATTCGCAACCTGCTGGTCGGCCAGCCGCGACGAGCCGTCCTGCTTTCCGGGAAGCTTCTCGCAGTGGCGAGCTACGTCATCATCGGTGTTCTGGCAGCGGGCGTTCTCGCCGCTCTGCTGGCGGTGAGCCTGGCTCCCGGCCAGGACATCTCAACGGCTGCGTGGACCGTTGGTGCCGCGCTCGCAACTGTGGGCACCACAGCGTTTGCGGCTGTTCTGTACGGACTCGTCGGTGCGGTGCTGGGGATGGTCACACGGTCGGCGGCGATCTCGATAACCGTCGGGGTTGCCTATCTGCTCATTGTTGAGAACCTGCTCGGTCTCGTTTGGGATAGTGCCGGCGAATGGCTTCCGGCCGGCGTGTTCTCGGCGGTTGCGACCGGCGGGACCGATTCGATCTCATTCGAGAAGTCG
>JADWMG010000387.1 GCA_015767405.1 Actinomycetota bacterium
TCGAGTGGTCTACGCCGACCTGCTCGATCGTGGCCTCATTGTCAACGCGGTGTCGCCCACAACGATCCGCCTCGTTCCACCGATCACCGTGACCGACAGCGAAGTTGACGAAGCAGTGGCAATGATTTCCGCCGTGCTCGAGACGGCATCAGAGGAAGGTGCGGAGTGACCATCACCGATTCGACAAACTCGACCAGGCATCTACTCGACGTCACTGACTTCACGGTCGACGAGATCCGCCAAATTCTCGCGCTCGCTGAACAGCCGATCGAATCGCTCGGTCGCCCGCTTGCGGGCCTTGGAGTGTCACTGATCTTCGAGAAGCCATCCAATCGAACCCGTCACTCGATGGAGATGGCCGTTGTGCAACTCGGTGGCCATCCGGTGTACACGCGCGGAGAGGAAGTCGGCTTCGACACTCGTGAGCCTGTTGAAGACATTGCGCTCATCATGGAGGGCTACCACGCTCTGATCGCCGCCAGGGTGTTCGAGCACAGCACGGTTACGCGGATGGCGGCGGTCGTCGGCGTACCGGTCGTCAACATGCTGTCTGATCAATCCCACCCGCTGCAGGCATTCGCCGATGCATTGACCATGCAGCAGTGCCTCGGTGATCTCAGTGGCAAGACTGTGGCCTACGTCGGTGACTACAACAACGTGTCTCGGTCCCTTGGCGAGATCTGCGCGATGCTCGGGATGCATCTGAGATTCGCGAGTCCGCACGGTTTTGGCGCGCCCGAGGCCGAGTTGGAACGCCTGGCACTGCTCGGTGCACCGTCGGTCGAACAGTCGGTCCGGCCAGCGGAGGCGGTTACCGGCGCCCACGCCGTGCACACCGATACCTGGGTGTCGATGGGTCAGGAGGCTGAGAAGCAACAGCGTCTCCAGCAGTTCGAAGGGTTCACTGTCGACGCCGCAATGATGTCGTTGGCTGACCCAGAGGCAATCTTCATGCACTGTCTTCCTGCCTATCGCGGTATTGAAGTCACGGCCGATGTGATCGATGGACCACAGTCGGTCGTGTTTCAACAGGGCCATAACCGACTGCATGCGGCCAGGGGTGCACTGGCGTTTCTGCTGGGCGTCCGGCCGGAGGCCCAGGAATCGGAGGGAGGCTCATGACGACCAAGGTGCACCGCCAGGCAACCATCAGCCGCCTGATCGGCGACCATGAGGTAACGAGTCAGCCGCAATTGATAGAGCTGCTCGCCGAAACTGGAATCGAGGCGACCCAGGCAACTGTGTCGCGCGACCTCGACGACATCGGCGCCGTCAAGGTGCGGGTACCGAGTGGCAACACGCTTTATGCGATTCCCGAGTTCGCTCCCGACCGCCTTGCACCGATCGACCAACTTCGGCGCGTGATGGGGGAGTGGGTGGCTGACGTCGCGTGCTCGCGCAACATCGTGATTCTTCGTACCCCACCGGGGTGCGCCCACGTGGTCGCATCGGCGCTTGACCGCAGCCGGGTCGAGGGCCTCCTCGGGACCGTGGCTGGCGATGACACGCTGATGTGCGTCTCCGCAAAGCCCGAAGCAGCGGAGCTCTCCGAACTGCTCAAAGATCTCGCCGGACTGGACTGAAATGGCCAACGACAACAACGATCAGACTGACGCGACCGGCAAGACGCTATGGCACGGGAGGTTTGGCGGCGGACCCGCAGAGGCGCTGATGGCCTACACCGTCAGCCTGCCGTTCGATCAGCGGATGTGGCAAGACGATGTCACCGGATCGGCCGCCCATGTGCGAGGTCTCGCACGGGTAGGTCTCCTGAGCGATGCCGAGCGGGACGCGATTCTCGTCGCGCTCGAACAGGTGACAGAGGAAATGCGGTCGGGTGAGTTCGCCTTCGTCGAGAGTGACGAGGACATTCACACAGCCGTCGAGCGGCGCGTCACCGAAATTGCGGGGCCGGCAGGCGGCAAGCTCCACACCGGCCGGAGCCGTAACGATCAAGTCGCGACCGACCTCCGACTGTGGTGCAAACGAGAATTGCTCGATGTCGCACGAGGGCTTTACGAGCTGCAGGCAGTGCTGCTCCAGCGGTCTGAGGATGCCGGCGAAACCTATCTCCCTGGATACACACATCTCCAACGTGCGCAGCCCGTTCTGCTGGCCCACCATCTACTAGCTCACGGCTGGGCCATCGGCCGAGATATCGATCGTCTGCTCGACACCCTGCGTGCCGATCGACCCAGTCGGGAACGCGGCCGACCTTGGTTTCGCCCGACCCTTCGACAACAGCATGGATGCGGTCAGCGACCGAGACTTCGTTGCCGAGGCCGTGTTCGATCTGGCGCTCATCGGCATTCACCTCTCGCGTATCGGCGAAGAATGGGTGCTGTGGACTTCTGGCGAGTTCGGGTTCGCGAAGCTCGACGACGCATACGCGACAGGGTCATCAATGCTGCCGCAGAAGAAGAATCCTGACATCGCTGAACTAGCGCGCGGCAAGAGTGGCCGCCTGATCGGCAACCTCACTGGGCTGATGGCCACCCTGAAGGGTCTTCCCTTGGCCTACAACCGCGATCTTCAAGAAGACAAGGAGCCACTGTTCGATTCGGTCGAACAGGTCAGCCTTGCCGTAGCCGCTCTCACAGGAATGATCGCCACTGCAACCTTTGTACCTGACGCGATGCAGGCGGCTGCTGACGAAGAGACGACGGCGGCGACAGATCTGGCCGAATTTCTCGTTCGGTCTGGAATGCCGTTTCGCGAAGCGCATTCTGTTGTCGGCGCCCTCGTGAGAGCACATCTGGCTGGTGATGGAACGCTGCGGGAGCTAGTTGCCGCAGATCCTCGACTGGGTCCGGACGCAGCCGCTCTCGTCGGTCCGGGCGTTGGCGTTCGGATGCGGACTTCACGTGGAGCGGCAGGTCCAGAAGCGCTTCCAGTGCAGTTGCAGTCGTACCGAGCCATGCTCGAAGCTGAACGGTCGCCCCTGAGCCTTTGACGATGCCAGCCGCTCGAGAATCGTTTGGTTCGATGCTTCCCGCGAGCTGGTTCCAACGTGATGCGCCAGTCGTCGGCCGCGAATTACTCAACAAAGTGCTCGTATCGCGCGTCCCTGGCGACGAGGTCGTCGCGGGGAGGATCATCGAGGTGGAGGCCTATACCCAAGATGATCCTGCCAGTCACACGTTCGGTGGCCCGACACCCCGCAATCGGGTTATGTTCGGCCCGCCGGGGCGGCTCTATGTGTATCTGAGCTACGGGATCCACCACTGCGCGAATGTCGTCACCGCCCAGGATGGCGTTGGTCAGGCGTTGCTTCTTCGAGCCGTCACTCCGGTCCACGGGATCGAGACGATCCGGTTACGGCGGCATGGTCGTCCCGACCGTGAACTTGTCGATGGGCCGGGGAAGCTCTGCGAGGCTTTCGCCATCGATCTCGGGCACTATGGAACGAATCTCACCGATACGCATTCGCCAGTGACGGTGATCGATGATGGTATGGAACCACCGTCGACCCCCGTCATCGGCCCGAGAATCGGTATCAGTAAGGGTGTCGAGACACCGTGGCGGTTCAGGGTGCCTGCTGGCCGCGGTCGAGATGGGTCAGTTCAACGCCACTGGATCCAGAAGCCGTGAGGGTGACAGGTGGCGAGGTGTTCGACGGTTCGTTGGCCGTCGCGCCATCGCGCCAGAGACAGGACCGTGCGATGTGGATCTTGAGGGTCCGGTCCGTTCGGTAGCTCCTCAATGAGCGCAGGGGCCTCCACGTAGACCCACGACAGGTCGCGTGCCTTGCCTATGCGGTCGAGCTCGGCGAGGTAGTCGACACGCTCTTGTGACGTGAGGTAGTTCAGAACCCAAGAGTTGGTGACCACGGGATGGGCGTTGCGTCCGACCTGGCAGGACGACCGGCGAGGGACCTCCGACCTGACCGCCTTGGTGACCGTCTCCGGACTCGTAGTGAAACTCGTAGTGATCGAGCAAGAGGTTGAGCCCTCCGCTCGCACCCACGTCGAGGTGCCCCAGTTGGCCCATCTCCTCGTGGAGGAGACCGAACGCAGGAAGCAGGATGGCGCAACGTCCAACCTCGTTGGTCTGAGTCGACCTGGTCGCGAGCAGCTTCGCTATCGCCGCTGACCGACCTGTCACGAAACTCTTGAACGTCGTGAGCAACGCGATGTCGTCTGGTGAGCGGTGCGGGTCGGCCAGATTGGGGTACCACTGGGCAAGGTTGTGCGTTGGCTCTTCGAGCAACAGATCGTGTACCGCCGCAAACAGCAACACTGGAAGGCGTTGCATTGGTGGCGCATGGAGAAGTAGCCGGTAGATGTCGGGATCGCGAGCGATGCCGGCTGAGAGTGCTGAGTAGAGCGGTGCCCGCGGCAGCGAGGACGCTGACAAGGCCCGAAAATGGCGTGCGAGTTCAGCATCCTCAATGTGCTCATTCACCCCGTGAGAGTATCCTGCCTCCCGGTATGGATCAGCACAACGGCAGCGGGCCGTCTACACAGGAATCCCCGACAGGGCCCATCGGCGACGATTTGATCGCCGACCTCGAGGCTCGTGGTCTCATTCATGACTCGACCGATCGTGACGCATTGCGTCAACAGGTGGCGAGCGGTCCTGTGGGCATCTACTACG
>JADWMG010000388.1 GCA_015767405.1 Actinomycetota bacterium
ACCCCACGAGCGGGCCTTGTCTTCTTCGAGGCGCCACCGGCCCATGTGGTGCGATGCGGCGACCACTCCAGGGCGGATGCCCTCGGTACGCCACGCCTGGATCACGAAGTGGCCGATCCGAGTAGAGACCCGCACCAACCCGTTCTCTTCGATTTCGAGCTTCTCCGCGTCTTCCGGGTGCAGCCACAGGGGGTGTCGGTGGCTGATCTCGTTAAGCCACTTCGAGTTGGCGGAACGAGTATGGATCAGTGTTGGGATCCGGAAAGTGGGGAGCAGAATCCGCTCGTTGCCAGCAAGGTCCATGTCTTCCCAGTGCACGTGAGATGGAATCCACTTTGGCGTCGCGTACTCGGGCCATCCCCATTCGGCCAGCGTCGTCGAGAACAACTCGAGCTTCTTCGACGGGGTCGGGAAACCCTCCTTGATCTCACCATCCATCTCGATTGCCGGCGACCCGTCACCGAGTGGTGCCAGCGTCAGATCATCGACATCATCAAGCTCACCCGACCAAGTTCCGGGAGTGCCAGGCTTACGGAACACGCCGGATTCATCTTTGATGCAGCCCTCGACCGCAGCAGGATCAACGGTGCGTTCGTAGGGCTCATACGGGTCTCCGGGGACCTCGAAAGCGGAGCGATCGCGCATGAACTCGAGCGGCGTTTGCCCAGCAGATTCAGCAGCGTCGGCGAGACCCGGAACATTCTCCGCAAACGTCTTGGCGTAGTACTCGTCGACCGTGACCGGTTTGCCGGGGAACTCTTCGCTCTCGAACCATTGCCGAATGCCCATCGATCCGTCGGGGTCGATCCGCCAGGAAAGGTCGATCCAGAATTCGTTCTCTTCCCAGACCTCACCCGGGTTGTAGTCATAGCTGCGGGCATCAGGACCGAGGTCGGCGCTTTCACCGTCGGTCCCCTCCTTGATCTCGGCGTAGCGACGGAATACCGATTGCCGAAAGCTGATCCACTTCGCGGCATGCGTCTCGTAGCTGACGATGTCGTGACGCTCGGCAGCTACACCCATTGGCAGTACGTAGTCGGCAAACCACGACGTTTCGGACCAGGTCGGGGTGAGAGCAACGTGGCACTCGACTTTGGACTCGTCTTTCAGGGCCTCCATCCAGGTGAAGCCATCAGGGTTGGTCCAGATCGGGTTGTAGACACGCGAGAAATACGTGTCGAGCTTGCCCCGCCCTTCATTGAGGAAGTGAGGCAGGAGAATCGACATCTCGTGGTAGCTGAGCGGAAACTCCTTCGGCCATTCCAACTCGTTCCAGGAAGTGATTCCGGGCGCCCCGATCGGAGCAGCAGGCTTGAACTTGTTCATGCCGTTGCCGGCCGTTCCCCCCTTGGTAGCGACCGAACCGGTCAATACGTTGAGAAAGAATAGGCAGCGCGCAACCTGCCAGCCGCCCATGTTGCCAGCACCGGCCGCGCGCCAGTTGTGCGACGCGAACTTGGTGGGGTGCTCGCCGATCAGTTCCGCGATTTCGCGGATCGTTGCGGCGTCGATCCCGGTCTTCTGCTCGGCCGCCTCGGGCGTGTACTCCGCGTACTCGTCGAGCATGGCCCCTCGAACCGATTCCCATTCGACTGGCAGGTCGGGGCGGGTCTGTTCGAGGTATGTCTCCCAATTGGTCCAGCGTTTCACGAAAGATTCGTTCCACGTCTCCGATTCGATCAGCAGGCGAGCGATCGCCAGGAGCATGAAGGGTTCGGTACCGGGCCAAGTCGGGAGCCAGTAGTCGGCTTTGGCACCGGTGTTCGAAAGACGCGGATCGACGCAGATGACCTTGGCGCCCGCTGCCTTCGCTTCCACGATGCGCTGGGCGTGCGGATTGAAGTAGTGACCCGCTTCGAGATGGGCCGAGATAAGAAAGATGACCTTGGCATTTGCGAAATCAGAAGAGGGACGATCGTGGCCCATCCACGACTGGTAACCGATGCGGGCATTGCTCGAGCAAATGTTGGTGTGGCTGTTGTGGCCGTCGACACCCCACGCCTTGAGGACACGTTCGGTGTAGCCCTCCTCGCCGGGGCGACCAACGTGGTACATGATCTCGTTGTTGCGATCTTCGGAGATTGCCTTGCGGATCCGCCCACCGATCT
>JADWMG010000389.1 GCA_015767405.1 Actinomycetota bacterium
CGCGGCGAGCAGCGTGACCAGTTCGTCTTTGTTGCTGACGTCGCACCAACCATCTACGACCTGGTAGGCGTGACCCCGCCCGATGTCTACGGAGGTATCGATCAACTTCCAGTTACGGGTCGATCATTCGCGTCGGTTGTCGACCATCGCGATGCGCCGGCAGCGAACACGATCCAGTATTTCGAAATGGCCGGCAGTCGGGCGTTGGTGGCGGGGGAGTGGAAGGCGGTCTGCAAGCACACTCCTGGCGGCGACTATGACACGGAGCAGTGGGAGCTGTATCACCTCGCAAGTGACTGGTCGGAGTGCTCTGATCTTGCCGCCGAGAGACCCGAGAAGCTTGCCGAATTGCAGGAACTTTGGTGGGTGGAAGCGGAGCGTCATGGGGTGCTTCCTCTGGACGACCGAATGATCGAATTGTTCGGGGCCCGCTTTCGTCCTAACTCGCCTCACGCCGAAGATCGCCGATACGTCTATCGGCCGCCCATGTCGCCGTTGCCGGCTCAGGCCGGCGCTGCTGTGGGAGGACGCAGCTTCGATATCACAGCGCACGTGACGCGCAGACCGGGTGAGGACGGGGTGCTGTACGCGACCGGAACCGAAAACTCCGGCATCTCGCTATTTGTGCAGAATGATCGGCTCGTTGTGGACTACAACGCCTTTGACGATCACTCGATTCTCGAGTCCGACATCGTCGTGCCCGACGGTGCCTCGACCCTCTCTGCGCGGTTCCGACGTTCCGATGGGCGTGCCGGCGCGATCTCAATCGACATTGATGGCATTGCGGCCGGTCGGATCGAGGTCCCCTTGTACATGAGAATGATCTCATCGGTTGGGGGCAGCATTGGGTACGACCATGGCTCAGCTGTGTCATCTCGTTACCAAGCACCGTTCGAGTTCGCTGGAACACTGCACGAGGTAGTGGTCCAACTCGTTGCCAAGCAGGATCAGGCTGGCGCAGAGGCCGAGGCTCGAGCCGAAATGTCGAAGCAATGAGTGTGTTCACCATCACCTTGCTAGGGACGGGAAGCCCGCTACCCGACCAGCATCGGGCAGGACCATCGACGCTGGTCCAGGCAGCTGGCGAGAATTACCTGATCGACGCTGGTCGCGGGGTGCTGATGAGGTTGATGGCGGCCGGGGTTGCCGCAAATCAACTGACGGCGGTTTTGATCACCCATCTACACAGTGATCACATCACCGATCTGAACGATGTGATCACGTCGCAGTGGATCAGCATCTTCGAGCCGACACCTCTGCGGATCGTCGGGCCTCCCGGTATTCGGTCAGTCGTGGGCCACATCATCGAATCGTTGGGTCCTGACATTTCCTACCGCATTGCGCACCACCAAGATCTGAACGACGAGCCCCTCCTTGTCATCGAGGAGGTCGAGAGCGGGCCGGTCGCTCATCCCGGAAACGTCCGCATAACTGCTGCTCCCACTGACCATCGCCCGGTTGAACCGAGCGTGGCTTTTCGTTTCGACTTCGAGGGTGTGGCAGTGGTTGTTGCAGGTGACACCGTTCCCTGCGCTGACCTCGACAACCTGAGCGCAGGAGCGCAAGCACTGGTACACACGGCGATACGGAAGGACATCATCGCCAACATCCCGATACAACGTCTGCAAGACACGCTCGACTACCACTCATCGCCCGAGCAGGCAGCGCAAACTGCTGAGCGCGCGGGAATCGAAACTCTTGTGCTCACGCACTACGTGCCCGCATTTCCCCCCGGTGGAGGTGCCGACTGGCGTGCCCTCGCGTCTGAGCACTTCTCCGGCCGCGTCGAGGTGGGCGACGACCTGCACCGGGTTGAGGTCGCAGGCTTCAACTCATCTACCAATACCGATCAGCAAGGACAATGACAATGGAAGTACTGCGCACGCCGGACGAACGATTTCAGAACCTCTCGGGGTACCCGTTTGATCCTCACTACGCCGAAATCTCCGACGGTGACGGAGGAATGCTCCGCGTCCACTACCTCGACGAGGGACCTGCTGACGCAGCGCCTGTTCTCCTCATGCACGGCGAGCCCTCATGGAGCTATCTCTACCGACAAATGATTCCCGTGCTGGTAGAAGCTGGACATCGTGTCATCGCCCCCGATC
>JADWMG010000390.1 GCA_015767405.1 Actinomycetota bacterium
AATCGAATCCCTTCCGACGCCAGCTGGTCCAAACGCGGAGTGGGATTGAGATTCCCATAGCAGCTCAGGTCACCCCAGCCTGTGTTGTCGACCAGCATGAACACAATGTTCGGTGTGTCAGTCATTGTTGGACCCTTCTGCCATTTCGATGTCTCCCCCAGTTGCTTCTTCGGCTTCTGCCAATGGATCCTGTTTGTCCTTGCCCATCCATGTGCCGATCGGCGCCGCGACGACAATCTGCACGAAGATGATGGCGGTGACCGCACCGAGAATCGCCGGATCGTTTCCGAACGCAATCGCCACGGCAGCGAACGCGGGACCGGCGTTGGTGCCCGGCTGGATCAACGCTGTAGCCGCTCTCGTCCGGTAGTCGCCGATAGAGGCGAAGTAGCCGATCGCGATCATGACAACTGTGAAAACGACGCCAGCTACGATGACCCGGTCGCCGAGGAGATCAATGATCATCCGCCAGCTCGACAGCAGCGCTAACACCACAACGGCCATGAAAGATGGGCCGATGACCTTCCCTGCGAACCCGTTCCACTCGAGGGCGCTCTTCTCATTCCAATGCCGGATCAGGAGGCCCACGACAAACGGCAGAACCTGGAGGAACACGATTGCCATAAGGAGATCACCAACGGGCAGCGAAACTCCATCGCCGAGATTCGCTGTTTCGAGAATGAAGTTGGCAGTCGGCGCAAACGTGAATGATGCCACGACAGCGAGCACAACCTGGAGCGCGGCACCAGTGGTGACGTCTGCCTTGGCACCCATGACGAACTTGACACCGAGCGGGGCGCCTGGAACCACCGCAATAAGGACCATCGCGATATAGGCCGGCTCAGACAAACTGAACAGCTCGGCAGTTCCCCATCCCACAAGCGGACGGATAATGAGGCCCGTCCCAAGCACCAACAAGACCAGCCCAACACGACTCAGCACCTTGCCGAGGCCGGCGAAGGTCGTTGTAAACCCTGCCGACACCATCGTCGCCACAATCATCACCACCAAAGTGATATTGAACAACGCTCCAATCAGTTCTTGGACTTCCATTCGACCTTCCTCCTTCGACCGGAACCGCCCCGTTCATTCACGCGCGCGAACCACGCCGCCTGCTGCACTCTTTCTACATGCGATAGATGCGGTCCGGGTGGAGTCACCCGGGTGATTTCTGCACCACGAGATCTCCGAAACCTTGCCCCGGGACCAGCACGTCTCCGTTGGCTCGACGCCAAGGCGCCGGTACGCTCCCAGCAATGAGCGCTGCTCACAGGCAAGGCAACGAGGACCGTTGGGAGCTTCCGCCCTTGGTGGTGGTCAAGACGCGTGTGCCGGTGCAGCGGGAGGGCCTCGTCCGACGGACCGAGCTCATCACGCGCCTCGCCGACCAAGATGACCGTCAGGTCACCCTCGTGCAGGCTCCGACCGGTTACGGCAAGTCGACCGTCCTCATGCAGTGGGTCAAAGCAGATCCCCTACGGCGGTTCGGGTGGCTATCCCTCGAGCAGTCGGACAACGATCCTGTTGTCCTCTGGCGATACGTGCTCCTCGCTCTACGGGCCCTAGTGCCCGGATTGGCCGACCGGGCATGGGTCCTCCTCCACCAGCGAGACCCCGACCTCGAGGTGGTCATCACCCATGTGCTCAACAGCCTGCTCGACGTGCCTGGGCGATTGGTTCTGGTGTTGGATGACTACCACGTCATCACGAACCGGCAGTGCCATGATTCGATGCAGTACTTCATAGATCATCTTCCGAGCTCGATGCAAGTCGCATTGGGAACACGTACCCGACCCCCGCTCTCCCTGTCCAAGCTGAAGGCCGAGGGCTTGATCCTCACAATCGACAGCACGAAACTGCAGTTCAACCTCGAGGAGACCAAGAGCGCCCTGGAAGGAGTGAGCGGCCACCTCCGTCCCGAGGCGGTGGCCCGTGTCCACCGAACTTCTGAGGGCTGGCCGGCCGGCGTGTACCTTGTCGCAATCGCCAACGCCCCACATGCGGCGAGCGGCGATGTTTCGGAGGTGGGAAACGTTCACAGGTACCTGATGGAGCAGATGCTCGACCAACTCCCGGAATCCGACCGTGCGCTCCTTGCCGAGT
>JADWMG010000127.1 GCA_015767405.1 Actinomycetota bacterium
CGAAGTGGACCACATCCGAGTCGTACACGGCGACCTTCTACCATTTCTCGATCGGATACCAGAAGAATCGCTGGCTGGCGTACGTGTCTACTTTCCCGACCCCTGGCCCAAGGCACGCCAGGCGCATCGTCGTCTCTTGGCACCCGATGTAATTACTGCCCTCACTGATCGGTTACGCCCTGGCGGTGAACTGCACGTGGCAACCGACATGGCCGACTACGCAGTGGCGATAGAAGCCGCCTGCGATGCTGAGCCGCGCCTCACGGGTGGAGTGGTCAGCCGACCTAACTGGCGACCACTCACGCGTTTCGAGAAGCGCGGCCTCAATGAAGACCGCATTCCGACGGACCTTCTCTTCGTCCGGAATCCCACATCGCACGTTTGTAGGTAATTTTTCGGTCGTATGCGCCGAAGAATTACCTACAAACGAAGAATTGGCGTCTGGCCGTAGGCTCGTTGTATGGCAGGGGTCGTTGTGCAGCGCTTTCCGCTCGGCTCTCAGTGGCCGACCATCGACCCGTTTCTTTTTGTTGCGCACCACCGCGACCGCTACCCAGCGGGAAACACCGATCTCGGGCCAGCAGCCCCTCTGGCCGGGCGCGCTATTGGGCAAGATTTTGACGATGTCGACGGCTGGAACATGTACCACGGTTCAACTGTCCCTGGCTTCCCGCAGCATCCTCACCGCGGGTTTGAAACAATCACGTACGTTCGGTCCGGATACTGCGACCACAACGACTCGATCGGTGCAGCATCCCGCTTTGGTGAGGGCGATACGCAGTGGATGACAGCGGGAAGGGGCATCGTTCACAGCGAGATGTTCCCCCTGCTCGATGCTGACAACCCGAATCCTCTGGAGCTGTTCCAGATCTGGTTGAACCTCCCCGCGGCCGACAAGATGGTCGACCCCTATTTCACGATGCTGTGGAAGCACAAGATTCCGACCGTGACGAGTGAGGGTGGTGGAGTTGACGTCACCATGATCGCCGGCTCGCTCGATGACGTCGAAGCACCCACACCTCCACCGAATTCGTGGGCGTCCAGCGCTGAGGCTGACGTCGCGATCTGGCATTTGCGCCTCGATCCCGGGGCACGGTGGACACTCCCGCCCTCAAAAGGGTCCGAGACCAAGCGCTTGCTGTATGCCTTTGCAGGCTCATGGCTGACCATCAACGACGAACACCTCGACAGCGGGAACGGCGCGATGTTGAAGTCAGACCGGCCACTCGAACTCGTTGCCGGTGACAAAGGTGTGGAATGCATGGTCCTCCAGGGGCGGCCTATCGGGGAACAGGTGGCCAAGTACGGGCCCTTCGTGATGAATACCGACGACGAAATCCATCAGGCGTTCAGCGACTACCAGCAGACCGGATTCGGCGGCTGGCCGTGGGCTACGTCAGACCCCAACCACGGTCCGGATCGTGGACGATTCGCCCGTCATGCTGACGGCCGAGTCGAGACCATCGGTTCGGTGGCAACAGCCGAGTCGACACCCTCTCAGCAACCCGATCAATAACCAGATCAAGAAAGACGGAGATCAATGGACAGTGCAGGGTGGGACAACCGCTATTCGACCAAGGAACTGGTCTGGACAGGTCGCGCCAATCAGTTCGTCGAGCAAAACTTGGCAGACCTCGAGCCGGGGTCCGCTATTGATCTCGGTGCCGGTGAGGGCCGCAACTCTGTGTGGCTCGCCGCACGCGGATGGAAGGTGACCGCGGTCGATTTCTCCCAAGTGGGACTCGACAAGGCCCTTCAACTAGCCGCCGACAACGGCGTCGAGATTACGACCGAATGTGCTGACGCAACAATGTACGGACCGGACGCCCCAGTTGATCTCGTCGTCCTGTCGTATCTGCAACTCGGACAAGAGGCGCAGCGCACAATTCTCGAACACGCCACAACGTGGCTCCGGCCAGGCGGAACCCTCTTTGTCATCGCCCACGACCGCTCGAACGTGACCGACGGATACGGCGGGCCGCCGTCGCCAGAAGTCTGCTACACGGTGGAAGAAACGCTCAACGCGATCAAGGGACTCGACATATCAACCTCTGAGGTAGCCGAGCGTCAGGTCGACACGCCCGACGGAGTCAAGACGGCGCTCGACACACTGGTCATTGCGACACGCCCTCTCTGAGATCCAATGCGCGCGATGCGGCCTCAGTCGCCACGCTCGACAACACACAGAGGTGCCCCATTTTGCGGCCCGGCCGCGGCTCACTCTTGCCATACAGGTGCAACTTGGCGCGTGGATCATTCAGTACCGACGTCCAATCGGGCGCTCCTCCAGCCCACAAGTCGCCGAGCAAATTGACCATGGCGATAGCTGGGGTGGTCATCGAAGTGTCGCCCAACCCCACGCCGCAGATCGCTCGAATCTGTTGTTCGAATTGGCTCGTTGCACTTCCATCAAGAGTCCAGTGCCCACTGTTGTGTGGCCGCGGTGCAATCTCATTAACGAGCAATTCACCGTCGACCATGAACAGCTCGACGGCCAACACCCCGACGTAGCCGAGCGCATCGGCAATCGCCATCGCCAACCCGGTAGCCCTGTCAATCGTTGGCGGATCGACGGCCGCGGGAACAACACTCAGGTCGAGGATGCCATCGACGTGGGAGTTCTCCGCCACGGCCCAAGGCTCAGTGCGGCCGTCAGCGGTTCGCGCGACAATCACGCTGAGTTCAGTGTCGAGGTCGAGCACTCGCTCGACGACACATGCCGCGCCACCAAGTTCAGCCCACGCCGCGTGCACTTCCGCCACTCCACGAACCCGTCGCTGGCCCTTGCCGTCATAGCCGAGCCTGGCGGTCTTGACGACTGCGCCACTGTCAACGAGAGCAACGTCGAGCGGCGGCGTTGGCACGCTCGCTTCGGACCCGACCGTGGCGTCATCGAGTACGGAATATTCGCCGATCGGGAAACCGTTGGCGACGAGAAACGACTTCTCTGCAATTCGATCCTGGGCGATTCGTACGGCCGCCGCAGAGGGTTGGACCAGGACTGTTTCAGCCAGTTTGTCCAGAGCGTCAGCAGGCGGGTTCTCAAATTCGGTCGTGACAATGTCGCAGTCGAAAGACAAGCGTTCGAGCGCGTGCGGATCGTCATAGGACGCAACCAGATGCTCATCAGCCACGACGCCCGCCGGACACGACGGATCTGGATCCAGAACGAGGGTCTTGTAACCCATCGTTTTGGCAGAAAGGAGCGCATACCGGCCAAGTTGGCCTCCACCGAACATTCCAATCGTGGCGGGCGGAACAACGCGGCGAAACATCACCGGACTCTGGCCGCTCCAGGATCCTTGCCGGACTCATCCGTCGGCAGGATCGAGTTCGCTGCTTGTTCACGCCTGGCGAAGCGATAGGCATCCAGCGCATTGCTGAGGGCAGGGTCGGTCACTGCCAGCAGCGAAACCGCGAACAGCGCCGCGTTGGTCGCGCCTGCTTCACCGATCGCAAAGGTTGCTACAGGTACTCCGGCGGGCATTTGCACGATCGACAACAGAGAATCTTGCCCGGACAGATGACGAGACGCGACCGGAACGCCGAGCACCGGCACGGTGGTCTTTGCAGCGAGCATTCCTGGTAGATGCGCCGCTCCACCTGCTCCGGCAATGATTACTTTCAACCCACCCGCCACGGCGCCGTCGGCGTAAGCAAACATTTCGTCCGGCATACGGTGAGCGCTGACCACCTTCGCGTCGTACGGAACTCCGAAGGACTCCAATACCTCCACAGCCTTCGACATTGTCGGCCAATCGCTCGCCGACCCCATGACTACTCCGACAACGGGTCGCTCATTGCTCACCTCACCAGCGTACGCCGCGAGCGCGAGGCGGATCAGATCTGATCGACAACCTCAGGTGCAACGTCCGGAGCTGGGGCACCACCATGCGGACTAGTTGAATCGCTGCCTGTCGCGAATATGAAAGCAACTACAACCAGTCCGACGAGGACGACTCCAACAATCACCCACTCAATTGTTGCCGATATCCGTGGGGCTTTCTCCTCGGTGTCACCCTGCGCGGAAGTCTGCTTTCCTTTGGGCGGTGTGTAGCCCCTGCCGGGCCCGTCGTTTGTCCCCATATTGCAGCAACCTAGTCAGAGATCCGGTCGAAGCCCCGCCGCCCGTGCCAAGAGTTTCGCGAGCGTTGTCATACGAGTTCTCGCCGCTCAGAAATCTTGAGGGCCGCGTAGCCCGGGATCGTTGGGAACCAGTAGTTGATGAGCCGGAAGAGCAGAACCGCTGCCCACGCTGTCGCATCGGGTACGCCCGCGTTCGTCAAGATCAGCACTAACGCTGCTTCCACAGCTCCGACGCCACCCGGAGTGGGAACGGTTGATGCAATCGTTGTTGCGACGAGATACATCGCACCCAACTCGGCGAAGGCAATGTCGATGTCAAACGCTCGGCAACTGAACACGAACGCGACGATCGTGGAGAACTTTCCAAGCGCCGCGCCACCGAAGAGTAATGCGATCTTCGATGGCATCCTTGCGAGTTCCCCGAAGTCCTGCCGAATCTTGCCGACGGTCGAGCGAACGAATGCCACGAGCCACCGCCGGAACTTCGGCGTCAAGGCAATGGTGACGGCCGCTACGAGAACAGCGATGATAATGACAACAACGATCGACCCTGCGACCCCGCCTCCACCACCATCGGTATCTATGCCACTGGCCGGATCAGAACTGCTCCACAGGAAAAAGAACGCGATGAACATCACTTGTACGACGCCGCTTGCCGCCGACGTCAGGCCGATTGCAGCCGTCGCAACGGTGATGTCGGTGCCGCCCTTCTGCAGATAGCGAATCCGCATCGCCATGCCGCCAGCGTTCATCGGAGTGAATCGGTTGAGGAACGACTGGCCGAACATGACGACAGTCGCTTCGCCGAGCGGAATGCGGCGCACAACGGAACCAGACAGCGACAGGGCCCCACCAAATGTGCCGAAGATCGTGGCGATGAAGATCGGGAGTACCCAGTTCCAGTCAATGCCCTTCATCGCTTCGCTGATCTCGGACCAGCTCGAAACGAGTGTCAGAAGGAAGAACGCGAGAACGCCGAATCCGATCCAGGTGACAACCTTGGCGATGCTGATTCGTTCGAGCGGGGCCAGTTCGACATCCTCGAGCCCGAGGGTGTCCACAAGTTCCGCGCGGGTGTCGTCGATGAAACCCTTCGGCCTACGCGCCGCCCGACGTGTCGCCGACGGGAGAGCCGCCGGTTGAACGAACGCCAGCGCATTCTGAAGCTCCGCACGCGAAACCACCCGCGCTGCGGAGGCGATGGCTCGGTCAGCACCAACGACAAGGGACGTCGAAATCAGAATTTCAGCGATGTCGACGGAACATTGATCGTCCGTTGCCACTAGGCGAGCGTTCTCCAAGCCGGTCAATGTGGCCGTAGAACCGTCTAGGTAGAGATTCTCGGAGGTCAGCGCTCGGTGAGCGATACGCGCCTCATGCATTGTCTCGAGTTGCCTCCACAAATCATCCAGGCCGTCATCGTCGACGGACGAGGCCGGCAGATCCGAATCATCGCTGAACTCGCTGAGCGACGTCCCGCGGGGCACCTCGAGAGCGATCACTGCGCTCTCACCTTCGGAGGACGCAATGGCGTAGACCGTGGGCACACGCGCGTCGGCCTGCTGGGCCAAGAGAGTGACCAACGCCTCATGCTCCACCCGCCGGTCGGGGTTCACAGAGAGGCTGTCCTCATCGACGCTGTACACGCGGACAAACCGAAGAAACTTCGCCAGCAGGGCTGCGTCGCGGTCATCCCGGTCCAGGAAGACAATTCTGACATCTCTTCCAGATGCCGTACCGAGAAAGGTGCGTCGGCCCGTATGTGATTCTTCGTCACGAAGATCGTCGACCTCGAATCCGGCATCGGAGAGTGCGCTCCGCAAGGAGGCTGCACCGGGCCGACGAACTGGCGAGCCAATCAAAACAAGCACAGCAGAACCGACAACCCCGCCGAGGGCGACTGTGACCGCGATATTGACCGGAGCCTGCGTGGCCGTCAGAAGACGCGTGACGACGGCGGTACCCACGCCGACCCACGCCACGTGCCGCCACGCTGTTGTCATCAGCGGAGATGCGGCAGCAGCCCCGGCGACCAGTGCGGCAAGAAGGCCAGCCGAGGGAAAGCCCGTAGAGATGAACGAGGCCGAGGAAATCCCTTCAATCTGGTTCGGTGGAGCGGCACGATCGAGCCAGTCGGTCAGCAGCACCATCACCACGCCACCCGCGATACCGGCTCCGACAACCAGGGCTGCCTCGGCGCGGGTTCGACGCATCAGCAGCCATGTCAGAGTCATGAGGGGCAGTGCAATCACCGCCAACTGCGCGATACCGATCAAGGCGAAGCGGATTGGATCGGGAATCAGAAGAAACAGGCTGACGAAGCCTTCCGAAGCATTGCGAAGGGCTGACGGGACGACCGCTGTGATTGCGAGCAGAAACAGGAGCAGCGCACCACGCCACACCAGCCGAGCTACATCCCCAGCGTGCCGCTGCCAGACCCTGCGATCACCCTCACGGAGGGGCGTGCTGACGCGCTCGTCGGACGGCTGGCTCACGTCACCAAGCATGCCCTATCGGGCGCGGTCGGAATCGAGTCATCGGAAACGATCGTCAACGAAGAACTTCGCCCAGGGCTACAACAGCTCGCTCGACATCATCAGGCGACGTGTAGTGGACTCCGGAAAGCCTGACGACGCCGCGATCGGGGTCGATCCCCAGACCCTCGAGCACCCGTACCGCGTAGTAATGGCCCGAACTTGTCTGAACACCGCGGCGCACGAGCTCGTGGGCGACTGCTTCCGGCTCCATAGCGAGTGGCGAGAACGCAATCGTCGGACAACGATGAAAGACCTCAGATTCAATCGACTCCGGTCCGAGCACTCGAACATCATCGCGACCGGAAAGTGCATCGAGTAGAGCCATCGTGACACCGTCCTCGCGTTCACGCCAGAGCGCCGAGACTGCCGCCGCCGCCGAGTGAAGCCCGTCGCTCTCCAGCCCACCGTGATGTTCGTGCAGAGCCAGCACGTAGTCCAACACCGCTCCGGATGCAGCTACCTGCGCGTGATCAGGTCCAGCCGGATTGAGGTGCTTATCCGCAATATCGGCGTTGAAGAAATGGCTCTGATTCGGTAACTCGGT
>JADWMG010000391.1 GCA_015767405.1 Actinomycetota bacterium
TGATGTACGGCGCAGTCCATGAGTCTTCCTCGGTGTAGCGGAAGTGCACCTTGAAGTTCTTCCATTTCGCTGATATGACCTCGCCGTCGACACCGATGTACAGGTAGTTGTCACGACCGGAAGTCTCAGCCTCGCCCTGCATGAACGCCGACATGTCCAATCCATCGATGGGTCGATCTGAAGGCACCTCATCACTGAGTCCAGCCAAACCGGCCAGGGTTGGATACCAATCAAGAGCGGCGACGATTTCGTCTGTGACCACACCTTCGGGGATCTTCCCCGGCCAACGAACCATCGCAGGAGTGCGGTACGAGCCTTCCCAGCCACCCCCGAAGGTGCCGCGCCAATACCCACCGGATCCTATACCTTCACCCTTCAGTGCTCCGCTGCCGTTGTCGCTCGCCCAAACGACGATCGTATCGTCGGCGATGCCGAGCTCGTCCAGTTCATCCAAGATCTGACCGGCTCGGTGGTCGAGTTCGGCGAGGTTCTTCGGTGAAGCGAAGGGACTGTCGGTGGCGTCCTCGAAATCTGGGTGAGGAACCAACGGAGGATGGACATTGGTGAACCCGACGTACGCATAGAACGGCTTGCCTTCCGCGTGCTGGCGTCTGATGAAATCGATCGTCTTGTCGGTGATCTTCTCATCCATGAAGGGCCGCGTCTTCATGTTGAAGTCGTCAACCTCCTCAAACGGCTGACCCTTGACCGCAGCCTTGATCTTCGGTCGCGGGAAGTTGTCGGGATACATCGGATGGGAAGTCCATGCCGCCTCATCGGAGGTTTCACTGATGCCCCACCACTCGTCAAAGCCCTGATCGGTCGGGATCCTCCCAGCAACCTTGCCAAGGTGCCACTTACCAAACATCGCAGTGCCGTACCCAGCATCGGAGAACAGATTCGCCATGGTGTACTCCCACGGCGACAGCCCATAGTCGCCAATCGTGCCAGGCAACGGAACCCGGAAGGTGCCAGAGCGAACCGGCATGCGTCCCGTCATCAAGGCACTGCGGGTCGGCGTGCACTGTGCCTCAGTGTTGAAGTTCGTGAATCGAATCCCTTCCGACGCCAGCTGGTCCAATCGCGGGGTGGGATTGAGATTTCCGTAACAGCTCAGGTCACCCCAACCTGTGTTATCTGCCAGCATGAAGACGATGTTCGGACGGTCAGCCATTGCTTGCTCCTCCTGTCATTTCTGACGGTGAATTGGTTGCTGCTCCAGAGTCCTCTTGGACTTCTGCCAGAGGATCTCTTTTGTCCCTGCCCATCCAAGTGCCGATCGGCGCCGCGACGACAATCTGCATGAAGATGATGGCGGTGACCGCACCGAGAATCGCCGGATCGTTGCCGAACGCAATGGCCACGGCAGCGAACGCCGGACCGGCGTTGGTGCCCGGCTGGACCAACGCCGTGGCCGCTCTCGTCCGGTACTCGCCGATGGAGGCGAAGTAGCCGATCGCGATCATGACAACTGTGAAAACGACGCCGGCCACGATGACCCGGTCGCCGAGGAGATCGATGATCATCCGCCAGCTCGACAGCAGCGCCAACACCACAACGGCCATGAAGGATGGGCCGATGATCTTCCCTGCGAACCCGTTCCATTCGGTGGCAGCCCTCTCGTTGTAGTGGCGAATCAAGAGGCCAACCACAAACGGGAGGACCTGTAGGAAGACGATTGTCTTGAGGAGATCACCGACCGGCAGGGAAACGCCCTCGCCGAGGTTGGCTGCTTCGAGGATGAAGTTGGCGGTGGGTGCGAAAGTGAACGATGCAACAACAGCGAGCAGGACCTGGAAGGTCGCCCCCGTCGTGACGTCTGCCTTTGCGCCCATGACGAATTTGACACCGAGCGGGGCACCAGGAACCACTGCAATAAGGACCATCGCTATGTAGGCCGGCTCGGACAGACCGAACAGCTCGGCGGTGCCCCAACCCACAAGCGGACGAATCACGAGGCCGGTGACGAGCACCAACACGACAAGTCCAACCCGACTCAGCACGGCGCCCAGGTTGGCAAGGGTCGTAGTGAACCCGGCGGACACCATCGTTGCGACGATCATCACCACCAAGGCGATGTTGAACAACG
>JADWMG010000128.1 GCA_015767405.1 Actinomycetota bacterium
TGATATGCGACATCGACGACCACCTGTCGCGCGGTCAAACCGCGGGGCTCACCGTCGTCGAGTCGTAGCCAGTCGTCAGCCGCTCGGCGCCACAGTTGTCGAAGGTGGCGCCGTCGTTGACGTTGTCGGCGGAACCGTCGTTGTTGTCGTCGTCGCCGGAGCAGGGGCCGAAGTCGTTGGTGGCGTTGTTGACGCGGGTGGTGTAGTCGTCGGTGGTGCGGTCGTCGGTGGGGCAGTCGTACTCGTCGTGCTGGTGGTCGTAGTAGTGGCGTCTGGGTTCGCGTAGTCGAACACGGGCAGCATCTCTTCTTCAGTCACCTGCTCGGGCGGTGTTTCGCCATTCCAGACCAGAACGCGATCCCCGTTGCTGACCAGATCTTGGAAGTAGTCGGCGATGTGCATCGGGAGGCGAACACATCCGTGAGATGTCGGCGCTGCCGGCACATTGATTGCACCGTGCACCGCGATGCCGTAGTTGAAGTAGACGGGGTTCCACATCGAGCCCAGGGCGCCATTGCGGATCCCCTCGACTCGACGTGTGAACTCGAATACACCGCCTGGCGTCTTCGAGCGACCACAGATATCTCGCTCGACTGGTTCTTCGAGCGGCGTCCCGGTTTCGTCGGTGTCGACAGTGACCAACTCGCACCATTCGGCCGGATCGCCATTCTCGTCGAGCTTGCCCGACGCCATGTGCGAGACCAGCACGGGCTGGTCGTTGTGGAATACAGCGAGGACCTGCTCTGGCAGGTAGATCTCGGTTGCGTTGGCCTGGCCGTTGGACGAGCGGCGGGGTTGAATCGTGACGGGTGCTCGAAGCACATCCCACTCGGCGGGGGTTACAACGCCAGTCGCTTCTGTGCGCGGCGTGCCCAATACGAGCTTCTCGAATGCCCAAGCTGATCTGAGGGTCGATTCTCCAAAATAGCCGTCGATCGGGCCGGGATCGAAGTTCAACTCGGTCAGGCGTTCCTGCAACCGGGCCACATCGTCGCTGACCATGCCGAGCTTGAGGTCTTGGGTGATGGGTCCGAAGCCAGGCTCGTCGAGGGCATTCGAGTCGCCTGCGACCGTTGAACTCGGCACGGTGACCAGGTCAGGCTGCGTGGGGTTCGAAGTCGAAGATGCAGAGCTCCCGGAATCGGGAGGCGAACCAGCCGCCACTTTTGCCCAGATGGCCAGCGGAACGGCGGCAGCTACACCAGCAACGAGAAGGCGTCTGCGGGTGTACGTCGCGTCTGTCTCGCGTATCGGCCGACTATCTCCGAGGTCTTGGTTGCCGGTCATGGGCCAGCGCCAATTCGCTCGACAAGCGACTCGTCACCGATGAGTTCGGATTCACCTTCGTGTGACATGGATGACTTCGATGAAGTGAGAGAGTCAGAGGCGTGGTGTGAGTCAGAGTCCCGCGATTGCCGGACTCTCTTGATGACGGTGGAGGCCGCCGCGAGGATGCCGAGCAGCACGATTGCGCCGATCGCGAACGAGGTCGGGTTGTCGGGAACGACCTTGTTCTGGAGCCACTGTTGGATCTCGATGGCCCGGTCGATGATCGGGTCTTCCGTCTGGCCGTTGAGCACCCTGATCTCGAACCAGCCGTAGTACGCGACGTATGCGCCTGCAAGTAGGAGCAGCCCGCCGGCAACTTTGTTCATGATCGGCAATGCGTTCCTGAACCGTTGGACGACACCGGATTTTGCCAGGGCGACGGCGACAGTGAGGATCGCGATGATCACACCCATCCCTAGGCCGTATGCAACGAACACGCCGATTCCGGAGATCCAGCTTTCGCTGCGCACGGTGCTTGTCGTGACGGCGAGAAAGGGGCCGATCGTGCAGGAGAGCGATGCGACTGCGTAGGAGATACCGAACAGGAACATCGATGGCAACGTGCCGTCGCGCCCGCCCTTCTGGAATGTCGGAAGGTTGAGCTTCAGTTGGCGACCGAGGAGGAGCGCGATGCCGAGACCGATGAGCCCAACGCCGATGACGATGGTTGCCCACGGCAGGTACTCCTCGAGCCGCAATGCGAGGGGGCTGACGACGAGGCCAAATGTGCCGAACACGAGGACAAACCCGGCGGTCAGCGCTAGTGAAACGGTCAGTGCCCGTCCGACGGCGCCGGCGCGCCCACCCTTGTGTTCGATGCCAACGAACGCGGAAAGGTACGCGGGCAGCAGAGCGAAACCGCAGGGGTTGACCGTGGCTGCCATCCCCGCCGCCAGAGCGAATGCGAAAGGTCCGTTCACGTTGTGGCGCGTCTTACTACTGGCAGTCCGACAAATCTCATTGCATCGGTAACCCAGTTGGGCCGCGCGCCATTCCGTTTGAAAACAACGTTTTCGCCGGGAAGATTGATTGATCCTGGAGGGTTCTTCAGGCATGGCCTCGAAAAGAAGTCGCCGCTTACCAGTTCTCCTGCTGGCGTTTCCATTGATCGCAGTCGCATGCACCTCTGGAACCGACGATGCAGGGCCGGTTGGGACGGCGTCGGGCAACCCCTCCGACGCCTCCCAATCGGCACAGGGCGACGGCCCGATCGTCGTCGAGCAGATCGAGTCAACTCCTCCTGATGTCACCGTCTCGGGATTGACGATCGCCGGGGGTGGATCAACTGAAGGGGCCCCCACACCCCTTATCGACTTGAACGAACTCCGCAGCGGAGGTCCGCCACCAGATGGCATCCCATCGATTGACGAGCCGAAGTTCCTCACACCGTCGGAGGTCGACTTCCTGGAAGAGAACGAGCCGGTCTTGGCGCTCGACATCGACGGTGATGTTCGGGCCTACCCGGTTCAGATCCTTACGTGGCATGAGATCGTCAACGACACTGTGGGTGGAGTTCCGGTATCGGTCACATACTGCCCGCTGTGTAACTCGGCAGTGGCTTACGACCGGCGTGTTGACGATCAGGTTGTCGAGTTCGGGACCTCAGGGATGCTGTGGAATTCGGCGCTCGTGATGTACGACCGGCAAACGGAGACCCTCTGGAGTCATTTCACCGGGGAGGGAATCGTCGGTGAACTCACGGGCTCGCAATTGGAGACATTCCCAGTAGCGACCGTGCCCTGGGGCGTGTGGCGCGACGCCAACCCCGACGGATTGGTGCTCAGCCGTGATACCGGCTTCGATCGCTCGTACGGCCGTAACCCGTATCCCGGCTATGACGATGTGAACAATCAGCCGTTCCTGTTCGACGGCGAAGTCGACGGTCAGTACACGGCGATGACTCGCATCGTGGGAATCGAGGCCAACGAGGCGGCACTCGGAGTTCCGCTCTTCGTCCTCCAGGAGGAGCAGGTAGTCACCGCCGAGATTGGCGGCACCGAGATAGTTGTGTTGTGGCAGTCCGGAACAGCATCGGCTCTCGACGCCGGCGACGTTGCCGGAGGCGACGACATCGGTGCCACCGGGGTGTTCATTCCCGTTGTTGATGGCCAGGACCTCACCTTCACGCCTACCGAGGGTGGGTTCATCGACGATCAGACGGGCTCGACATGGAACATTCTTGGCACGGCGGTCGACGGTGAACTGGAGGGTTTGCAGCTTGAGTCCCTGACACACGTCGACACGTTCTGGTTCGCCTGGTCGGCATTTCAGCCCGACACAGCGATTGTGGAATGATCCGCCTCAGTTCCTCGAGCGGTGCCCAACGTCAGCGGGAATGTTTCGACGCCGCGTAGTGTTTCCTACCAGTGGGCGAACCGACGACCAACGACACCGCATTCGAGCGGTATGTACTTCCCGAGATCGAGGTTCTGCTGCGCGTTGCCAACTCTCTGACCCGGAACTATGCCGAGGCGGAGGATCTGGTGCAAGACACACTCATTCGGGCCTATCGAGGGATCGATGGGTTCGATGGTCGACATGCTCGAGCCTGGTTGCTGACGATTCTGCGCAACACCCATATCAACCGAAATCGGCGTCGTCGACCCGAACTGCTCCGTGACCCTGATGCCGCCACCGACAGGATGATCTCGGCCGCGTCAGAAGATCGCACCGATGCCATGATCGACGATGAAATGGATGTCGAGATCGTCCGGGCACTCGACTCGCTCGACGAGCCGTTCCGACGTGTCGTAGAGCTGGTTGACATCGATGGCCTGACGTATGCCGAGGCAGCGGAAGTCTTAGATGTGCCCGTCGGAACGGTGATGAGTCGGTTGCACCGTGCCCGATCCCGTATTCGTGAGCGGCTCGATCGAGTCGGCTTCGCCCCCAGGATCACGTCATGAAGGAATGGACCATGAAACTATTCGGCCGCAAGCCCAAGGGATCGATGAATTGTCATCAGGTCGGCGCGGTGCTGCAGGAGTTCCTCGACGGCGATATCGACGAGGAACGAGCGCGCCGGATCGAAGAACATCTCGAGGAGTGTCGGCGGTGCGGCCTAGAAGCTGAGACCTACGAGCGGATCAAGGCGACGCTTGCCGCTCAGCGCCCTGACGTTCCAGAGGAGTCCGTCGAACGGCTACGAGAGTTCGGCGAACGGCTCGCACGCGGCGAAGAACCGTCATCGCAGTGAACGAACAGTTGACACAGCGGAAAAATGTGCCACCGTGGTCGACCCGTGTTGATGGTTGTCGGCTGATACTGCGCGGCGTGACGTTCAATACCTGTGCGCGTGTAGCGCTCGTCGTGGGCACGATCTTGAGCGTGGTCAATCAGGGTGCGGTGATAGCGAATGGAGATGCGACGTCAATGACCTGGGTCAGAGTCGCGGTGAACTATCTCATCCCGTTTCTGGTTTCGAGCGTCGGCTACATCGCTCCGTTTCGCCTTCGAAACGAAACGAGTAGCTGAACCTCACGCGAGTTGCCCGAGGGCATCCTCGATTCCTCGGTGGAACGTTGGGTATGCGTAGATCATCGAGCGCAGTTCTTCGATCGGGGTCCGCGCATGCACAGCGAGTGTCAGTAGGCCGAGGACCTCGCCTCCGTTCGGCCCCATCGAGGTAGCGCCAACCAAGACGCCCCGCTTGCGATCAGCCACGAGTTGAATGAATCCCTCGTTGCCTGTCTTGTGCAGCCACCCGCGTGCGGTGGACGGAACCTCGGCTCGACCGACCATGACGTCGATCCCGGCCTCGCGAGCGGCCGCCGCGCTCATGCCCACGGAACCGACTTCGGGGTCGGTGAACGTGACTCGGGGGAGTGCGGCATAGTCCGCTGGAGTGTGGGGCTTGCCCAGGATGTCGGCGATTGCGATCTTCGATTGGTACATCGCCACGTGGGTGAACGCGCCGTGGCCGGTGATGTCGCCAACCGCCCACACGCCGTCGGTGACACGGAGGTGAGCATCGACTGCCAACGAGCGCGCTGCGGGGTCGACACCGATCGCATCCGCTCCGATACCTACGAGGTCGACGCGCCGTCCGGTGGCGATGAGAAGCTCCTCCGCGACCAACTCTCGGCCGTCGCTCAGAGTGACGTGGAATGAGCCATCGTGAGAAACGTTGCTTGCTGCAGTGCCGGTGATGACTGTGACACCTTCCGACGTGAGGACCTCGGCGAGCACGCTGCCGGCCTCGGGCTCTTCGAGCGGAAGTAGCCGGTCCATTGCTTCGACGATGGTCACGTCCACCCCGAACCGGGCGTACACCTGCGTGAGTTCGGCGCCGATCGCGCCGCCACCGAGCACGATGATCGAGGCTGGGAGCGTCTCGGCCTCCACTGCTTCGCGATTGGTCCAGAATGGCGTGTCGGCCAGCCCGGGGATCGGTGGCACCGCTGCCGTGGTTCCTGTGGCGACCACGACAGCATGTGTCGCGCGGTACTTGTGGCCATCGACCTCGACGGTGTCGGAGCTGACAAGGCGGCCACGACCGCGCACGAAGGTGCCTCCCTTGTCGACGAAACGATCGACAGCGACCTTGTCGTTCCAGTTGTCGGTTGCTTCGGCCCGGATCCTTGCCGCCACCGGTTCCCAGTCAGCGGTGACCGATGATGACCCTGCCACGCCTGGGATTCGCCGGGCTTCGGCCAGAAGATGTGCGGCGCGGATCATCATCTTCGATGGGATGCATCCCCAGTACGGGCATTCGCCTCCGACAAGGCCGGCCTCTATCCCGACGACCGACAACCCGGCCTCGGCCAAATTGCCTGCGACGTCTTCGCCGCCAGGGCCCATTCCGAGCACCACAACATCGACGGTGGTTTCATTCTCGTTCATCGTTCTCTCCGTTCGTTCAGGGAATCAGTTGCAGAGTCGGCACCCTTCGCGAGTTGGGTGAGCCGGCGTTTTCCCGGCAACCCGACTTCGCGGTCTATCTCGCGGCCTGACTGATCGAAGACCACCAACGTCGGGATGCTCATGACATCGAATGCCGAAGCGACGCCTGGGCTGTCGTCGACGTTTACTCGCACGAACTGCAACCTCGGGTTGCCGGCGTGGGCTTGGGCGAGGCTGTCGAAGCGAGGTTGAAGTGTCTTGCACGGGGCGCACCACGGCGCCCAGAAGTCGACGACCGTGATGCATTCGTTGAGCGCATCGAAGAACGAATCGTCGTTGAGATCGGTGACCGGTGAAGCAGCGGCGACGTTGGTTGCCTCGCTGCTGTCGACGCTCAGGGGGTCGGGCGTGTAGCGGCGCAGCCTGGAGAAGAACGAGCGTCGCGGCTCAGGCTTGCCGTGGTCCTGTCCGCTGTGCTGTCGTTCGTCGGCTGCCACCGATTGGTCTGTTTTGGCTGAGCCATTCTGGTCTTCTCGAACCATGTGACCGGTTCCCTTCTCAGAGTCGTTGCGTCTGAAACCCGCTTCGCACCCGTTTCGCTTCCCGACACATTTGCCCGACCCCACGCCCCCAGTCCGAAAAATGCCTCAGATCATGCGCTGAGTGAATGGATCCAGGCATTTTTCGGGTTTTGCGGCCTGGTTCGGGTCAGGTGGGTGGTGACGCCTCGCCGGATCGCGGGGCAAGCATCGCGATGACGAGGATCACGGCGCCTCCGCGTAGTGCGATGTCGGCGAGGTTGAAAACTCGGGGGTAGGGGTCGATGGCGATCCAGTCGATCACGGCGCCCTTGCCGCCGCCGGGAGACCTGAAGAGCCGATCGAGCAGGTTTCCGAGCCCCCCGCCGATTACGGCCGCGAGCGCGAGGGCGGGCAGCAGTTGGAGCTTGTTGGTTGCAACGGCAATTATCGCGCCGACGACGACTGCGAGTGTCAGGACGGTCCAGAACAACGAGGCACCCGTTGCGATTCCGAATGGCCCACCCTACGGCAACCAGTGTTCGGCGGCGGAGGTCGGTTGTCGCGACCGTGGTCGGCAGCTCGAGGGTAGACACATCGTCGGAAACCCTTCTCGGGGCCTGCGGATTCCGCTACGGCTCGAGCGTTTCCGGAGTAGTTGACTCGGGTGCGCTCGCGTCGAGCAGCGAAACCAATCCACCCCGATCGACGAGTTCGATTCGTCGGTAGTGCAGCTCGATCAGCCCTGCAGCCGCGAGTGACTTGAGCACGCGCTGGACGCTCGATCGTTGCGCACCGAGCAGGTCGGCGAGCTGCGACTGCGTTGTTCGCACCTGGCCTTGATCGTCCGCTTCGCGGAGCAGGATGGATGCGAGCTGCGCCTCGATGCCCCCTGCGAGAAGGTCGCCAAGTCGTTGTTGCAGCCCGGCCATTCGCTCAGCCAATGAGACGAACCAGCGCTTTGCCACGAGCGGGCGAGTCTGAAGGAGGGTGAAGAGTGCTGCCGAATCGATCGACAGGATCGTGCAGTCTTTCACGGCGCGTGCGTCGAATGGCTCTGGCTCGCCGAGGAAGACGGGGACATCTCCGAAGACATCGCCTGGATTCAGCACTTGAAGAATTACGCGTCGGCCGTGCACCGTTCGCGAGAGCTCGACGGCGCCGGTCCGCACGATGTGCACGCTGGCGGCCGGTTCCCCGCGCCGGAATATGAAGGTTCCCCCTGCAAAGGAGCGCTCACCGAGTTCGCTGGCAAGAAGGTCGATGTCGCCGTCGCGCAGCGGAGCATCGCGTCCACGACTGAGGCAACAGGCGAGCCATGTGCCATAGCGACCGAATCTCTGAGTCACAGCGCCGACCCTAATGCTGTTGTCCAAATGACACGATTGGGGTCAGACCCCAAACGTGTCATTTGCGTGTCAATCGTTGACGATCTGGACACCTTGCCAGAAGGCAACCCGGTCGGTGACGAGCCGGCGGGCGAGGGGCCATGGCCGCTCGTAGGCGAATGCCGCGTTTGCAGCGGTGTCGCTCTGGCCCTCGACGTGCCAGTAGCTGGCCTTGCCCTTCCAGAAGCAGCGGCTGGTGGTTGGGCTCTCGGTCAGCCGCTCCATGTCAACGCTGTCGATTGGGAAATACGTCATCCCCTCGACGACTTTCACGTCGCTGCTTTCAGCCAGAACTACACCGTCGAACACTGCTTTGGTCATGGTATTGGTAACCCGAACGGTCGAATGCTGATTCCCGCATGGTCAGAGATCTGTAGGCTCATCGCGCCAATCGAAATGGAGTGAAGATCTCATGCACGTAATGATCGCGACCGACGGAAGCCTGGACGCCTCTAGGACGGCACTCATAGCCTCGAAACTCGCGTCGGATGGCGGAAGGGTCACGGTGTTGACCGTGGTCGAGGTTCCGCGTCGGCTACTGGATGACATGCGCAAATCGGTGGGTAGCGCTCCCGGTGCCCTGTCCGACGGGTTCTCGGTCGAGTACGTCAGGGATCAAGCCGACAATCCTGCTCCAACACATTGGGTGGGTGATGACGCGATCGTCCATCGCTATGTGAACAGCACCGTGGACAGTCGAACATCTGACCTCAAGGCCGCACTTGATCCGCTTGGCGTCGAGTATTCCGTCGTCGGTGTCGAGGGCGAAAATGCGGCGCGGACAGTTCTGGCCGCAGCGAAGAATGACGATGTCGACGTTCTGTGCGTTGGAACCCACGGTCTTGGTCGCTTTGAGGGCCTGCTCGGGTCAACGTCGACGA
>JADWMG010000129.1 GCA_015767405.1 Actinomycetota bacterium
GACGGCGACGATGCGTTCACCTCGCACGGCAACCGCTTCGACACTAGGGAACCCGGGCTCCATCGTTACGAAATTTCGTGCCCGCAAGATGACTGTCTGATCTGACATGGGGGCATCTTGCCAGCCGCGAGTATTTCGTGCGACGTCGAGTTGGCCCAATAGCTCATCTTCGGCTGCCCGAACGTCAAGTGCCAGACTGCCATCGTGACGACAACTGACGGACTTTCATCTGGCGTGTCGACCGACGACATCGATTTCGATGCTGTGCACGCGAAATACCTAGCCGAACGCGACAAGCGCCTGCGACCTGACGGCAACGATCAGTACATCGAGGTGAAGGATCAATTCGCTCACTATGTCGATGACCCCTACGTCGAGGTCGTGGACCGCGAGCCACTCTTCGATGACGTCGAGGTGGTCTTCATCGGCGGAGGCTTTTCGGGCCTCGTTACGGGCGCGGCGTTGAAGCAGGCCGGCATCGACGATGTGCGGATCATCGAGAAGGGCGGTGACTTCGGCGGTACGTGGTATTGGAATCGCTATCCGGGCGCCCAATGCGACACCGCGGCGTTTGTCTATCTTCCGCTGCTCGAAGAAACCGGGCACATGCCCACCGAGAAGTACACCCACGCGCCTGAAATCCTCGAACACTCCAAGCGCATTGCCGAGCACTTCGGGCTGTACGAGAACGCGCTTCTCTCGACGGAGGTCACCGACGCCGAATGGAATGCGGAGTCTTCACGGTGGATCATCCGTACGAATCGTGGGGACGAGATGCGCGCGAAGTACATCGCTATGGGTACGGGGCCGCTGCACCGCCCGAAGCTTCCGGGGATCGCGGGAATCGAGTCGTTCAGAGGGCACAGCTTCCACACCAGCAGGTGGGACTACGACTACACAGGTGGCGACCCTGCGGGGGCTCCGATGGACAAACTGGCCGACAAGCGGGTTGGCATCATCGGTACGGGCGCAACGTCTGTGCAATGCATTCCGCACCTGGCGCGTGCCTGTGGCGAGCTGTTCGTGTTCCAGCGCACTCCTTCCTCGATCGATGTGCGCAACAACGAGCCAATCGATCCTGAGTGGTTTGCGACGCTCGAGCCTGGTTGGCAGCAGGACTGGCTGTTGAACTTCACGACCCTGCAGACGGGAGGGTTTACCGACGAAGACCTCGTCAAAGACGGATGGACCGACATCTCCAAGCGAATTCGCGACCGCCTGCTCTCCGCTCCCGAACCAGACCTCACTCCAGAGGGATTCATGCGTGCCTATCACGAGAGTGACGACGAGAAGATGGCTGAGATCCGAGCCCGTGTGGACGAACTCATAAATGATCCGGCAACCGCCGAGGCGCTCAAGCCGTGGTATCGACAGCTCTGCAAGCGGCCGTGCTTTCATGACGAATACCTGCAGGCCTACAACACCCCCGGAACCCACCTCATTGACACCGATGGCAAAGGAGTCGAGGAGATCACCGAAACCGGCGTCGTCGTCGACGGCGTCCACTATGAACTCGACTGTCTGATCTATGCATCAGGATTCGAGGTCGGTACCGAATTCACGCGTCGCTCCGGATACGACATGACTGGCAAAGACGGGTTGAAGCTGTCGGACTATTGGGCCGATGGCATGCGGAGCCTGCACGGCATTCATGTGCATGGGTTCCCGAATGTTTTCGTGGTGGGCTTCGCCCAAGGGGCCAATCTCATTTCGAACATCCCCCACAACCTCACCGAGGCCGGCATCACGATCGCATCGATCATCGATCACGCTGAAAAGATCGACGCTGACCAGGTTGAGGTCACGGAAGGCGCCGAGCGGGCCTGGCTGACGAAGCTCGAATCAGGGGGGCGCTCCTTTGGCGGCGACCAGACCTGCACTCCTGGCTATTACAACAACGAAGGCCAAGATGCCGCCGCGGGTGCTCAACTCGGTTCCCTCGGATACCCGGAGGGTCCGGTTGCCTACTTCGACTACATCAAAACCTGGCGCGAGTCGGGAGATTTCGACGGCATCGATTTTCGCTGAGAGTTAGCGGGCGTGGTTAGCCTGGTAACTCGGTCGTCATCGAAGGCGGCAAGAACCGTGGAGAAGATATGGGTGCCGCAATAGGCCAGATACTAGGTTTTGCGGTCGGCGTTGCAATCAGCCCCGTTCCGATAATCGCGCTGATCCTGATGCTGTTCAGTAACAAGGCCACCGCAAACAGCCTGAGCTTCACAGCGGGTTGGCTGCTAGGGCTATTCGGTGCTGGCCTGGTGGTGCTAGCCCTGGGGCTCGAGGCCTCATCCGGCGAACCATCCGATACAAGCGGGTACGTCAAGATGGCGATCGGTGTGCTGTTCCTCTTTCTCGGTTGGAAGAAGTGGAAAGAGCGACCAAGGGGCGACGAGGAGCCTCAGATGCCTGGATGGATGGCGTCGATCGAAGACTTCAGTGCGGTCAAAGCCCTGGGCGTCGGACTCCTGCTGTCGGCGGCCAATCCGAAGAACCTCGGCCTGACGATTGCGGCGGCGGCAACGATTGGGGCCAGCGGTCTGGACGCTAGTGAGGAATTCATTGTCCTCGTCGTCTTCGTATTGCTCGCGTCGATGACCATTCTTGTTCCGGTCGGGATCTACCTGATCATGGGGTCGAAGGCGACACCAGTGCTTACTTCGATGAAGGAGTGGCTCATCGCCAACAACAACACCGTGATGATGGTGCTCTTCGCCGTTCTGGGAGCGAAGCTGCTCGGCGACGGCATCTCAATCGTTTGGTAAATCTCTAACGGTCGGAGTCGCAGGCTTCGAGCTGTGTCATCCAGGCGCTTACCCGATCGGCTGGCGCGAAGCTCGCCTCGAGTGAGTTGGCTGCGAGCTGACGCATCCCTTCCTTGGTCAGGGCGCACCAGTTCCATGCTCGTTCGTACTCGTCGAGGAGGTTGGTCTGGAACATCGGTGGGTCGTCGCTGCCGAGAGTGACCTTGATTCCCGCATCGAGCATCGCCGGGAGTGGATGCGCTGCCGGGGAGTCGACTGCCTGTAGCGCAAGGTTCGAGCCGGGGCAGACGTCACATGCGATTCCTCGTTCGACGAGGAGTTGAACTGCGGCTGGGTCCGCCAACACGCCGATGCCGTGCTGGATGCGTTCGGCTCCGAACTGTTCGACGGCGAACACGACCTCCCGCGGTCCGCCATGTTCTGCCGCGTGTGACACCGAGTGCAATCCTTCTGACTTCGCTCGGCGGAAAATTGGTGTGAAATCGTCGGTGAACCAGGTGTCAGCCGGACCGCCCATGCCAACTGCTACGACACCAGTGAGATCGTGGTCCAGCACCTTCGTCATCGCCCGTTCACACTCCGATGCGGGCAGGTGGGGGGAGATGTCGGGTATCAAGCCCCATGAGATACGAGTAACCGCCTCAGCCCGTCGACAACCCGCGACGATGGCGTCGTAGATCGGTGGCCACGGTTTGTTGTTCTCGATCAGGTGAGCACATGCCGAGATGTGAAATTCGACGTGCACGACACCTTGTTGATGGGCGGCCAAAAGGTAGCGCTCGGCGATGAACGCAAAATCTTCCGGGTCCCGCAGCATGGAAGTAACAGTGAGATAACGCTCGAGGAACGCTGGAAATCCATCGAATCGGTACCAGGCATTGATGCCGGCTTCGTCGTCGGCGGGAGGTTCGATGCCGTGGCGTTCCGCCAAGGCGAGCAAGGTGGCGGCATCGACGGTGCCTTCGAGATGAACGTGTAGTTCGGCTTTGGGCAGTGCTCTGACGAACTCGCGTGGAAATGAATTGTTCATGGCACCGGAAACTCTGACACACGTACCATGTGGCACCGGCATGTCTTCGATTTCAGCGACGGCGTTCGAGAACTAGAGAGAGGTTCTGATGAGACCAACGAAGATCGCGGCATGGAGCGAAGTTGACGACCGGGTACCGCTGGCGGCCTTCGTGTCGGACGTTGATCTGGTGATCGTGCGATTCGACGACAACCATTCCGTGTTGTTCGGTCGTTGCCAGCACCGTGGGGCGCTCATGGCTGACGGCTCCGTCCAAGGCGAGGACCTGATCTGCGGTTTGCACGGCTGGGACTACGGGTACCGGACCGGCATCAGTAGCTACAACAACGCGGAACGACTTCACAAGTTCTCGTCCTGGCTCGAAGGCGACAACCTCATGGTCGATGCCGACGAGATTGCGGAGTGGGAGCGGGCGAACCCGCAGCCCTACGACCTCGATGCCTACCAGGGTAAGTATCAAGACATCCACGGAACACCCGATGAGCCCTATGTCGGACTGATTCGTGCTCTCGCGACCGATGGCCTCTCGAAACTCGGTGACGATGGTCCGATGGTGGCGATGGGTGTCCCGCGTGGCGACCTCCCAAAGTGGGACAACATCCAACTCGTCACTGCGCAGATCGCTCGGCGACCGCTTCTCGAAGACGATCCCGTTGCCACATCGACGATCATCGGGCCGAACGCTGTCAAGCCGCTGCATCTCGACATCCCGATCTTCGTTACTGACATGAGCTACGGGGCACTCAGCGAGGAGGCCAAGGTTGCCCTCGCTCGCGGAGCCGAACTTGCCGGCACCGGAATCTGCTCCGGTGAAGGTGGCATGCTTCCCGAAGAGCACGCCGAGAACAGTCGGTACTTTTACGAGCTTGCCAGCGGACGTTTCGGCTGGAGCCTCGACAAGGTTGCTGACGTCGGTGCGTTCCACTTCAAGTTCGGGCAGGGCGCGAAGACTGGTACCGGTGGTCACCTGCCAGGCAACAAGGTGAGCGGCAAGATTGCCGCAGTCCGAGACGTTCCAGAGGGACACGACGCGATCTCACCCGCGACGTTTCCCGACCTCGTCACTCCCGACGACTATCGAAAGCTGATCGCGGAAGTCCGGGAAAGGTCCGGCGGTGTGCCGATCGGGGCGAAGCTGTCGGCGCAGCGCATCGAGGATGATCTTGATGCGGTCCTCGATATTGGCGTCGACTACGTGATCCTCGACGGACGAGGTGGTGGCACCGGTGCCGCGCCCGAGATGTTCCGCAATCACATCTCGGTGCCGACCATCCCGGCGCTTGCCAGAGCCCGTAGACATCTCGACCGGCTCGGTCGTACCGACGTCACGCTGGTGATCACCGGTGGGCTCCGCACACACACTGACTTCGTAAAGGCGCTCGCGTTGGGTGCGGACGCGATCGCAGTGGCCAACTCTGCGATACAGGCCATTGGTTGTCTGGGGATGCGGGCGTGCAATACCGACAACTGTCCCGTCGGTATTGCGACGCAGCGCAAGGACCTTCGTGCCCGACTCGTCGTCGAGGAGTCAGCTCAGCGTCTCGCCCGCTGGTTCGATGCAACTACCGAACTGATGCAGGCGCTCGCTCGGGCGACAGGCCATTCAAGTTTCGCAGAATTCACGATCGAAGACCTGACCACTTTCGACCGTGAACTAGCGCACCTGGCCGGTGTGCCGTATGGCGGCGTTCACCTCGGCAATTGACCGTCGTCAACAAATCGGATCATATGTTCAACCTCCATACCGATTGCTAGGGGACGATCAAGGAACTGCGTACCGTTAGTGAACGTGACCGAGATCTCCCGAATTGCCATCAGTACCGGGGGCGGCGAGGCTCCCGGCCTCAACGCCGTGATTTGGTCGGTCAACCTGGCGGCCAGAAATCGAGGCTGGGATGTCGTTGGCATTCGTGACGGACTCAAAGGGCTCCTCAGGCCAGAGGAATATCAACAAGGGGGCTGATCGATCTGACCAGGGAGGCCGTGCGTGGTATCTCGCACCTCGGCGGCACCATTATCGGGTCGACGAACAAGGGCAATCCGATTGCATATCCCGTGCAGCAGGACGATGGAACCTGGACCGAGGTCGACAGAAGCGATGAACTGATCGGACGATTCGCCGATGCCTCACACGGGCGAGTCATCGTGGTCGAGGTTCTTGACAAATGGACCACCCAGGGTGAGATTTCACGGGAATAGGTGAACGTTGAGCGCCCGAATTGCTGTCTGTGGATGAGACCAGCGCGAATCGCGTCGGAGTTCTCCGCACTTCTCGATTAGCTCGCAGATTGTGTCTACCATCACATCTAATCATTACCTGACGACATGTCTGCGGAGACAGTGTCACCTACGATGGTGCTCACGCAGAGTGGTCATGCAGGATGACCCCAAGCGTCGCTGTTTCTGATGGTGTTCGAGCTGGAGGCTGGCAACCGGATTGCGGCGCCCGCGTGCTGAGGACCGCGGCGCGCAAGGAAATGCTGGTGGCGGGCGGCTACACCACCTCGTGAGATTAGCGGTGTCGTCTACTTGGCGGAACTGGAGCGAGCGTTGTCGCCAAGACGCCGGCCGGCCAGGAGCGGCGCAATATCGGTCAGGGTTGACGGCCGACGAAGCCAATCAGTTGGTCTTGCGCGCTGGCGTCCGCGGGCACCTCGATTGCGGGGCCGAACAGCTGCGGGTTGCGGATCAACTCAGGGGGCGCCTGAGCCAAACCCATGTGAACAGCTTGCACCGCTGCTTCCGGCAGGGTGTCGTCGACGCCAATCGCACGAGCGAGATCCCAGCCGTGCACGAGCACGTCAGCGGTAGCGAGCCCCATCGCCTGATGCTTTGGCATCCCAGTCATCGGTCCGCTCTCAAGGGTGCCGTCCAGTGCCGTGGGGTCCTCAAGCGCTCGCGTGATAGCTGCCTTGATGGTCTCCCATCCGTCCTCAGGCGTGACTTGTGCACCCACAACGCTCGCGAGGTTGCACTGCCAGAACAACGCGTGCTCGACCAGATCGCGCACCGTCCAATCGCCACACTTGGTAGGCGCATCCCACTGATCTTCGCTAACAGCAGCCAGCTTGGCTTCGAAGCTGTCGGCTGACAACAACCAGATCTCAACTGGTCCCTGCATGACTCCTCCTTCTTGGCCAGACTCGAGGTCCCCGCCGACGACGAAGCTACCACCGGTGGCGAACCGCCCCAGACCGACAGCGACTCAGGTGTTGGTGAGTGGCCGTAGACTGGAGCCACATCCAATGAAAGCCGGGCGGTATGGAAACACTTCGGTTTGACGTCTTCGTCGAGAACCCCCAAGGTGCCACAACGA
>JADWMG010000392.1 GCA_015767405.1 Actinomycetota bacterium
TCACAGACCGTAAAGGCCGTTCGCTCGTCGGGACTCAGCCGGTTGCCGACCACGCTGCACTCGGGGATGCACGCGGCGTCAAAGCAGGCGCTCAATGAAGCTGCCCCGCTTTCGTTGACACCGGGTCAACATCACCGTGCACGCGTCACCGGGACAACATCAGTGTCGGTCGGGGACACCCGATAACGACGAGCGAAAACCCGCTCGCATAGCCGACACAACCACCCGATATCGGCCCTTATCGAGCGTTCGATAATCGCGGGCCGCCACACGTGTCCGGTAGGGGTTCTTGGACTCAATCGGTGGTCGCAACGCCCGAGTGATTCGAGGGTTGTATGCGGTGTTGGTCCCGGCAGGAGCAGAGAGATAATCGGGTCAAGTTCTGGCGATTGCTGAGGAGCGGCACGAGCATCGCCACGGCCTGTGAAATTCTGGGGGTGAGCCGACGCACAGGACGACGATGGATTCTCGAGACCGGAGGGCGACCGCCCGTGGCGAGGCCTACCCAGTCGGGCAGGTATCTCTCGATAGATGAGCGCATCCGGATTGCAGACTTGAAGTTGGCCGGTTCATCGGTTCGCTCGATTGCTGCTGAGATCCGGCGTTGTCCGTCGACGGTGAGTCGTGAGTTGCGTCGCAACGGTCCAGGCGCCGGGCGACGCTATGGGCCCCACGCGGCTCAGAAGAAAGCTGAGGATCGCGCTCGTCGGCCCCGGGCGTTGAAGCTTGACAATGCCGAGCTGGCCGATGTGGTGCAGGCCAAGCTGTGCAAGAAGTGGAGTCCGGAGCAGATCAGTCTGCATCTCGCTGGCGAGTTCCCGGATCGGTGCGAGATGCGCGTCGCTCACGAAACGATCTATCAAGCGTTGTTCCGCCAGACGCCGTCGGTGGCGGGACTTCATGTTCATCTGCGCACTCGCCGGCCGGTGCGACGGACACGTGGTCTGGCATCAGCGAGAGCACCACGCATTGTCGATATGACCTTGCTCGCCGATCGGCCGGCGAGTGTTCAGAGTCGACTGATCCCAGGGCACTGGGAAGGCGATCTGATTCTTGGCACCAACTGCCGCTCGGCGATCGCGACGCTCGTCGAGCGCCAAAGCCGCTACCTGATCCTGGTTGGGTTGCCCAACGGACATCGCGCACCAGCGACGCGCGACGCGCTCATCGAGGCATTCAGCGTGCTGCCTGATCACTTGCGTCAGACGTTGACCTGGGACCAAGGAACCGAACTCGCACGCCACAAGGAGATCGCCTTGGAGGCGCGGCTGCAGGTGTTCTTCTGTGATCCGCACAGTCCGTGGCAGCGAGGTTCGAACGAGAACATGAACGGACTCGTGCGCCAGTACTTCCCGAAAGGCACCGACTTGTCGGTGCACAGCCAAGACCGGCTCGCCGAGGTGGCGGACGAGTTGAACAACCGGCCACGCAAGATCCTCAACATGAACACGCCGGCCGAACTCATGCTGAAACTCCTGTCACCACCGAACGCGACTACCGTCCGGAACGAACGCGTTGCGACGACCACCTGAATTCACCGTTCCTCAACCGGACAGTCATGGGCCTGCGGCAAAGCGTTCGGAGGAGCGTGATTATGTGCGGCGTCGAGTCGTGCCGAGCCCGCACACTTCGCCGGTTATGTGGCGCGACTCGGAGCGTTCTGGTTCGCGATTACCGAGTGGTACGTTTTGAACGCCCACGCTTGACGATGACGCACGTCTCACCAGTCACTTAGCAAGTCCGTCTCGCGTTTGGGGCGCGTCGTCCTAAGATCAGTTCCCCGAGCCCGAGATCGACTGCGTCGCCATCACCAACGCCTCCCGTTTGGCCTATCGGAGTGCAACAATGGCCGACGCAAACAAACCCGGGCACTGTCAATGATTGATCCGGAGCCAGCGACCCGACCGCAAGTCACCCGACAACAAGAACAAGCCTCGTCACGTTCTTCGAGATATCTTGGAGCGCATCCAGATCGGAGGTGAGGACGTGATGGCGGAGTTGCGACTGTGGTTCGTTGGCGAGGTTCTTGCCAGTGTCCCGGTTGATGATGTCGAGGGTGCTGTTGAGTC
>JADWMG010000393.1 GCA_015767405.1 Actinomycetota bacterium
TCGGTGAAATTGGTGGATTGCGCAAGGATCAGAGCTATCAGCACGAGTCCCCACCGCGCGTCGCCAAGTGTCTCGAAGATTGTGTCCCAACCAACCTCGGCCAAGCCGCCAATGATCGTGTAAACAGCGAAGCCGATGAAGACCGTCATCAACACGCTCATCCACGTGACGCGTGTGAGCTGCTCGGCTTCTGGCACATCGACACCCAGAGCTGACGCCGTCTGCTTCCTAAGGTCCTTGATCTTCAGCTTGTCCTGCTTGACTCGCGAGCGGAGCGTCGAATTCAACGATCCGGTCTGGAGCAGTGGGAGCATCTCCTTGAGCGCATCGTCGCCCAGCGCTCGACGCGCAGCTGCGATGGCACGATCGGCACCGATACCCAACGTGGTCATCACGAACATCGCCGCGACGTCTTCATGCATCTGATCGTCGGTGGGGTGGATCGCCGCGTCGCTGAAACCCATCAGTTCCATCGCTCCGGTCGAATCGAACCAGATGTGGGTGGCGTCAATCGATCCGTGGCTCAATCCTGCTTGATGGAGTTTGTCGAGTAACCCCCACATGGCATCGAGCATGTCGTCATCGACGTCGTCGATGTCTTCGGTCGCGACATCGCGCAAGGTGCGCTCGAAGAGGCTGGTGACGAGCATCGCGTCGTCGTTTGCGGACATCCCGACAGTGACGAGGTCGGGTACCGATGCACCGTTCTGGTCTGCCAGGAGCAGCACAAGCGACTCGTGTTCGATCTGTTGTCGGCGGTCAGACCCGTATTGCGCGCCGTCATCTTGATACCAGGCTTCCTTCCACAACCTCGTCCAACGTCGAGTGCTCCACGAGTCGCGCCCCAATGCGCTGACGAACAACGGTTTGCCATCGGTCGAAGTGCCTGAGAGCACGATTGAACCCTCAGGTTGTGTCTCGAAATAACTCAATGTGTCCATCTGGACACCCAGGTCGGCCAACCCTGACCGAATGCGGTTAGTCGAGGGCAGCCCCGCCGATGTGCCGAGGGCGTAGCGAACGAGCGCCGCAGCGATCATTCCGACGAGTAACCCACCAATGAGATCGGAGACCGTTGTGACCGCTCCCAAGGCCGAGGCAACCGCGGCGGCCGCGATGATCGTCCAGCCGATCTTGCGCATCGGGGCACTGAACCAGGGCGAAGCAGCCGCTTGGATTGCCGTCGCAGTCGTTATGACGAAAGCTGGGAACGTGTCCCGCGTCGTATTCAGATCGAACAACTCCATCTCAGGCCAACGGTTGTCGATGAACTGAGTGAGGATCGCAGCGATGGCCATCGCGAGCAAAGCCGCCAGGATCATGTCGCGTAGCAGTTCCAGCCGACCTCGAGCGAAGACCCCGACTCCGATCAGTAGCGAGATCGCATAAAATGATCCGATGACGTAGACCATCTGCGCGAGCCAGAGCAGCCAGCCAGGTTGTCCACCGACGAACTGCAGTGTTGTCGTGTCGAATGTGGAGCCCTCGCCCGCGACGAGGATCAGGAAGAACAGGAGAGCGGATGTGAGCCCGGCCGAAATGATGTCGGTCTTCCATCGCACGCGCGGTGCGTCTGATGGCGCCGAGAACACCTGAATCCCGTGGCTCGGTTTGTCGTGCGTGACATCGGGCTTAGCCGCACCGGCGTCAGCGGTGCCGTCGGACGCATCGATGTCGCTCTCACCAGACGTGGAGTTGGACTCGGTCATCGTCGTGTCCCCTCAATCAAAGAAACCAGTTGCACTGCCCGCGACGATAGGCGACAAGAGACGCTGGCAACGATCCACATTCGGCACATTCGAGGTTGCACGCCGAACACCTGCTGCGGCGGGCGACATTCGGAGACCGGCAATCGGCGGGTCATTCGGCCGCTTCGAGTACGCGGCGGGGCAGGCTCGCAACCGCGTAGTCAACCACGGCCAACTGGTCGTCGACGAGGGAGCCAGTATCAGGGCCGCGGGCCATCCATCGGTCCCAGACGGCCCTACGACCGGCCACCAACAATGCAGCCACCAGCGTGGAGTGCAAGTCGTCAGACTCGACCTCGGCGTCTCGGGCCATTGCGGT
>JADWMG010000130.1 GCA_015767405.1 Actinomycetota bacterium
AGGGGGCCCAGCAAGATGATGACCAGGGACACAAGCCCGACGAGGACGCCGCCGAGCCAAACGACCTTCTTGACGACGGGTTGTGATCCCTGCCCGATGGCTCTGCGGTAAGCGAGGGAGCGTCCAAGTTCCTGCTCGAGCGGAAGAAAGAACCCAGGGGCTAGCGCAAAAACGGCGAACCACAGTGCGGCGATTGGCTCGAATGCCTCATCGCCGCCAACAGCGACGTTACCGACCTTGAAAAAGGCGTAGGTGGCAACACCGGCAATCAGCAGCCCGATGCCGACAGGGACTGTGCCTTCGGGCAGCGGTGTGCGCACGCGCGCTGTTGTTGGTGACGATGACACGACTGTCAGATGTTAACGAAGGCAGGGCGCTCAGCGGCGTAGGGCGCGCTCAATTTCGCGGCGGCGAACCTGAACACGCTGGAACGAGAGCAGGCCTATGCCGATAGTGACGTACGTTGCGTCAAGCGCCAGGCTGGCCACCCGCGTCGCAACGGGTTCAGTGGTATCGCGAGCGGATTGTGCGGCTCGGGCGAGATCGAAATTGGTCAAATCGATCGATGTGAACGATGCCATGCCCGCAGGATACAGAGGCGTGCTCGGTGTGACTGATTCGTCATGACCAGGTGTCGCGGGCAGCCACCGCTAGCCTCGCTCCATCGTGGAACCGGAGACTCAACAAGTACCGCCTGTAGTAGCGGTCGTCGTCGTTCACGACCCCGGTCCGTGGTTCGACGAAACAGTCGCGGCTCTAGCTGACCAGGACTACCCCAATCTGCGGTTCCTCTTTTTGATCGCCGAATCCGCCGCTACCGAAGTAGGCGACGACAGCGCCGAAACGAGGATCAAGCTACGGATTCCGGGAGCTTTCGTCCGCCCGCTGGGAGCCAATCCAGGGTTCGGCCCAGCGGCCAACGAAGTTCTCCGCCTCGTGGAGGGCGACAACGGCTTCTTTTTGATCTGCCACGACGACGTTGCTCCGGCTCCGGACGCGTTGCGCATCATGGTGGAAGAGCTCTATCGCTCCAATGCGGGTGCGATCGGCCCGAAGATCGTAGATTGGGACGAGCCGCGAGTCTTGCAGTCGGTTGGTCTCGGTATGGACCGTTTCGGGGAGATCGATCCCGTCATCGAGCCGGGCGAGGTCGACCAGGAACAGCATGACGGTGTTCGCGACGTGTTCGTTCTGCCATCGGCATTCTTCTTGATCAGGTCTGATCTGTTTCGTGAGCTCGGCGGTTTTGCTCCCTCGATCAACTTCTACGGCGAGGACGTCGAACTCTGCTGGCGGATACATGACAGTGGCGCCCGAGTGATCGTGGCTCCGTCCGCTCGGGTGAGGCACAGGGACGAACTCTGGCTGCGTCGTGCCGATCTGCCTCACAATCTCTTGTCGGCGCGTCACCGAATGTCCAGTGTTGCCACGCTGACGGCGGCGTCACGGCTTCCTGGTCGGTCGTTCGAAATGGTGATACTGACTCTCAGCGAACTTGTGGTCGGATTGTTCACCGCGCGGTTCGGTGAAGCGTGGGCATCGTTGCGAGGGCTGCTCGGGCTCATCCCGCGGACTCCGGCCATTCTGTCGAGGCGGCGCGAAGTGAAAGCGATCCGCCGCGTTCCCGAACGGGAGGTAATCGGTCTCCAGGAGCGCGGCAGCGCGCGGCTCAACTCATACTTGCGAAGCCGCGATACAGCGACGTATGTCGGTGCCGACACGGAGGTTCGACGTTGGCGCGAGAGTGCAACGGCGCCGGTTATTGCTTGGATTGCGGTGGTAGCCGCAATCCTGTTCGGGAGTCGAACGTTCTTCGGATCGGGTGTTCCAGCAGTAGGTGAGTTCCTGCCGTTCCCCGACAGCCCACGTCTGATGCTCGACTCGTTCGTCTCCGGATGGAACGGCAATGGCGCTGGTGCGACGTCATCCAATCCGACAGGGTGGGCCACGTTGGCCGGTCTCTCCGTCGTGACCCTCTTTCGGATGGGCATGCTCCACACGTTGCTGATCGTCGGAACTGTCCTGATCGGTGTTTCTGGCATGTGGAAGCTGGCGACGGTGTTCCCATCGACACGTGCGCGGGTCGCGGCCTTGGTTGTGTATGCGGCCAGCCCGCTCGTCGGCGGGGCGATGTCAGGTGGTCAATTGACCGTACTGATTGTCTACGCCGCGACACCGTGGATGATTCACTTGTTCCGTCGGGCCGTAGGGGTTGAAACCGCTGACCCGCGCAGCGCTGATTTCGACCTGGTCGATGGCCTCGTCAACATGCCATGGCAAGAACAGTTCCACAAGACACTGGTGGCCTCGATGGTGCTGGCTGTTGCTGTGGCGTTTGCTCCAGTGATGCTTCCAGTTGCGCTGACAATTTCGGTGCTCCTCGGAGTCGGTACGTTGCTGGCTCTGGCGCCGTGGCGCACAGCACTGCGCTATGTCGGAGTGGGTGTTGCCGCCACGGTTGGCGCGGCGCTGTTGAATCTGCCTTGGCTCACGACGTGGTACTGGGAGGGGATCGTTGGCGCACCTCCGATCGGTGATCCGCATCGGGGATTGTTCGAGTTGGCCTCGTTCGAGATCGGCCGAACCGATTTCGCCGCGTTGGCCATTGCTCTCTACATCCCGGTGATTGCGGCAGTAGCGCTCGCCCGGGCATGGCGTTTGACCTGGGCTGTCCGGTCCGGTGTTCTTGTGCTTGGGTTCGGGGCCCTTGCCTTCTGGTCTGATAGCGGGTCTCTGCCGTTCATCGGGCCCGAGGCCGGTGTACTGCTCGTTCCCGTCGCGGCGGGTGTTGCAATGTCGGCAGCGGCGGCGCTCGCTGCATTTGATCTCGATGTGCGTGGCGGCTCGTTCGGGTGGCGACAGCCGCTCGGCATCCTCGCCAGCATTGCGGTCGTCATCGGGATCGCGCCGGGGATCGCGGCACTTGGTGACGGCGCATGGCAGACCCCGACAACACCGCTGGCTCGGCTCATCGATGCTTCCCTGCCCGCTCCAACGCCGGATGGCGACTACAACGTATTGCTCATTGGTGATGCTCGGATACTCCCAGTTCCGTCCACCGAGTACCGCGATGGGCTGGCGTGGGCGATCATGGACGACGGTGCACTCGACACGCGTGACAGGTGGATGCCGCCGACGAACGAGGCCGCCGAGTTGATCAACACGGCGCTCGACGAGATGGCAGCTTCGACGACATTGCGTGCTGGTCGTCTGCTGGCTCCGCTAGGGATTCGGTACATCGTCGTGCCCGAGTTCGATGGGGTTGTTTCAACAGCGGACGACCCGCTTCCGCTGCCTGGCGGACTGATCACTTCGTTGGAAGACCAACTCGACCTGGTGTCGACCCGCGGCTTGCCGACGATCGAAGTCTTCGAGAACCGCGCATGGTTGCCGACGTATGCGCTGCTCGAAGGGGAGACGGCCGGTGCTAGTGCCGCGGCCGGAGCGGAGGTATTGGTGCGAACCGATTTCTCCGACTCCCGAGCGGTGTTCATCGGAGCCGACCAGTTCGGCACCACTACGGATGAGGTTGCTGCCGGCGTCGTTCATGTGGCCGTTCCGTTCGACGACAATTGGTCGTTGGTCGTGGATGGCGAGTCGATCGAGCCTCGTCGTGCCTTTGGAGTGACTACGGCCTTTGATGTGGGTGCGGCTGGTGTAGGTGAGCTGCGTTACGACACTTCGTCGACGAGGTCGCTGCTAGTTGCACTACAGGTCGTGCTATGGGTGTTGGCGATCTTTGCCGCGGCGCGAATAAGTGTGCCGAGAGGGCGTTCTGCGACTTTGCTCGTGACCGACGAGACCCTGATTGATCTGGATACTGATCTGGATCTGAACGTTACGTTGACATCTGGTGCTACCGGGCTTGACCCCGGTCTGGATATCACGGGCCAGATTGCCAAGCTCGCACAGGCCGATCGTGATGTTGCGCGCGATGATGACGATGAGGTGCCTTCGTGAACCGTCGATCAATCCCGGCTCTCGTCGTGTTGCTCGTCGGGTTTGCTGCCCTGATGCTCGCCGGCCGCAGCGGTTCGGCAGCTCCGAGTCCCGTCTTCTCGTCACCCGCTGGAACCTGGATGCCGGCGGTTACTGACACTGGTGCGCTCACCGGGAGCTGGTTCTGCCCAGGCGTACCTGCGAGTGGCGAGGACGGCGTGGGTGGCGATGTCGTCATTTCGAATCGAGATAGCGAGCAGTTGGTCGGGCGATTCACGATCTTGACGCCCGACGGCGTCGGAGCCGAACAGGAATTTTCGGTCGACCCATGGGCGCATACCACCGTTGATGTCGACGCGTTCGTAACCGCCTCTTTCGCGAGTGTGATCGTTGAAATCGATGGCGGCGGGGGAGTAGTCGAGCAACGTGCAATGCATCCAGCTGGCGACTCGGTGGCTCCGTGCTCCAACGACACTTCGAGCGAGTGGTACTTCGCTGATGGTTTTACGGTCGATGGCAGCGTTGAGACGTTGATTCTGACCAATCCCTATGACGATGCAGCAGTTGTCGACCTCGGGTTCGCTACAGAATCCGGAGATGCGACCCCGTCCGCGTTCCAGGGTTTCACGATCCTGCCCAAGTCGGTGAAGACCATTCGTATTGCTGAGCTTGGAGCACGAGACGAGCCCGTAATCGCGGTGCGAGTCGAGGCGATCAGTGGGCGAATCGTGGTCGGTAGGGCGCAGCACTACGTCGGTGGTGGTCGGCTGGGATACGACATCAGCCTTGCCGCGCCGGCGCTTCGTGACCAGTTCTGGTTTGCCGACGGTGAGCAGGGTGAGGGAATCACCGAGACATATGCGGTGTACAACCCGACCGACAGCGATGTCGAGGTCGACGTTGTCCTTCTCGGATTGCCCCTCGAGGCAAACTTTGGCGACCTGCCGCTCATTGAGGTGCCCTCGCGGGAGGTCGTCGTCTTTGATGTGGCCGACGAATCGTTGGTTGGGCCGCTGCCCGACGGGCGTCACTCGATCGTATTCTCGACACAGGCCGAGCCCGCGATTGTTGTCGAACGCATCCTGACCAGGCCCGCGGGTGATCTGGTCGCGACGACCGTGGTGATGGGTGCCCCACCGCGTCCAGACGGGTTCGTGGCAACTCGATGGCACGTCGGTATCGGCCCGTCTGTCCCGACGCCGGGCGCGCTGGTCGTCTACAACGTCGACAATCTCGATGGCACGATCACCATCGAGTCGGTCGGTCCAGCTGGGCCTTCGGCAGTTGACAGCCTGACCGACATCCCCATCGCGCCAGGCGAGGTCATAACGATCGATCTGGAAGACCCAGATGTTCTCAATCGAGAACTGATCATCAGCGCAACGAATCGCGTCTTCGTCGAGCGACTCCTGTCGCGTGGCGGCGACCTGCCCGGCCGATCTGGCTCCTGGGCGCTACCCGCCTCCGAGTCGTAGTCGAACCAACGGCAGTAACGTTGGGATAGATGGAACGCCTCATTGTCGCTGCGGTGATCGTCGCCCTTGTCGGCATCGTTTCAGTGGTCGTGCGGAAGAGGCGAGTATCGGATGCGCCGACTCAACAACGTTTTGAGGCACCGGAACAGCTCGATCGGGGTGACTTTCCCAGGCCCGAGGCCCCATGGCTCGTAGCGGTGTTCAGTTCAACGACATGTGACGTTTGCCAGACCGTGGTGGAGAAGGCCAAGGTTCTGGAAAGCGACGAAGTCGCTGTTGCCGACATCGAATACGCCGCTGACAAGGCCTTGCACGAGCGTTACCGCATCGACGCTGTTCCGACTCTTGTGATCGCGGACGCTCAGGGTGTTGCACAGGCTGCGTTTCTCGGCCCGATGACGGCCACCGACTTGTGGGCCGCAGTTGCCGAAGCCCGCTCGCCCGGCTCGACCCCGCGCGCCGGCGATTGTCAACGCCCGTAATCGGTTCTCGTGAATTATTGCCGACGTGTCGTCGGCAATAGTTCACGAGAACGGTTGAGTTACCGAGCGATGATGTCTTCGCTGGGTTGACCGGACTCGGTCATTCCCTGCTGGATCAGCTTGGCGACTTCGGGGCCTGTGATCGTTTCGTCTTCGAGCAGCGCCTCGGCGATCAGCTGTAATCCACGGCGATGCTTTGTGAGAATGTCGCTGGCCCTGCTCTCTTGTTCGGTGAGAATTCGGGCGATTTCCTCGTCGAGCAGTTTTGCCGTGTCGTCGGAGTACTCGCGCTGCGACGACATGAGGTCTTCTCCGAGGAACACCGCCTGCTGGCTGCTCCAGGCCATTGGGCCGACACGCTCTGACATGCCCCATTCGCGCACCATGCGCCTGGCAATGCCGGTCGCCTGTTCGAGATCGTTCGCAGCACCGGAATTCAGGTGACCGAATACGATCATCTCGGCGACTCGGCCTCCCATGGCCTTGCAGATCGTGTCGTCGAAATACTCCTTGGAGTACGTGTGGCGATCTTGCGGAAGCGACCACGTGACGCCGAGCGCCATACCGCGCGGCAGGATCGTCACCTTGTGCAGCGGATCTCCGTGGGGGAGCACGGTTGCGAGCAGCGCGTGCCCGCCCTCGTGATAGGCGGTTGCCCGCTTCTCTTCGACCGAAAGGATCATCGACTCGCGTGTAGCGCCGAGCACTACGCGATCACGGGCGTTCTCGAAGTCGATTCTTCCGATCTCCTTGGAACCGCGTCGCACCGCCATCAGTGCCGCTTCGTTGACGAGGTTGGCCAAATCGGCGCCCGACATCCCCGGTGTCGCCTGGGCCATCGTTTCCATATCAACGTCTGGTCCCATCCGTTTATCGCGGCTGTGCACCTCGAGGATGGCCTTACGCTCGCCCGATTCGGGGAGCGGCACGACGATCTGGCGATCGAATCGGCCCGGACGCAGCAGCGCGGGGTCGAGGACGTCGGGACGGTTGGTTGCTGCCATCACGACGATGCCCACGGAGGGTTCGAAGCCGTCCATTTCGGCGAGCATCTGGTTCAGTGTTTGTTCGCGCTCGTCGTGGCCGCCGCCAAGACCGGCCCCGCGCTTGCGTCCTATGGAGTCGATCTCGTCGACGAAGATGATCGCGCTGCCCATTCGGCTGGCCTGCTGGAAGAGGTCGCGAACGCGGCTGGCGCCGACGCCCACGAACATCCGCGGAAGCGTTCTGGCATACGCAGGAAGTCGACCACCTCCATGATCTCCTGCTTCACGCCCGCATATCCGGCGATGTCATCGAATGTGGTTGACGGTTTGTCGGCGTCAAACGATTTGGCCTTGCTCTTTCCGATCGACATGACGCCGCCCATCTGGCCCTGCGCCCGACGCTGCATCCAGACGAAGAAACCAATGATCAACATGACCGGCAGGAATATCGACAGGGCTCCCAAGAGCCAGTTGTTGCTCGGCGGCTTGAACTCGTAGTCGACGTTCTGTTCGATCAGCAGTTGCTCGTCAGCCTCGGAGACGCCGCGTTCGCCGCCGCCGGAGGTCGAGTACTTGTCGCCGTTGTCGAACTCGCCGGTGATCTTTCCCGAGCCGGTACTGATCTCGGCGGTCGCGACCTGGCCTTCGATGACCTGTGTACGCCATTCGGTATATGTGAGAGATTCGCCGTCGTTGCTCGGCCACAGGCTTGGTACCAGCACTGCAGCGGCAAGCACTCCGACCAGGATCCAGACCGTCCAGCGGGGCCAACTTCCGGGGCCGCGCCCGGACTTGCCGTCAGGGTTCGAATTGTTGCTCGGCCCGTCGTTTTTCCCGGAATCTCGACCCGGCGGGGGAGGCGGGGGAGGCGGAGGCAGATTGTCCATCCGGCCATGCTACGACGGTTCGGTCCCGTTGTACGGTCGATCAACACGATGGCCGTGACACCATCCCCGATCGGAAGAGACGCTCGTCATAACTTGGCGCCCATGCAGGTTGGGAACCGGATGGCAATCGGGGGTATAGGACGGCTGTGTTCGCGTACCGGGTGTTCCGAACGCGCCGAGGTCACTCTGACCTATCATTACGGCCAATCGAGGGTCTGGCTCGACGAACTGATCGTTGAGAGGGAGCCACACGCGTACGACATGTGCCTGAATCATGCGTCTCGGTTGTCTGTTCCCCACGGCTGGCACATTGACGATCGTCGACGCGGTCACCCCACTTTGATCGCAGTCTGAACGCAAACTTCTCGCGACCCTACGGTCATCTTGCTCCGGTACAGTCAGCGCCCGTGGCTGACCCGGCGCAGAGGCGCCCGCCTCACTCAATTCGCAACGTGACTAGACCAGCGACGTCCCAGGTTCCGATCGATGCATCCGTCGCCGTTTTCACCTTCGTGGGGGCTTGGCTGGTCGCCCAGATTCTGTCGGCCGTCGTGTTGGCGATTCTGGGCGGTGGAGAGTCCGCGTCCGATACGCCGTTCGGGGTGCTGGCAATTGCTCTCCTGGCGGGATGGTCGGCATATCTCGCGGGGATGTGGGTGGCCTCTGACAAGGCTGGGTCTGGGCATCCGGTCGACGACTACGGGATCGCCTTCGCGCCGATTGATGCGCTGGGTCTCGGGATCGGCGTCCTATCGCAACTCGTTCTGGTGAAGGTGGTGTATCTGCCCCTCGAGCAGATCTGGCCAGAAACATTTACTGATGATCGTCTGCAAGAGAACGCGAAAGAGCTGATCGACCGCGCTGGCGGAGCCGCGACGGTATTGCTGTTCGTGATCGTCGCATTCGGCGCCCCGGTTGTCGAAGAGCTGTTCTATCGAGGCCTCCTCCAGCGGTCGCTCGCGGCGCGATTCAATGATGGCCTCGTGGTCGTCGGTGTCGCATTCGTTTTCGCCCTCGTGCACTTCCGAGCCGTCGAATACCCCGGTTTGTTCGCGTTCGGTCTGGTCCTCGGAGTCACAGCTATTCGCACTGACCGGCTTGGTATGCCAATTCTGACCCACATCGGATTCAACGTCACCGGGCTGCTATTGGCCTGGTGACCCTGATCTAGCTTGCGGGTTTGCAATGATGTACCACTTGCACCGTATGGACGTAGCCGAATGACTGATGAACTGAAGGGTTCCGGCGCGCCTGAGGACGGCGATTTCGGTGAGTGCTTCGATGGGGAATTCGATGCGGACGAGCCAGAGCCGGTCGAGCCAAGCTTGGTGTCACGCGCTGGGCGGCGGATAGTTCGCCGCCCGGTTGCCTGGTGGCAGCGGCCATGGACGAATGAGCGAGTTGTGCGGGTGCTGGTCACCTCGACGACGCTCGTCGTGTCCACGGTCGTCATGATGATGATTGTCCACCTGAACCCGCTCTCACCCAGCAGTGACCTGGTGTTTGACCAGACCACTCCGACGGGTGGCGATATGGGGTCACACGTCTGGGCCCCGGCTTTCCTGCGCGACCATTTCTTGCCGAATTTCCAGCTCTCGGGTTGGAGCATGGACTGGTACGGCGGGCTTCCGCTGTATCGGTTCTACATGGTGATCCCTGCACTGGCGATCGTCGCCTTCGACGTTGTGCTGCCATACGGGGTCGCTTTCAAGCTCGTCGCGATCTCAGGGCTTGTCCTGTTTCCCGTCACCTGTTGGGCGTTCGGGCGGCTGGCAAGCTTCCGCCACCCGATCCCCGAACTGTTCGCCGTAGCGGGTCTTTGTTTCCTGCTCGACGAGAGCTACCAAATCTATGGCGGCAACGTGAAGTCGACGATGGCGGGGGAGTACTCGTTCTCGATCGCCCTGACGTTGGCCATGTTGGGTCTCGGCCTGCTGGCAAACGGTCTCAGAACGGGCCGTTTCCGCGTCTGGGCCGCGGTTGTGCTCTCGTTGGCCGCGGTATCTCACGGCATCGTGCTCATTTTCGTTGCCGTCAGCTCGGTCGTCCTGGTGCTGGTGTGGCTCGACAAGAAGCGCTTCGTGTACGCCGTCACGACCGCCGTGACGATGCTGCTGCTATCTGCTTGGTGGGTCGGCCCGTTCCTCTTCGGGCACGAGTTCATGACCGACATGAAATACGGGTTCCGTCCGGAGGGAGCTGACGACTCGTTCTACGACATGTTCTTCCCGCTCACCGCGCCACTCGACTTCATCGTGTCGGGTCTCGCGATCATTGGTTTCGCCGCGATGGTGATGCGGCGCAATCTCAATGGAACGGCGCTCGGAATCATCACGTTGGTCTTCGTCGGCCTGGTCTACGTAACTCGCGACAGCCTGCCGGGAATCGGATTGCTCTGGAACCCACGGCTCCTGCCGTTCATCTACCTGACGCGCTATCTCCTGATGGTGATTGGTGCCCTCGAACTCCTCACGTGGATAGTGAATGCATTCCGAGGTCGGCTCGCGTCGGCTCCGATCAATTCCTACGAGAGCGCCATCGCTGCAGGGCTGATCACTCTCTCCTGCCTCGTCGTTTTCGGCTGGATGTATGAGACGCTCCCGCTCGATGGCCGAGTCAGTGATGGTGAAACTTCCGTCTACGCCTGGGGCCCATTCCGGAAGGGACCTGATGGTGCGCGCGCCTCCGGTGATGGCTGGACCCGGTACAACATGCAGGGCTACGAGGGACGCACGAAGTACCCCGAGTACAACGCGGTCGTGACCGAGATGGACGAGATCGGCGAAACGCGCGGCTGCGGTCGGGCGCTCTGGGAGAACAACGGCGACAACGGCGAGTACGGCACGACGATGGCGCTGATGCTCCTCCCACACTGGACCGACGGCTGTATCTCTTCGATGGAGGGCCTGTTCTTCGAAGCTTCGGGGACCACGCCGTACCACTTCCTCACCGCAGCAGCGATGTCGGAGCAGTCCTCCAATCCCGTTCGCCAGTTGCGGTACGCCAACAACGACGCGGAGATCGGCGTCCAGCACATGACAGATCTGGGTGTGCGCTACCTGATGGTGCGTACTGACCCGGCGAAGACCGAAGCCGCGAAGCAAGATGAGCTTGTCTACATCAGCACTTCAGGGCCGTGGGACATCTACGAGCTCAGCGACTCGAACATCGTCGAGCCACTTGCGGTCCAGCCGGTGATCGTGGAAGAGCGCAGCGGTGATCAACGTGAACGCAACCTCGAGGTGGGTACGAGTTGGTTCCAGCGTCGCGACGACTGGCCCGCAATCCCGGCTGATGACGGACCCGATTCCTGGCAGACGGTTTCTGTCGAAATCGACATGGATGTACGCGTTGGCGAGCCTGGCGATCGCAGCCGGAACGTCGACTACGTCGTTCCCGTCGAGCCGATTGAGGCGGTGGAACTAGAACCGATCACGGTGACCGACGTCGAGATCGGTCAGCAGTCAGTGAGCTTCAGTGTCGACCAGGTTGGCGTTCCCGTCTTGGTTCGGGTGAGCTATTTCCCGAACTGGAGCGTTGAGGGTGCGCAGGGTCCGTACAGGGTGTCTCCGAATCACATGGTCGTGATCCCAACGAGCAACGACGTGACACTGACGTATGGTCGGAATGCCCTCGACTGGTTCTTCTATGCGTTGACTGCGCTTGGGATTGGCCTGTGTTTCTACTGGCGCCGCCGCGGCGACGTCGTGTATGCCGGCGAGCGCCCAGACTGGCGGCCGCCACAAGGCGGCTCGGTCGAAGAGTCAACAGAGTCGACTGAGTCGTCGAGTACAGAAGCAATGGACGGCGTTGAAGGCGATCCCACGCCCTTGTTCCTACCCGAGCCAATCGGCCCAGTCGATGATGCCGAGGTTCCTTCCCCTGACGACCGATAGCCTTTCGCCGGTTATGTCTGCCCTCGCGAACATCGTCAAGGCCTACGACATCAGAGGCACGGTGCCCGATCAGTTCGATGCTGACGTTGCGCATGCTCTGGGTGTCGGTTTCGCCACGCTCATCGACTCCGACGAAGTTGTGGTGGCACGCGATATGCGCCCTTCCGGCCCGGTATTGGTGGAGGCATTCTGTCGTGGCTTGATGGAGCAGGGCGTCGATGTGATCGACATAGGGCTCGCTTCGACCGATCTGATGTACTACGCGTCAGGCGTACTGGATATCCCGGGAGCCATGTTTACGGCCTCGCACAACCCGGCTGGTTACAACGGCGTCAAGTTGTGTCTTGGTGGGGCGCGGCCTGTTGGAATTGATACCGGGCTTGCCGAAGTGCAGGCTGTAGCGCAGAAGGTGCTCGACGGGGTCGGGCCCCGAATGGCTGCGACGTCGGGGGCGTGGTCAGAACGGGAGTTGCTCAGCGACTTCGCTGATCATGTCATCAGCTTTATCGACCCGGCAGACATCGGCCAGATGAAGGTCGTTGCGGACACTGCGAACGGCATGGGTGGGCTCGTGGTCCCAGCGGTTTTCGAACGTCTCGACGGCGTTGAGCTCGAAGTGATGTACCCCGAGCTCGACGGGACGTTCCCGAATCATCCGGCCGATCCGCTGCAACCTGCGAATCAGCGTGATCTACGCGCCCGGGTCGTGGCGGGAGGGTTCGACCTCGGCCTGGCCTTCGATGGTGATGCCGACCGGGTGTTCGTGGTCGACGAGACCGGACAGGGCTTGAGTGGCTCGACGACGACGGCGTTGCTTGCGGCCGCGATGCTTCGGCAGAATCCAGGTGCGACGGTCTTGCACAACCTGATCTGTTCCAAGGCGGTTCCTGAGGTCGTGGCCGAGCAGGGCGGTGTTCCAGTTCGCACGAAGGTCGGGCACTCGTTCATCAAGCAGATCATGGCTGAGACCGGGGCCGTATTCGGGGGCGAACACTCCGCCCACTACTACTTCGCACGGAATTTCAATGCAGACAGCGGCCTCATTGCATCGCTGATGGTGATGGCCGAGGTCGGGCGCGAAGATCAGCCGTTGTCAGTTGTTCGAAAGCCTTTCGAGCGGTACTCATCGAGCGGCGAGATCAATACCCACGTCGAGGATGTTCACGCGGTCATCGATCGTGTCAGCGAGCAGTACTCGCAGCACTCCCAAGACCGGCTCGACGGTCTCACTGTCGATTCCGGCACGTGGTGGTTCAACCTTCGGCCTTCGAATACCGAGCCACTCCTGCGGCTCAACTATGAAGGACAGGATCGTTCTTCATGCGATGATGGTGTTGCCGAACTTCTTGCAGTCATCACGAGCTGACCAGGCTTCAAACGGAACTACGAACGGAGAAAGAAATGAGTCTCGCACCTGCACTGCTCGAAATCCTGGCGTGCCCAGAAGACAAGGGTCCGCTGTACTACCTCGAGGCTGAGTCGTTGCTGTACAACCCGCGTTTGCAGCGCCGCTACGACATCCGTGACGACATTCCAGTGATGTTGATCCCAGAATCGACCCAGGTGGATGCCGAAGAGCACGCCCGGTTGATGGCAATTGTCGAGTCTTCCGACATCAAACCCACTTTCGCCGTCGATGACGAAGGCTCAAGCGAAAGCTGAATCCTGCCGAAAAGAACAGGACTGGCGTAGACGTGATGCCAACTGATGTGACGAAAGGGTTACAATTAGGTGTGATGACTTCCAAACATTGGATCCGCCGATCTCTGGTGGTTGCAGCGCTCGCTGCAGCTGCCGTTGGTGTTATCCCACCGTCACTTCAGAGCGCCTCGGCTGCTCCCGCTACCGAGATGGCCGCAGGCGGCGAATACCACCCGTTGCCACCTGAGCGCATCTTCGATACCCGCAACGGCGGCATCAACGACACCGTGCCTCTCGGCAAGAAGCCGACCTCAAAAGCCGGTTCAGAGTTCAAGGTTCAGATCACCGGCAAGGGTGGGGTCCCCGAGGCTGCAACCGATGTTCTCGCGGTCGTACTCAACGTGACGGTTGCCAACCCTGAGGCGCAGGGCAACCTGGCCGTTCGGCCGAGTGGTGCCGAGGCTGGCACGTCGTCGCTCGTCAACTTCTTGCCTGGTCGTAACGTGCCCAACCTGACAATAGTGGGGGTCGGTGCCGACGGGACGATCACCGTCAAGCTGGCCACCCGCGTGACATCGCGAGCCGACGTCGTAATCGATGTGTTTGGTTGGATCTCCACTTCGGCGGTAGCCGAGCGAGGGGCCCGCCTGATTCCAGCTGGCCCGGGGCGAATTGTCGACACGAGAAAGGGTGCCGGCACACCGTTGCGCGGTGGCGAATCACTCGCAGTGCAGATCCGGGGTGCTGACGCTTCCGATCCTGCAGTTACCGACATCGTTCCCAACTCTGCCGACGTATCTGCCGTGATGATCAACATCACGGCGATCAACAGGCAAGCGGGGAGCAGGAGCACCAATATCGCCGCGACACCGGTCGAGCTCCCAGACGGCCAGTCGGCCACTACGTCGAACACGAACGTCATCTCCGGACTCGTCAAGGCAAACATGGCGATTGTGCCCGTTGGGCCCGACGGCAAGATCTATCTCCGCAACCACAGCGGCGACATTCACCTAGCGATTGACGTATTGGGCTATTTCGAGGTGGTCGCTGACGAGTCAATGGCAGGTCGAATAATTCCGCTCGAGGCACCTTTCCGTGCCTTCGACACCCGCGAGCCAGAATTCGGCAACGCACCTCTTGGTACATTCACTGAGGAGAATTGGAGCTTCAAGAAGTTCGCCGCATCCGTGACGCTTCCATCGTCAGGTGGTACGACGACGCTCGATGAGCAAGCGGCCCTGATCGGCAACCTCACGGGAACGGAACTGACGCGCCTCTATCCGGCGGTGCCGGTCACGACGTTCCTCTCGGTCTACCCGGGGGACAAGCATCGTCCCACAGTGTCCAATCTCAAT
>JADWMG010000131.1 GCA_015767405.1 Actinomycetota bacterium
TGCTGAGCGTTCGCCGTAGATCTTGATGACCTGATCTACGAGGGTGCAGCCGTGGTCTTCGTTGCTCACCCAGCCTTGCCCGTATGCGACGTCAGCGAGGTTGCTACCGACAATGTGCGGAACTCCGTCGGTCGTCCTTCGGATCGTCGCTTCGTACTTTGGTGGGACGAGGGTCGTCGCTGGAATGGTCGTTGTGGTGGTCGTGGTGCTCGTCGTGCTCGTTGTGTCAGCAGAAGTTGGGAGCGGGATCGATTCGGGGCCTTCTCCGGGTGAACACGCAGCGGCGAGCATCACTCCCACAACTACGACCGGAATCCAACGCACTGAGCCATAGTGCCAGATCAGAGCTGTTGTTCCTCAGCGAGGGCCCATCGAACGTGACGAGTATCATCTCCTGGCGTGACAGTGCTGCGAGTGGCTCTCGCTCAGCTCAACCCCACCGTGGGTGATCTCAAGGGAAACCTCGAGAAGATGTGTAACGCGTATGACCGCGCCGAGGCGGCCGGGTGCGACATCGTTGCGTTTCCGGAACTGTCGACAACCGGCTACCCGCCCGAAGATCTCGTATTGAAGCCGGGTTTCGTAGCAGACAATCTTGATGCGCTTGCGACATTGGCCGCGCGGACCGGACGATGCGCCGCAGTAGTTGGTTTCGTCGATCAAGATCGCGACTTGTACAACGCGGCTGCGGTGTGCGCCAACGGCGAGATTCTCGGCAAGTACCACAAGCGTCTGCTGCCCAACACAGCGGTATTTGACGAGGCCCGATACTTCACTCCCGGCTACGAATCTGATCCGCTCGAGCTCTACGTCATCGGTGGTGTCAAGGTCGGCATCTCGATCTGTGAAGACATCTGGAGTCCATTTGGTCCTGTTGCCGAGCAGGCTGCAGCAGGGGCCGAACTGAGCATCAATATCAACGGGTCGCCGTTCCGTACCGGCAAGAGTGTCGACCGCGAACGTATGTTGGCGACGCGCGCCACCGATTCCCATTGCGCCATCGTGTACGTCAACCAGGTCGGCGGTCAGGACGAACTGGTCTTCGATGGTGGATCACTCGTGTTTGGCCACGAAGGGACCCTGCTGGCGCGCGCCGCACAATTCGATGAGGAACTGCTGATCGTCGATTTTCCGGTTCCCCCGGTGTATCGCAAGCGTTTGCTCGACCCCCGCGGCCATTTGACCGAGGCGTTGCTGCCGACAGTTGAGGTGTCGACCTCCCCGGTTCACAACAACGACCATCTAACGGCCTCGATCGCCGAACCGCTCGACCGGGATCGGGAGCTCTATGACGCACTGGTTCTCGGGACCCGCGACTACTGCGTCAAGAATGGATTCACCGACGTAGTCATCGGGTTGTCAGGTGGCATCGATTCGACCATTGTCGCATGCATTGCGGCTGACGCTCTTGGTGCAGATCATGTTCACGGGGTGTCGATGCCGTCGCGATACTCGAGCGATCATTCGAAGAGCGACGCTCAGTTGCTCGCTGAGAATCTTGGTATCGGTTATCGAACCGTCTCGATCGAACCGGCCTTCCAGGCGTACCTCGACATGTTGGAACCTTCTTTCGAGGGCCGGGAGCCGGGCCTCACCTACGAGAACCTGCAGAGTCGATGCCGCGGCCAGCTTCTGATGGCGTTGTCAAACGAGTTCGGTTGGATGGTCTTGACTACGGGCAACAAGAGCGAACTAGCGGTTGGGTACTTCACCATCTACGGCGACTCCGTTGGCGGATACGCCGTGATCAAGGACGTGTTGAAGACCCGTGTCTACGAGCTCTGCCGATACGTAAACCGAACGGCAGGACGCGAAATCATTCCCGAAGACGTGATCACGAAACCGCCATCGGCAGAGCTGCGACCCGATCAGCGCGACGATCAGAGCCTTCCGCCCTATGAAGTTCTCGACCCGATTCTCGAGTTGTACGTCGAGCACGATCGCACGGCAGGCGAGATAGTCGAGCTCGGCTACGACGAAGAGATGGTCCGGCGGATCACTCGACTGGTCGACATTGCCGAGTACAAGCGGCGCCAGTCGCCGCCCGGAGTACGTGTGAGCCGAAAGGCGTTCGGCAAAGATCGTCGCCTTCCGATCACGCACGGCTATCGCGGTTAAGGATCGGGCACGCTATGCCGTCGGCCAATCCCGAACTCCATCGCACCGTTCGCGATCGCCTCGATCAGAACGATCAGCGCTACACGGCCGGTCGGAGAGCGGTAGTCACGGCTCTGGCGGGAGCGGACGGACCGGTGACGCTTCCCGAACTCATCGAGCTTGCGCCTGAGCTCGCACAGAGTTCGGCATACCGCAACCTTGCGGTGATGGAGGATGTCGGCATTGTGAGCCGGCTGGTTCACACCACCGAACACGCCCGTTACGAGCTCGCGGAGGATCTCACCGAGCATCACCATCACCTGATCTGCGAGGTCTGCGGGACTGTTCGCGACATCACCTTGACACCTAGCCTCGAACGCAAGCTCGACACGGCATTCGACGAACTGGCAATCGGCGAGGGGTTCGTATTGACGCATCACGCGATCGACCTCTATGGCCGATGCGCGAGGTGTCAGGATTGACCGACTGATTCCTGGTCGAGATGCTCCAACGATGTGCGGCTTCGCCGGGCGGTCCAGCTCTGTCTTAATACTGACAACGCGAGCACCAGGAAGAAGAGGATGACGGAGCACAGAGCCATAGTCGCTCCAGCGGCGCTTCGGTGGTGGTAGCTGATGAGGAGCCCCACGAAGGTCGCGAGCGTTCCAAAACCGGTGGAGACAACCATGATCATCGGGACCCGTTTGACCACTAGCGATGCCGCCGCGGGTGGGGCGATCAAGAAAGCGAATACGAGCAGGTTGCCCACCGATTCGAACGAGGCGACGATTGATATCGCCAACAGGAAAAGAAGAGCGGCCTGGGCGAGACCGGGTCGGAGCCCGAGCATTCTGGCCAGCGACTCGTCGAACGTCATTACGAGGAACGCCCTGTAGAACACGACTACCCCGACGATCGCGATGGCGGCTGCAATTGCCTGCCTGGCGATATCGCTGCTGTCCAGACCGGTGATCGAGCCGAAAAGGAACCGGTTCAGGTCGCCGGTGTATGACGCGCGTTGAGTCGACATGATGACGACGGCGAGCGCGAGGAAACCGACGAATAGCACCCCGATCGAGGTGTCGTCGGGTAGCGGTGAATGCCGTCGGATGATGGTGATACCTCCGACCATCGCGGCAGCAGCGGCGAGCGCGCCGATTGATGTGTCGACTCCGATAATGAACGCAATAGCGATGCCGGGAAGGACGCCGTGAGCGAGCGCGTCGCCTAGAAAGCTCATCCCTCTGAGTACCACCCACGTACCGACGAGTGAGGTCGTGATGACGGTGAGTACACCGGCGAGCAGAGCGTCGCGCATGAATTCGTTGCGACTGAAAGGCTCGATCCACCAGGCCCACGGATCGGTCAGGAAGTCCATACGGTGAAGTCACCTCGATTCTCAGGCGATGCCTGTGTCGGCCGCTCGGGTATCGACATCAGCTGAGCCCCTCAACGATGAGATGGGCGTTCTGGAGAAGCCATCCGAGATATGTTGAACCTTCTGTGCCCGGCTCGTCGAGCGTGCCGGTTAGGAGGGCGACCACCTCGACGTCGCCCACTCGGTCTGCGAGGGCATGCGCATCTGACGACGAATGCTGAGTCTCGACGAAAATGGCGGTGACACCGGCCGCCTCGATCGACTCGGCGAGTTCTTCGAGCTCGGCCGGATTCGTTTGGGCAAGTGTGCTCGCTGATGGGATCACGCTGCCCAGGATTTCGAAGTCGTACCGGTCAGCGAAGTAGCCGAGTGAGTCGTGATTGGTTACGAAGACTCGTTGGTCTTCGGGAAGTTCGGCCACTATGCCCGCGACCTCTTCGTCGAGGCTGACTAGTTCGGCCTCGTATGCGTCCACGCATTCGTCGAGCGCGGCGCGATCGAAACCGACATCTTCGAGTGCAGTGGCGATAGCGGGGAGCGTGGCTGCGACACGAATTGGGTCGAACCACACGTGCGGGTCATTGCCGGACTGATCTTCGGCGGTGCTGGTTCCGAGAGTGTCGAGCCCCTCTGCTACACGAACCACTGGAGTTCCCGCAGATTCCACTGCCTCGATGGTGTCGTTCAGTGATTCCTCGAGCAGAAGCCCGTTGGCCACGATCAACTCGGCGTTTTCCATCGTTTCGCGATCCCGAAGGGAAGCCTCGAACGAGTGAGGGTCACCACCGAGCGGGACGATGGTCTGGACGTTGGCCAGTCCGTCACACGCGACGTTGCGTGTTACGTCGGCCCAGATGCTCGTGCTCGCCACAATCATTGGTATCGCAGATTGGTCGGCGTCTTGATCGCTGCCACATGCCGTGGACGCCAGCACAAGGGCAAGCGCGGCCGCGCCGGAAACGGAGCGCTGCCATCTGCGTCGAATACTCACACCCACAACGCTACTGAGAATGGATCTCATTTAGCAACGGGCTACCGTTGGCCGCATGTCGATGCCCCTGCCGACACAGGCAATAGCGAGCTTCGAGGACGTGTCCCTCCGCTATGGCGACGTAGTCGCGCTCGATCGCACTTCGACAACCTTCATGCGCGGCTCGTCTGTGGCGCTCGTCGGCGCCAACGGGAGCGGAAAGAGCACAGTCTTGCGTTTGCTGGCTGGTCTTGCCGAGCCCACGACTGGTGTCGTCGTGCGAGCGGATGGGGTCGAGGCAGCATTTGTTGCCCAGCAACACGGTCAGCACAGCTGGATGCCTTTGCCGGTCGACGAGGTTCTCCGGATGGGCTGCTATCGCACGCGCGGGCTGGTCGGGCGCATCACGCGATCCGATCGTGATGAGGTCCGAGATGTCGCGGGTCGGCTCGATGTCGCGGATCTTTTGCATCGATCGTTCAGCGAGTTGTCAGGGGGGCAGCGTCAGCGTGTCTTGGTCGCGCAGGCCCTGATCGGCTCACCTCAGCTGTTGCTGCTCGATGAACCGATCACCGGCCTTGATCTTCCGAGCCAAGAGGCGATCCTCGGAATCGTGGATGAGGAGGTCGGACGTGGGTCCACCGTTGTGTTCTCGACGCACCATCTGGAAGAGGCGAAACGCGCCGATCGGGTGATGCTGCTGGCAGGTTGTGTGATTGCTGACGGATTGCCGGACGATGTTCTACAACCCGAACACCTTGCTAAGGCATTTGGTGGTCGGCTCCTGCAGGTCGGCGGGCAGTCGTTGCTGGTCGACGACCACGGCCATGGCCATGGCCACGCGGCAGGAGACGGTCACGACGATGCCGGCCACCGCCACCTACACCAACCCGAACACGAAGCCGATTAGTGAATCGAATGACACGTTTGGGGTCAGACCCCAACCGTGTCATTTAGCCAACTTCGGGTTGGGGGACTGTTGCTGTCAGAGTGTTGGCATCGACGACCTGCAGAAGAACCCGCGACCGATCGAACTGAGCGACGTGCTTCGGTCGCGTATCGAATCAAATCTCGATCGACACGACCGCGTGTCAGTCCCGCTCGAGGGGCGCCGTCATGCGGCCGTGGCGATTCTGATCGTCGACTCCGAACTCGGGTCCGATGCTGAGGACGCACATAGCGCGTCGCAGGAAGACATGTCCGTGGTTCCTTCGGACACCTCCGGCCTCGACGGACGAATGGCGGGAGTGGCGGGCGGCGCATCGTTCGTTCTAACGAGGCGCAGTTCGCGTCTCAACAGTCACGCTTCGCAGTGGGCGCTGCCAGGCGGGCGGCTCGACGCGGGCGAATCGCCGGTTGAGGCGGCGCTGCGCGAGACCGACGAAGAGGTGGGCGTTTCGCTCGATTCGTCGGCTGTGCTCGGTGTACTCGACGACTACGCAACCCGATCCGGTTACGTCATCACTCCAGTCGTCGTATGGGGTGGGCCAAATGTGGTGCTGGCGCCAGACCCCGCAGAGGTCTTGGCCGCCTACCGGATCGGTCTACACGAGCTGATGCGCCCGGACTCGCCACGCTTCGTGTCGATACCCGAGAGCGATCGCCCCGTCGTGCAAGTGCCGCTCGGGGGTGATCTCATCCATGCTCCGACCGGGGCTCTGCTCGTGCAGTTTCGATGGGCCGGACTCGACGGCCGGATCAACGAGCGTGTCGCCGAGTTCGAACAGCCCGTCTTCGCCTGGGATTGAAGCTCGCCCACCCCACCGAGGATGGTCACCGACCGGTGTGGCCGAAGCCGCCTCCGCGATCGACGCCGTCGAGTGAATCGACAACCTGCCAAGCCACCGACTCAACGCGCTGGATCACCAGCTGTGCGATGCGGTCACCCCGTGCGATGCGATACTCGCTGCCCGGGTCCGTGTTGATCAAGATGACCTTGATCTCGCCACGGTATGCAGCATCGATGAGGCCTGGTCCATTGACGACACTGATCCCGTGCTTGATCGCCATGCCGCTTCGCGGCAGTACGAACCCGCCGTGTCCCATCGGGATCGCGATCGAGATTCCGGTGGCCACTAAGGCCCGTCCGCCTCCGGCTGCCATCGTCGCCGATTCGCGTGCGTACAGGTCCAGCCCGGCGTCGCCTTCGTGGGCGTATTCGGGGAGCGGGAGGTCAGGGTCGAGTTGGACGATTGGTACCGGGAGGCTCACGGCCGACAGCGTACGAGACCGAGCATCACGGAGCTGCGCTCGCGGGGCGCGAACTCGATTCACCAGGTGTGTCCTGGCTGAACACATTCACCCAACGATCGTTGCGTTTGCACCACAGCGAACTGATGTACATGGCCTCGGTCGGCCCGTCTTGTCGAGACTCGAAGTCGGCTCTGTAGGAGTACATGACAGCGGTATCCGACACCATGAAAATGCGGGATTCGCTGAGCTCGAACGAGGCGGCAATTGGACCATTGGCGAGCGCCGAGATGTAGTCGGAGCGGTCAGAGAATCCAGTCGTATAGACGCCGAGGTAGTCGGAGGAGAGCAGCCGATCAGCGGCTGGCGCGTCACCCTCGACCAGCGAAGTCCACATCGCAGTCTCGAGGCGTTCGAACGTGTCGATGGTCAGATCTCTCA
>JADWMG010000394.1 GCA_015767405.1 Actinomycetota bacterium
TCCGTCATCCGTAGACGTTGCCTACATCAGGCGTCGCCACTGATGCCGATGAGTCTCAGCGCGACCTGGTCGCGCCCAAACTCATCACCTACAACCCGACCCGGATCTAGTTCGCCTCGTCGATGAAGCCCAGGAACGATGCACCGACTGGGCATTCGGTGCCGCCGGGCGCCGGTGTTCGGCAATCGACCAGGAGAGTGATGTCATCTCCTTCTTCGAAGACGAACGGGGCAACGAAGTGAAGGTCTAGGTCACGGAAGTTGGCGAGCTCGGACTGCAGCAAAATGTCGTCGTTCCGTAGGATCGTGACCTTTCCGACGGAGCCAACCGGATTCTGCAAGACGATGTCGGTGACCGACAGCACGCTGTTCCGATCGACAGTTTCGAAATCGCTCGCGGAGTTCCCGCCGGCTGGCGAGACGCTCAGGCGGAAGTCGATGGGTGTTCCGAGCGGGAGTTCCTCGACCTCCGCCGCCGCGGCCTCCATCTCCTCGATCCGCGCCTCCAGGGCCATGCGGTCCTCTTCGATGGCTTCCGCCGCAGCGTCCTCAGCAGTGTCTTGCACCCAGGGCTTGATCCACGCAAACCAGATGATCGCCCAGAGGATCAGGGCCATGAGCGCACCGAGAGCGGCGGGACCGAGCCAAGCCGGAATCCGCGGCCGCTGCTCGTAGATTCCAGGCAGTTCGAAGGAGCGGCCGTCGCTGCCATTCGTATGTATGACAAAATCGTGTGGGCGCGACGGGCCGTTCCAGTAGCGCGCAACCGGAGTCACGCGAAGCGAAACTTCGGTCTTGTCACCAGGCTCGACCGTGGTGGCTGGCTCGATGTCGAGAGATATCACGCTCCCGAGGACATCCGGATGGAACCCCACGGTGACCGGCATATTGCCGAGATTTGAGACCTCCACGATGTGCAGGCCGGCCGCCGATCCCTTCGAACTCGCTGGCTCGAGCGAAACCGAGTGGTCGGCGTAGGGCATTACCTCGACCGAGGCGGTCGCAGTGGTGGTGTCGGAACCGGCTGTCAACTCGACAGTGGGCGAGTGCATGCCCGCCGCGAGGGTTGCGCCAGGAGTGATCACGGCAGCCAAATCGAATGTCTCGCCGGGCTCAAGGGTGAGCAGCTCCGATGCCAGAACAACGTGATCCGCAAGATCGCCCGCCACTTGCAGCTGGATGAGTTGCTGGATCGGGTCGTCGTTGTGAACTTGCAGCGTCAGCGTCGTTTCTTCGCTTGGCGGCAGCGTGACTGTCTCGGGAATGAACTTGGCGGTCAACGGCATTGTCGCCGACGGTACTGCCTCGCGTGAGCTTGGTCGATCTCGAGAGCGAAAATTTCCGTCGAGTCGACCTCCTCGAAGAAATCCCTGACGACATCCCTGACGGCTCGAGGTCGGCACGTCGACGGCCAACGGTAGCCTGGCAGCCATGTCTGACATCTCGTCACCGCACGCACTCGAGGGTGGATTCGACCCTCGCACGGCTGTCTTCGATCGCCTTCTCAAGAACCGTGTCGTCATGTTGGGTTCCGAGGTCAATGACGACATCGCGAATCAGATCTGTGCACAGCTGCTGTACCTCGAGGGCGAAGATCCGAACCAAGACATCTGGCTCTACATCAACAGCCCCGGTGGCTCCGTCACTGCGGGTATGGCGATCTACGACACGATGCAGTTCGTCGGTTGCGACGTCGCAACTGTGTGCCTCGGCCTCGCCGCATCGATGGGGCAGTTCCTACTGACTGCGGGTGCCGCCGACAAGCGCTTCACCCTGCCCAACTCGCGAATCATGATGCACCAGCCGCTGGCGGGCCTTCGTGGTCAGGCATCCGACATCGCCATCCAGGCCGAGCAGCTCCGGTACACCAAACTGCGCATGGCTGAACTCATCGCCCAGCACTCCGGTCAGGAACTTGAGCAGATCCAAGCCGACTCCGAGCGCGATCGCTGGTTCACAGCCGAAGCGGCCCAGGAATACGGCCTGTGCGACAAAGTAATCCTCCGCCGCGGCGACATCGACTGACTCTCCACCTCGCTTCCCACCCGTCTCCGGTGAGC
>JADWMG010000395.1 GCA_015767405.1 Actinomycetota bacterium
ATGAAGGACGAAGCGCGTGCGGCCAGGCCGGCGAGCAGGCCGAGGTGCGTGCGGGTGCGGAGTATCTCTGACGCTTGGTCTCGGAAGTCGTGGACGAGTTGACCGAAGTCCGTCTTGACCTCTCTGCGGAACAGTCTGGCCACCCGGCTCACGATCGTCCCGAGGAGATCACCAGCCCACGTCGCGAGCTTCGGCGAGCGGAGAAGCAAGACCACCGCCACGGTGCCGACCCCCACAACGATCAACGCGAGTAGCGCAAGTGCGTCGAGGTCGTCCTCCCTTATCTCTCTCACGGCGAGGAACAGGACTGCGAAGATCGGGAGAACGAGTTTGGAGAGTGATGAGAACACCCAGCTTGCGATGGTTGCCGACGTTGAACTCGCGGCTGCAAAGCCCCAGGATCTCGTCATCTGGAAGCGGGATATCAGGTCGAGCCCGCCGGGGGGAACGTTCGAGAGTGTCTCGGCCACGAGGAATAGCTGCATGCCCTGGCGTGTGGTGAGTCCGGGTTGTGCAGCGAGGTAGATCCACCCCTCCGGGATGAAGCGGATACCGGCAACAACGAGTAGAACGGCCCACTCGAAGAACGAGATGGACCCGATAGACCGGAATACTGCGTCGTAGTCGATGAACTGCGGTAGCACCCACCCGAATAGGAAGACAACGATGCCAAGGCCCAGGACGGTGGGCAGGAGTCGCTTCCACAGTGGTTGTTTCTCTGGCGGCGGTGGGTGTTCACTCGTCATTGAGGGTCGAGACTCTACCTGCCTCCCGTCGGAGACCCTCAGTGAGAGGCTGACTCGTGTTCGACAGCGACGCCGCTGTCTTGACAACGACTACATCCAATTCGATCGGGCATCTCGTCTGGCCACAAAGGGCGGCACGGAAGCCGCTCTCGCGTCCAGCTACGAGAGGTATCGAACGCACTGACACTGGCCTGTTCCGGTGTCGGGCACGCTTCAACGACCCGTACAGCGCAAGCGAAGATCGCAGTTTCATCGCATGACCGGTATCTCGCGGCTCAGCACCTGAGGACGCGCCCACCCATATGCAGCGATGTGCGCGTTTCGACCGGAGTCTCAGTGCCACCCACTTGTGCGGACATGTGCGGGGGTTTCGGTCGGATCCGGTACGCCGAACGACGACGACGACGACGTGGTGGGGGATGACCGAGTCTCCGGCTCGCCAGATCGAGGGTTATCGTCCCGGAGTGCTCTTCTTTGCGAAACTCGCGGCGATTGTGATCGTCGCTACCGTGTCCGGTGCTGTCGCGGTGCCGTTGGGGGTCTTCGCCGATGTCAATCCGATTCTCGTGTTCGCTCTGGCATCTGTGACGGCGGTCGGCGTTGCGTGGGGCTTGGTGCTCGGAGGCGACCGACTCAGGGCCAGATTCGCCAAGGGTCGCGCCTCCGACTCGGAATCTGACGGTTGGGCCCGGCGCGTGTTCGAAAGGTTCGGGCCCGTCGGTCTTGGGTTGATTGGTCCTGTATTCCCGGGTGTGGTTGCGAGTTCATTGTCGGGCGTTGCTGTCGGTGTCGATCCGAAGCGATTGGGAATCTGGCTGACAATCGGGATTGGGCTCTGGTTCGGGTTGTTCACCGTCGCGTGGTGGGGAGTTCGTGAAGGACTGTTCCGATGAGCGATCTTCGTGCCGAGGGTCACCTGGGCCAAGGCACCCGACTAGCCACCCTTCGCCGACCGTCGGATGCACTGCTGGCACGCTTGACGTGCATTGATGGGGCAGAGCGAACGCTTGATCTGCAGTATTACTCGTGGGCCGCCGATGCCGTCGGCTATTTGCTCATTGGCAAGCTCATCGCCGCTGCAGATCGGGGGGTGTCGGTCCGAATCCTCGTCGATGACATCAAGCTGCTGCGTTCCACACGTTCCGTTGCAAGCCTCTGTCTTCATCCGAATATCGCTATCCGGGTGTTCAACCCTTGGCACATGCGAACCAGCGCTTCAATCCAGGGCTTGGAATTCGCCCTCAGCTTCAAGAGACTCAATCGGCGCATGCACAACAAGCTGATGGTCGTAGATGGTGAGCGAGCAATC
>JADWMG010000396.1 GCA_015767405.1 Actinomycetota bacterium
CCTCCGCGCCGGATCACCGAACAGTGACATTCTGGATCTCACTGACGATCTCGTTGCCTACGCCCGCGAGTTGTATGCCCGGCTACGTGCCGCAGATGAGAACAACCTCACGACGCTGATCGCAGTGCTGCCACCGGCGGAGGGGCTCGGCCATGCGATTCGCGATCGGCTCACCAAAGCGGCTGCCCCACGGCCGCGCTGATATTCAGCCCCAATCGATCTGGTTGAGAGTGTCAACCCATAAGTCGCGGACATCTTCAACATTGGGCGGGCCCCCGACTCCGCTATGACCGTCGACCGAGTCGACCGTCAGACTCACGGTCGACGATCCGGCTTCCGGTACAACCTCCAACCGACACCAACAACAGATCGGATAGTCCAGGATCGCCTCAAGCCGATACGGCGGGTCGTCGTCGACCACTTCGCCCATCCACGCGGCCGAAATCAGAAGTCCCTCGAAAGTTTCGACGGGTAGAGCTTCCACGACAAACGACGCGACGTCTCTCGTCCGGCCATTCCAATCGTCGGTGAGCTTCACCGCGGAGGGGTCGCTCCGACGGTCACCGGAGGACACAAGATCACTGTGTTCCAAGGACCTGAGCGCCGTGGCCGCTGCTTGGTTGACCGCCTTCATACGAGTGGGGTCACCACCCAGATCCGGATGATGCTCCTGGGCAAGACGACGACGCGCAGTCTTGATTTCCGCCGCCGTCGCATGAGGCGGCAAGCCCAGTTCGGCGAACGCCTCACCTGAATTGGGTACTTGGCTAGACATGCTCATCGCGTAGTGCCGCGTAGCGCTCCCGCAAGTCGCCGCAGTCAACGGTGAAGTCGACCGACGACCCAGCGCCGAGCCCCCATCTATCTTGAACGGAGGCATACTCGGCCTGTTCGAGCACGGCAGCCGCTTGCACCGCCGCTCCTGTCGCGACTGCCTCGTCCGCGTCGGCAAGTGCAACGGGAACGTCGACGAGTCCATTCAGCACTCCCTGCAGGGCTCGCGAGCGGGCCCCTCCACCGGTGAGTAGCAGTTTCCCAGTGACCGGTGCAAGGGCGTTCAGCGCATCAAAGGCATCGAGGAGCCCACAAGCGACTCCGTCGACCGCAGCGCGCGCGAACTGTTCGCGAGAGATGTCGCTGCGCAGTCCCGCGAGGAGCCCGGCCGCGTCGGGCCGGTTGGGAGTGCGTTCACCGTCGAAATACGGCAACAGTGTCGGCCCGGCCGGCTGATCGTCGCCAGGTGTCTTGACCCTGAGCGCTAGTCGGTCGAGTTCCTCGTGGTCAACCCCGAGCAGCCGTGCAAACGCGTCGAAGACCTTCGCCGCGTTGGAAGTGCAGACGAGAGGCAAGTACCGGCCGGTTGCGTCAGCAAATCCGGCCACTGCTCCGGTCGCATCCGCAGTTGGTACATCTGACACCGAGTAGGCCGTACCCGATGTTCCGACCGAGATGACAGCATCACCCGGCCGCAATCCGACTCCCAACGCCGCAGCCATATTGTCGCCAGTTCCCGGAGCGACCATCACACCTTCCCACGTTCCGGCGATATCGAGCGGCCCGAGAACTGTCGGTACGACCTGGCTCCAGTCACGATCGGAATCAATGAGCGCCAAGATGTCCCACCGGTACTCGCCTGTTGTCGGTGACCAATATCCGGTGCCCGACGCGTCACCTCGGTCCGTCGTGTATCCGCCGGTCAATCGATGTGTCAGATAATCGTGCGGCAGCAGAACATGGGCGAGGTCGGCCCACAAATCGGAATGCGTTCGGTGCAGCCACGACAATTTGGTGACGGTGAATGCCGCAACAGGAACGCTTCCAACGGCGTCCGCCCACTTCACGGCACCATCTTCGTGCCCGGAGGAGAGTTGTCCCTTCAACCAGTCCGCATCAGGAGCTGACTCCGTGTCGTTCCAGAGTTTTGCCGGATGCAGAGGCTGGTCTCGCGCATCGAGAGCAACCATGCCGTGCTGTTGCCCGCCGATACTGATCGCGGAAATCTCGCCAGACCCAACCTGTGTTGACGCCTGCTCCCATGCCAACCCGAACGCCGAC
>JADWMG010000132.1 GCA_015767405.1 Actinomycetota bacterium
TCCTGAAGCTGTCATGGGCCGAGGCTCATCACGAAGCGGGCAAGTGGGAACACATCATGAGCGACTCAGTCGAGCGCGCCCTGAACGACCTGCTTGGCGAGCCAACCACTTGCCCTCACGGCAACCCGATTCCTGGGTCTAGCTACACGGCGCCTGATGCCGAGCCGTTGGCCACTATCGACGTAGGTGCCGGGTTCACCGTTCGACGAATCACGGAGGAATTGGAATTCGAGCCGGGCCTTCTCGAATTCCTCGAGGCATCAGCCATCCAGCCGGGAAACCGCGGCACGGTGACTGCTTGCTCACCCGATGGCACCCTCACCATCGAAATCGGTGGCCGTCACGTCGGCGTTGGCGCCTTTGCGAGCGGACGCATCCTCGTCACCTCATGAACCACATTGGGAGAATCGCGACGATCGTCGCGGTCGGGTTCACATTTGCCGCATGCGCCGAGACCACGGTCGACCTCGATGCCGACGGCGAACTCAGCGGAGACGACTCCGTCCCCGCCACGACGATTGCCATAACCGGCACGGCAACCGACCTACTTCCAGAAATGGCAATCGAAATGAGCCGCCTGAGTGCTCAGATCGCCGAAGAGGGCGGGGAAAAGGAGACGCTCGAGCGGATCGAGGGGATCTGGGTTCTAGTCCGACCCGAAGTCGAAGACAGCAACCCTGAGCTGGTGATAGCCATCGACACAACGGTCGACATGTCGCGCACCGCAGTGATCAGGATTCGCCCTGCCGACGCCGACAAGGCCTTCCAGCTACTGACCGGCCTCGTCGACAGATATACCGGCGATGGCTGACGCATCGGCGTGATGGCGAGCGACATTCGCCGGATAGCTCCGGCAGTAGTAGTTCCAGAGTTGCTGGCCAAACACGCCGGCACCAGATTCTGCACCAATCCCGCCGAGGCCTGATTCGATTTCGTCTCGACGAGCCATGAATCCAGCAGTTGAATGTCGTGGGCTCGCCGCCACGGCATCCGCTAGCGAGTCCGAGAGCGACAGCGGCGTCAGAGGAGTACGAAGATCCGGACCGTGGAACCAGGCTGACGATCGTCGTCGCTGGGGGGCAATCACTCGATGGGTCGTTGCGACAAAATAGTTGCCCGTCATCTCTTGCAGCATCTCGCCGATATTGACCACAAACGCGTCCTGACGAACCGGCACATCGATCCATGCCCCATCAGGGTTCTGAACTTGCAGACCCCCTACGTCGTGTTGAAGCAGCAAAGTCAAGAAGCCGGCGTCATGGTGGGCGTTGACACCGGCGCCACCATCCGGGGTTGGCGGATAGTTGATCAACTTCACGAACGACAGAGGCAACTCGCCGAACAGTCTTCGGAGATATCCGAGCTCTAGCCCCAGCGCCAAAGAGAACGCATCGAGCAACTCGTCGGCGACAGCCGACATCTTCCGAAAATACTCCCCCATGTGGTCTCGGAAGCCGGGAAGGATGTCCTCGCGCAACCATTGGTTAGGGCCGTCCAGGCGAAGGTACGCCGGGTCAAGATCGAGTCCACGCACGGGGTTCTCAACTGACAAATCGAGCTGTTCACGTAGATCTGGCAGGCCGCCCGTGAGCTCGGCACCGACACGCTCCCATCCGCGAAAATGGGGCGACAGCACCTTGTCGATCGATGCTTTGTCAGACTCCGGAAGATCGAAGAACTTGGTCTGTAGGGCGATATGCCGCTCCACGAACTCGGGCTCGACGCCATGCCCCACCAACTGAAAGAACCCGACGTTGTGACCAACTTCGCGAAGTTGTTCCGCGAATTGCGGGCGATCGGGGCCACGCCACGCGGCCAGGTCGAGCTCAGGGATCTCTACGAATGCCGACGCGGCCATGCCAGCACTGTATTCAACGCAGCGGCGGCGGGAGTTCAGCAGCGTGCACGACCGTAAGGCGCTGCGTAGGCCGTGTGAGCGCAACGTATAGCGACCTCATGCCGTGTTCGGTGTCGCTCACGATCCGCGCCGGCTCGACCACCACAACACCATCGAGTTCGAGACCCTTGATCACGCTCACCGGAACGAGCGTGACGCCTTTGTCGAGGCCCGTGGTTGTCGCCGTGCCGTGATTGATTCCGGCCGCGGTCAAATGTTCGGACAGATCCGGAATCATCGAGTCTGGCGCGATGATTCCGAGACTCCCATTTGGCAGCGATTCCATCATCGACTGGACCTCGAATGCAACGGTTACCCCGAGTTGCTGATAGCTCTCAGCCCGCACGATCAAGGGCCCGACGTCGCCGACGCGCACCGATTGTGGAGCTCGCAGCGATGGAGTCGCCACAGCCATAACTTTGTTCGCCAACTCCATGATCTGGCCAGGAATCCGGTATCCGACCGAGAGCCCGATCACGCGCGGGGGCCTACGATCGGGCAAATGGGCGAGCACATCTTCCCAATCGCGCGGAGCGAGTGGCCCGGTTGCCTGAGCGAGATCCCCGACAATCGTCATCGCCCCGCTGAGTGACCGTCGGGTCGCCATTCGAAGCTGCATCGGAGTGAGGTCCTGGACCTCGTCGATCACGATCTGACCGTAGGTGCGGATCTCATCGAGTTCATCGATCTTGCCGTCTTTGCCGAGTTTCGGACCGAGTACGTCTCGAGCGTCATCGAGCAGCGCCGCGTCGGCAGAGGTCCACCTGACGTCATCGACCGTCTCCGAACGCGGGCGGAACAATGCCAACGCGGCTGATTCGTCGAACACCCCTTGTGCCGCAAGCTTCAACAATGCTTTGGAACCGAAAAGATCATGCAGCAGCTCTGCTGGAGTGAGGACCGGCCACATCCAGCCGAGCGCCTCTCGGATCTCGGGTGTCCCGCGCAATGCGTCTTTGACGAGGCCTGGCCCAACTTCGGGATCGAAGTAGCTCTCGGCGAGCGCCCTCCATAATTCGTTCTCGATAAACTTGCGCCCTGAGTTGTGCCGCCGAAATCGACGCCGGGCCGCTTTGACGATGCGCTCGGATTCGGCAACATCCAGCCGCACATAGCCGCTGCGAAACGGCAACACCAGCTTGGATCGCAGGGCGCGTTGGCGGGTCCGAATTGCCTGGTCGATCAGGTCGGACATTCGCACGTCGCCCTTGACCCGTGCAGCTGTCGGCGAGTCGGCATACGGCTCCCCTGGAACGTCTTCGCTAGCGCGTAGGAACTGCACACCGGGTACGAGATCGGCAAGCACTACCTGCTCGATCCCTGCCTCACCCAACGACGGTAAGACCCGTTCGATGTAGCGCAGGAATACCCGGTTGGGTCCGATGACGAGCACACCCTGATCTTCCAGCGGGAAGCGATGCGTGTAGAGCAGGTACGCGGCGCGGTGCAGGGCGACCACTGTTTTGCCGGTTCCGGGCCCACCCTGTACGACCAGCACTCCTTGTTGCGGCGAGCGGATGATCTCGTCTTGTTCACCCTGAATCGTCGCGACGATGTCGCCCAGCGTGCCGGTCCGCCCTCGCTCCAGAGCAGCGAGCAGTGTCGAGTAACCCCGCAGACCACTCGAATCATCTGGACCACTTTGATCGCCTTCGTCCAGTCCTTCATCGTGACCGAGGCCGAGGTGGCCCACGCCGAACAATTCATCTTCGATGCCGACAAGACTCTGGCCTTCCACTGCGAAGTGGCGCCTGCGAACCAGGCCCATCGCGTCGCGCCCCGTTGCGCGGTAGAAAGGCTCGGCCACCGGCGCCCGCCAGTCGACAACCACGGGCTCGCTGTCCTCATCCGCCACCGCAAGCCTTCCAATGTGAAAGGTCTCCAGCGAGTCAGGCAATTCCCCGGTGCGATCGATCCGCCCGAAAACAAGAGCGGCATCTCCGAGATCAAGGTCTGTCAACCGCTTGATGAGCGCCTCATCGAATGCATTCCGTTCGAATCGAGCCTGGTAGGTACCACCGAGATCGGCTTCGGTGAGCTCCCGAAGGCGCCAGGCGGCGACGCGACTGCTCTCGAGGCACTCGTACGCGTAGTCGATGTAGGCCTGCTCGTCGGCTAATTCAGGGTGCTGATGGGTCATAAGGGCGCCGACAACGCTATCGGCGACTCGTGCCGATCTCCATGCTCCAGATAGACCTCAGATATCGTCGTCCGCACATGGATTCAGATGCCACCTCCCCATTCCTGCTGGCTGCCGATGGGCGCCCGGCCAGACACACCCCGGTGTGGTTTATGCGTCAGGCCGGGCGATCGTTGCCGGAGTACCACGGGATTCGGGGCGAAGGTTCGATTCTCGACGCGATCAAGAAACCCGACATCGCCGCTGAGATCACGCTGCAACCAGTCCGTCGTTACGGCGTTGACGCGGCGGTTTTGTACAGCGACATCGTCGTTCCTGCGCACGCGGTCGGGTTCGGCGTCGACGTGACGCCCGGAACCGGACCCGTCGCCGAACAACCACTGCGAACGCGCGCCGACCTCTCCCGCCTCCGCGCACTCGAATTCGATGACATTGACTACGTGATCAGAACGGTCGAGGCATTGTCCGCCGAATTGTCCGACGACGTCCCATTGCTCGCGTTTGCCGGAGCCCCGTTCACGGTCGCCAGCTATCTGATCGAGGGCCGCCCGAGTAAGGACTACAGAAACACCAAGGCACTCATCCACACCGATGAGGCGCTATGGCAAGAAATCATGGAACGGCTCGCCAAGTCGGCGATCACATTCATCGATGCTCAACTATCACATGGTGCGGCAGCCTTCCAGCTGTTCGACTCATGGGCCGGGGCCCTCAGCCGACGTGACTACGACCGCTACGTGCTCCCGCATTCCCGTCGTGTCTTCGAGGAGCTTGGGCGGCTACATCCCGAGGCTCCCGGCATCCATTTCGGCATCGGATGTGATCATCTTCTCGAGTCGATGTACGCAGCCGGACCGCGGGTACTCGGGCTCGACTGGCGTACCCGAATCGCGGACGCCCGTACCCGACTCGGAGACGATCTCGTGGTCCAGGGAAATCTTGATCCAGCACTCGTGCTCGCCGGGCGGGAACCAGCGCTGAATGGCACACTCCGGGTACTGGACGACAACGAACTGGCGAACGGCGACCAGCACCCCGGACACATATTCAATCTGGGGCACGGTGTCCAGCCGGATTCCGACCCCGGGATCTTGAACGACATCGTCAATCTCGTCCACGAACGCACGACACAAGCCGCCCCGTCGTGAACGGCCGAGTGGCCGTGGTCCTCATGGCATACGGCACGCCGCGAAGTCCAGAGGAGATCGAGCCGTACTACACCGATATTCGCCGTGGCCATCCACCGACCCCGAAAGCTCTCGCCGATCTCACTCGTCGATATTCCGCAATCGGTGGGGTATCGCCGCTCGCGCAAACGACAGAGGCGCAGCGCGACGCACTGCAATCAGCACTCGACGAGAAATCTCCCGGCCGATATCACGTCGCGTTGGGCCTCAAGCACGCGGACCCAAAGGTTGAAGATACGGCGCGAGCGTTGGCAGAGGATGGATTCGACTCGATCGTCGGTCTCGTTCTCGCGCCGCATTTCTCGGCGTTCTCGGTCGGCCAATACCTCGACCGTGTCCGACAAGGCGCCCGGGAGGCGAAGAAGGCCGTCGAGGTCGTTGGCATCTCGAGCTGGGCGATTGAGCCCGCTTTCATCGACTTTCTCGCGACCGATCTGCAGACCCGGCTCGATGGGATGCGCTCGTCGACGGGCGGGCGGCCCCGAGTGCTGTTCACAGCCCACTCGCTGCCTGAGCGAATCATCGCAACTGGAGATCCGTACGTCGACGAGCTTCGCTCGACAGCGCAAGCGGTTGCTGACCGCCTCGGTCTGATCGAAGGCGTCGACTGGCAGATCGCGTGGCAGTCAGCAGGGCGAACCTCCGAGATATGGATCGGGCCTGACATCTTGGAAGTCATCGACGAACTCGGCGCCGACACCGATGTCGACGGTGTCATCGTGTGTGCATGCGGGTTCGTGGCGGACCACCTCGAAATCCTCTACGACCTCGACATCGAGGCAGCACAACGGGCAAGCGAGAACGATCTGGATTTCGACCGAACCGGCTGCGTCAATACTGATGCCAGCACTTTCGAGGCCCTAGCCGAACTCGTGTTCCAGGCGACCGACGGCTCGAAGCGTGAGGGCTCCTGATGGCCCAACGGAGAATCGCCGTCGTCGGCGCCGGAATCAGTGGCCTGAGTACAGCGCTCGCGTTGGTCGACACCAGCGATCACGAGATCGTCGTGCTCGAGGCGAGCAGCCGCATTGGGGGCCGTATAGATGCCAGTTCCTTCGCCGGAGTTGACTGCCTCGATACCGGAGCCGACGCGTTCCTCGCTCGGGTACCAGAAGCGTTAGAGCTCACGGAACGTGTCGGACTCGGTTCCACGCTCGTATCGCCAGAACCCGTGGGAGCAGCGGTCTGGAACAACGGCCTCCACGACATCCCGGACGGTTTGTTGCTGGGCCTTCCCGGTCGTGCGTGGCCCCTCGCGACTTCAGGCCTGCTGTCGTGGAAGGGCAAGTTGCGCGCCGCGGTCGAACCACTACTCCCACGTACCCCCACTGCCGACGACTCGATCGGAGCATTCGTGAGGGCGAGGTTCGGCGACGAGGTCCACGAGCGACTCGTTGACGCATTGGTCGGGAGCATCTACGCCACCGACACCGACAACTTCAGCCTCGCCGAAGTCCCCCAAATCCGAGCGATAGCCGAGGACAACCGCAGCATGCTCCTCGCTGCGCGTCGGCAACGTCGATCAACTGCCGAGACCGAATCCGCGGCTACGAGCCCGATCTTCGCCGCGCCGCGCGGCGGAATCGGGTCGCTGATCGATGCCACAGCTCGAGCAATCACAGACGCCGGCGGCGAGATCCGCACCGCCAAGCCGGTCAGCGAGGTCAGCCGCAACGACGAGGGCGGCAGATGGTTGGTCGATGGCAGGGAATTCGACGCCGTAATCTTCGCCGGACCGGCGAAGGCGACTGGTTCCCTACTGACGGAGGCCACCCCGGAAGCCGCCGATCTGCTCGGTGAGGCAGAGACTGCCGACGTCATCTTGGTCACGCTTCACATCTCGGCCGACCAGTGGCCGGATCGGCTGCACGGGCTCAGCGGATACCTCGTCCCGAAACCTGCGCAGCATCGTTCGGTTCCCAGAAGTGGGCGCATTGGCGGCCCCCCTCAGGGGGCGAGATCCTGCGCGTTTCCATCGGTCGAGATGGCATGCCGGTACTCCATCTCTCCGACACAGAAGTGCTCGACGCCGTACTCACAGATCTCGGCACTCACCTCGGGGTGAACTTCTCGCCCCTCGAGATCCGCATCACCCGATGGCCGGGGGCCTTCGCCCAATATCGCCCTCATCATGCAGCATGGGTCGACTCGATCGAGAGTGCCCTGCCCCCAGGACTGTTCATCACAGGCGCCGGATACCGGGGAATCGGGATTCCGGCATGTGTCCGGGATGGCAGAAAGATCGGCGCGAGGGCTAACAACTTCCTGAAAAACGTGTAAGAATCTTGCGGTGAAGCGATTTGTGATCCCGGGGCTGGTGGCCATTGTGGCGGTTGCCGGCATCGCCCTTGTTGCCGTGGATCTCGACAATTCGCCCGAGACGATTGCCTCGTTCAACAGTGATTCGGCTACGACAACAACGACGACCACCGCGCCGACGACCACCTCCTCGACGACTACGACGACCACGACAACTACGACGACGACAACTACGACTTCGACGACCTCCACGACGACAACTACGGAACTGCCGAAACAGTCAACCGAACCGATTGCCCCACCGTCTAACCCACACGGCGCCGAAAACCTAGGGCAACTCGGCAGCATGTCGATTCCCAAAATCGGTGTCAACGCTCCCCTTCTCGAAGGGATCCGATTGACCACGCTCGATCGCGGCCCCGGGCACTGGCCCGGAACCGCGATGCCTGGCGAGGTCGGCAATGTTGTTGTCGCCGGACACCGCACAAGTCACCAGGCTGACTTCCGTCACCTCGACCAATTGGTCCCCGGAGACGACGTCGTCTTCAACACCGAAGCCGGAGTGATCACGTACAAAGTGACGGGGACGCAGATCGTGCAACCTGACGCGATCTGGATCGTCGACCCGACCGCTACCCCGACCGCCACACTGTTCGCGTGTCACCCACTCGGTTCGACCGCACAGCGCATCGTTGTCAACCTCAAACTCGCCTCTTGACCGACACCTCCCCTGACCGGGTCAGACTCCGCGACCGCGTCGCGCGCCCTGCGCTCACGCTGCTCGCCGGCGCGCTTGTTGGCTTCGCAATGCCTCCGTGGGGGTTCTGGCCGCTGGCCATCATCGGGGTGATGCTGTTCGAGATTGCTCTCGGAGCAAACCCGGCACGGCGTGATCGCATGCTGCTCGGCTTCATATTCGGAGCTACGTGGACATACCTCGGAATGTTCTGGATGATCCAGTTGACGGTGCCCGGGTACTTCATTGCAGGGTTGGTCTACGGCAGCTTCCACATGATCGCCGCACTCATCGCACCGGTCGGCACGTGGAGGGTTATCGGTCGGCCCGCCGCTCACACACTTGCCGAGGCGGTGCGATTCTCATTCCCCTTCGGTGGTGTCCCGCTCGCATCTCTGGGGATGTCACAGGTCGACGGCCCGTTCGGGGGTGTTGCCCGCATCGGTGGAGTGATCCTCATCACTTGGATCGTCATGCAACTCGGCTTCGCCCTCGCCGGACCAGCACCGCGGATCCCGAAGTTCGCACGCAGTTTCCGCCCTGGCGCGACTGGCGCACCCCACGGCGCCATCGCATTTCTCATCATCTTGGTCCTCGTCGTGATTGCGGGAATCGCACCCCGTGGTTCTGCTACAGGAGAAACACTGCGGATCGCAGCCGTTCAGGGTGGCGGCAAGCAGGGAACGAGCGCCCTCGAAGTTCCGGCGATCGTGGTCACGGAACGCCACTTGGACGCCACCCGCACGATCCCGAGCGACTCCGATCTCGATCTCGTGGTCTGGCCCGAGAACACGATCGACACGCCCACATTCGAGGGTTCAGATATCCACGCCTCCGTCACGGCAGAAGCGGCCCGTCTCGACACTCCGATCGCCGTCGGGATAACCGAAGAACGCGAGAACGGAACACGACGCATCAACGCCCAGGTAATCGTCGTTCCATCTGGGGAAATCGTCGACCGCTACGACAAGGTGCGCCGCGTCCCGTTCGGCGAATACGTCCCTCTGCGCGGGATTCTCGAGGCTGTGGGAGCGCCGCTCGATCGCATTGGGCGCGACGCCGTCGCTGGTACTGGTCCGGCGATTGTCGACCTACCCGACGGCACGCGCCTGAGCGTCGTAATTTCGTGGGAGGTCTTCTTTGCAGGACGTGTGCGGGAGGGAGTGAAGCTAGGTGCCGAGGCGATCATCAACCCGACGAACGGAGCGAGCTATACGGGAACGATCGTGCAATCGCAGCAGGTCGCATCGAGCCGTCTACGGGCTGTCGAGACCGGTCGATGGGTCGTCCAGACGGCACCGACAGGCTTCTCCGCGGTCATCGACGCCGATGGCAATGTCCTGCAACGCACTGCGGTGAGCGAACAACGGATTCTGATCGATGAGATCGAGTTACGCGAGGGACGCACCTGGTACACGAATATCGGCGACGCGCCGATCATTCTGGCACTACTCGCAACACTTGGTGCCTCGATCTGGTTCAGCTCCGAGCGATGGCGAAACCGGAGAAAAGAAGCATCTTCATGATCAGACTCGCCTCCGGTGAGTGCGAGGTATCGATCGAACCTACGGCCGGCGGCCGCGTCGTCCAGATCACCGTCGACGGTCAACCTCTACTCGACGATCGAGCTGGCCCAGAGCCCGACCCCACATCGGTCAAATGGGGCTCATTCGTGATGGCGCCGTGGGCCGGCAGAGTCGATGGCGGCCGGTTCGAATTCGACGACACCGCCTACCAGCTCGGCCTCAACTGCATCGATGACGAGGGGGATGACCGCGAACATGCGATTCACGGAACCGTATTCGGGCGTCCGTGGAGCGTCGATGCGGTGACCGATGCGTCGCTGACAATGCAGTGTTCGCTCGCAGGCTCACTCGGCTGGTCGTTCGGAGGGCGGGCCGTACAGCGCATCGACCTGCGTGAACAGAGCGTCGAGTTTCAGCTGTGCGTCGAATCGACAGGCGAGACATTCCCTGCCGAGATTGGTTGGCATCCATGGTTCTGCAAGCCGCATCGACTGTCATTCGAGCCCACCGCGATGTATGAGCGTGACAGCCGCGGCCTTCCAACGGGCACCATCGGCTCCCCGACCCACAGCCCCTGGGACGACTGCTTCCTCAATACGAAGCCGGTTACTCTCCACTACGAGCGGTCGAGAGCGCCCGCTGTCCGCATCGAATCAGATTGCGACCACTGGGTCATCTACGACGAACCGGCTACGTCAACATGTGTAGAACCGCAATCAGGGCCGCCCGATGCATTTCGCCTCGGGCCCCACGTCGTTACACCGGAGACTCCACTGCGACGAACAATGTCGATCTCGTGGTGAAGCGCCACTGATCCCGCTACGCAGCCGAAATACTGATCTCTGTGGCCTTTACCGCTGCCCAGATATCGAGACCGGGTCGCAGGCCCAGTGCCTCGGCCGCGTTGGGAGTGATGTCCGCGGCGAGCCGAATCGGGCCATCGAGAAGCACTCGCGTCGTGTCACCCAACTGCTCGACCCCGTCAACCGTTGCGAGCCACGTATTTCGGGGGCTCCCGTGCGGCTCAGTCGGATGGAGCGCCACCGCACGGGGGTGCACCGTAACTAGTACTGCGCCGCTCACACTTGTGTCAGCAGCATGAAGAGTAAAGCGAGTGCCGTCGATTGCAATCGTGCCGCGCTCACTCACACCAGCGAACAGGTTGGTCCCAGCCACGTCAGCCACGTAGGGCGTTGCTGGATGCCGACGAATCTGATCTGGATCACCAGCTTGGGTGATCCGGCCACCTTCCACGATGTAGACGTGGTCCGCTAGCAGGAACGCATCCGTCGGTTCATGAGTGATGAGGAGACGCGGCGCGTGGCACTCAGCGAGATGCTCGCCGAGCATCCGCCGAAGCCGTACATGAGTAGTCGCATCCAGTGCCGCGAGCGGCTCATCTAGCAACAGGAGTGCCGGTTCCGCGGCTAACGCTCGCGCCATCGCAACTCGCTGGGCCTGGCCACCCGACAGTTCTGGCGGCTTGCGGTCCTCGAACCCGGCAAGGTCGAGATCATCGACCCAGCGTTGCGCGGACATTCGGGCGGTCGACCGGTCCGCCCCACGGCTGATCGGACCGAAAGCAATGTTGTCCAGCACGTTCATGTGGTCGAACAGCAGATAGTCCTGGAAGACGATTCCAAGCCGACGTTTTTCAGGGGGAACGAAGACATCCGCTTGGGCATCGTCGAGCACAGTCCCATTCAGAACGATGCGCCCACTGTCAAGTGGAATCAGACCGGCCAGGGCACCCACCAGAGTTGATTTCCCCGCGCCGTTTGGTCCGAGCAGCGCGACTGTCTGTCCGGCTTCGATCTGGATTTCGACATCGAGAGAAAACTCGTCGCCGCGCTGAACGATGACACGCGCGCTCAAGCCACTCATCAACGTAGCCACCAACGATCGCGGAGGCCGATCAGCACAACGAGTGAGATGACGACCAGCACGAGACTGATCGCGATCGCCGCCCCGCGGTCTGATTCGAGACTCACGAAAACGGCAAGCGGGAGCGTTTGCGTGCGGCCCTGCAAGTTGCCCGCAAACGTCGCCGTTGCACCGAACTCGCCGAGTGCTCGCGCCCATGTGAGCACTAGTCCACCGGCCAATGACGGAGCAATCATCGGAAGCGTCACGCGTCGGAACACGGTGAGGCGCGATGCCCCGAGTGTGGCTGCAGCCCCTTCGAAGCGCTGATCCAGGTTGATGAATGCGGCTTCGACCGTGATAACGAGGAACGGCATAGCCACGAAGGTGTTGGCGATTATCACACCCCAGATGGAGAACGGGAGAACAAATCCGGTGACGTCGTAGATCGGTCCTCCGACGAGGCCGCGGCGTCCGAGCGCGAAGAGCAGCGCCGCGCCCCCGACCACCGGGGGAAGGACCATGGGCAATGTGACGACAGCTCTGACAAATCGGCGCCCGGGGAACTCGACGCGCGCGAGGAGCCATGCGAGTGGAACTCCGAGTACCAGCGCGATCGCGGTCGCGGCCACCGACGAGATGATTGAGAGCCGGAGAGCGTCGAGGACGATGTCGCTCGTGAGCAGTTCTGGAAGGTCAGACCATGGAGTCTTCTTGAGCAGCCCGAGAAGGGGGACCACGAAAATGAGTGCACCGAGAACTCCCAGAACGATGAAGACGGCGGGTGGGTGGCGCCGAATCGAACGCCGCCCCGACTCAGATGTCATGCCGAACCAAACCCTCCTGCAACGATGATGTCCTGGCCCTCGGGTGACAACACGAAAGCGACGAATGCTTCCGCGACTCCCGGATTCGGGGCCGCTGCCAGGGTCGCAATCGGATATCGCACTTCCACGTTGACTTCCCGCGGAATCTTGATCCCGGCTACGCCTGCGCTCGACGCGACATCGGTCGCATAGACGATGCCGACGTCGAGTTCATCCGCCTCGATTTTGGTCAACAGCGCCCGCACGTCGCCCTCGTTGGTATCGATCGACGCCTCGACTCCTGACGCGTCGAGCACCATTCGAGCGAAGTCACCACACGGAACGCCCTCGGCACAGATGCCAACAAACAGGTCAGGGTCGGCAAGATCGGCCAAGCTGGTCACGCCGCCAGGGTTCGACGCAGGAACCGCGATCTGCAACGAGTTGCGCGCAAATATGGCTGGCGTCGACCCAAGCTCGCCTGCGGAGCCGACGACCTCCATGTTCCGCTCGTCGGCGGAGGCAAAGACACCTGCCGGGGCCCCACCGAGGATCTGTTCACGCAAAGTCGAACTCCCTGCCAGGTTCAGTTGAACTTCCGCGCCAGGGAACTCAGCCTCGAAGGCGGTAGCCATCGTGCCGAACACATCGGTCAGTGATGCGGCAGTGAAAACAACGACCTGACCGCTGATCTCGGTACTGGAATTGACCTCCGTACCCGAGTCGTGGGTCTCCGAACCGCATGAGACCGTCACCAGAAGGGCCGCCGCAGCACAGCAAGACACCATTGTCCTCCTGAACACCAGTTCCTCTCAGTCCGCATCATTCGATGTGTATAGTCTCATTGAGACTAGCATGAGGATCGTGTTGCCGGCATTGTCACTGAACGAGTGGACCGTGCTCTGTCTACTCGCCGAACAACCGGCGCACGGATTTGCGCTTGCTCGCCAACTCGAGCCCACGAGCGACCTCGGGCGAATCATGACGGTTCGGCGCCCGCTCGTCTACCGCGCCCTCGATCGTGTCGTCGGTGCCGGGCTCGCCCAACCCCACCTGACTGAGCCAGGCGCAGCTGGACCCAACAGAACCCGGCACCGCATCACCTCCGCCGGTCGAGCGGCCTCATCCACATGGTTATCGACTCCGGTGGCCCACGTGCGCGACCTACGAATCGAATTCCTTGTCAAGATGCGACTGAATGACCGCTCCGGAAACGACCCCTCGGTCCTTGTGCGCGCCCAGCGTGCCATGCTGTCCAAGACTCTGGAGCAGCTCAGCGAGGCCAACGAGAATGCAGACGTCGTGGATCAATGGCGTCGTCAAAATGCAATCGCCGTATCACAGTTTCTTGCCGACCTCGACCACCAGCCCACCAACCTGAACTCGTGAACTATTACCGACGAGACGTCGGCAATAGTTCACGAGAACGAATTGGTCAACTGGCCTCGCTACCGCCCGGTAACCCAACG
>JADWMG010000133.1 GCA_015767405.1 Actinomycetota bacterium
GTTCGCCTGACAGCCCCGCCCGGACCAGCACCGTTCCGATCGCACGACACGTCGAGACCTGGGCGGCAGGTCCTACAGAAGATCCGCCATGCGCGAGCCTCGCACCGGGCACCTCGGCTATTCGCCGCTCCAAGGCCTCGAGCCCCCACGCCGTCAGAATGCCGGGGCGCGGATCGGTCCGTTTGCCCCCATGAATTGCCACCGTCCCGGCAACGAGATCAACGTTCCCTGGGGCGATGGAGCCGATTTCTGCACCACGTGCCGTCGCTTCCGCCAGGGCCCAGGCGCTGGCGGTGCGGCTTGAGGTCCACCGGGCAATGTCTCGACAGAGTTCCACCTCGTCGTCGGTGAGAGGTCTGGTTGGCATCGAGGACCGCGGCGGAAGAGTCAGATCGAGGGTTGGATCCGAGTCGATCAGCTGCTCGCGGCGGGCGACACTGAAGAAGAGGCGCACAGCACTTCGTCGGTTGTGCCGAGTCGAAATGCCGGCCGCCAACCCTGAAGTCAAGCGCGAGTCGACGAATTTCTCGGCTGCGACTGGTGTGACAGCTAGAAGCCGGTCGATTCCCTCTCGCTCACAGAACCCCACGAATCGGTCGATCGTCGGTGCAACCCTGTCCGCAGAGTCACCGGTGGCTCGCATCGTCGCAATACAGGTATCGGCCGCTTCGCACAGAGAAACGCCACGCGTAAGCTCGGTCATGTCGGAACCTCCACGGGTTCGGGCCGGGTCCCGGGGTGTTGACGCACCGCCGGGGCCACTTCAGATAGGAATGTCTACAACCGTAGGCTAGCGGTCCCTGGTCATCTTGTCAACGGTTGTAGGCTCACCTCGTGGGCCGCAAGGTGGACACCGACGAACTGATCGACGCCCAAGGTGTCGCCGACCTTCTCGGCCTCGCCCAGCGCAACACGGTCTCGCTGTATCAGCGCCGATACCCAAACATGCCGAGGCCGGTGGTCGATCTCGGTCATGGCCGCTGCAAGATGTGGATTCGCAGCGAAATCCGCGCTTGGATGACAGAGCGGTGAGTATTTCTGGCCACCGCGACCGATGTGGGGGTTCGCGTCGGAGCACTGTTGCGTTGACGGATCGGGTGCGAGTCGTAGCGTGCCCGAGTGAATCGCCGTCGTCGTTCTGTATCTGTCTCGTTCGCCGGCTCAAAGCAAGGTTGAGACCGATGCGGGGTCTGCGCACAGACCAAACTGCGTCGGTCGTGACTCGTGGTCACGCGTTCGTGCAGAGCCTTCGGCGCGGCCATTACGAACTCGGTGACGAAGCCCGCCACAAACGACTACGTCTCGCGGCAGCATTCAATGAGCTCGCCGACGCGATCTGACCGAACATCGACACCGAACCGGTGAGCCGCGCCCGTCGATCTATCAACGCAACAGCGCCTTCCATGGCGTAGCCGGAACGATGTGCACAGCTCGGCCATATTCGCGTCTGTTGTGGGCCGGAGCTGGCCTCGGTCTTCACCGGGACAGTTCTTGGGTCGATGGGCGTGAAGCCCCTACCGTCCGTATCGAAGCGGGGATGGGTGGAGCATCTACATCACCGGGTCGAGGTCGGGTCCACGTCGAAGATGATGACCGCCGTCGGCGGAGATGCACGTGCCGGTGATCCAGCTGCTCTCTGGGCCAGCGAGCGACCCCATCGACACCTATCGGCCCGCCGCCGGCGGCATCCCGTTGTTCCCGACACCGCCGCGTTCGCTGTCGCGACGATCAGGCACTGGTGGGAGACCATGGGAGCCCACGCCTACCCGAACACGAAACGGTTCAGTCGGTGACCGTGCCCTCGGGCGACTCGAACGTGAGGAACGGAACGTCGGGACGCGCCGCTACGACGTCGACCCACCGTTGGGCGAACGTGGTGGCGTCGGTCCAGTCGGGCCATGCGCTGCGAAAGTGGGTGAAATCAAAAGCCCGAGAATCTATTTCTCCGGCTTCCGAAATACGAGCTATAGAAGTTACTCGTCCTGATAATACCTACCAGTAGCTCCTGTATTCCCGATGGCTTTGAGTCGTTCAAGTCTCTTCTTGAACTCAGGTCGCCACTCAGTCCATTCCGGTCTTTCTTGTGGCGTTACACCGGTATCCCAAACTTCGACATCAATTGGATGATGATCTACTTCGTGAGGAGGCATGGACTGGTTACCATAGGCACAATGAGAAACAGCAAGTAACAAATCGATCTCGGCATAAAACTCAACCCAAGATCCGGGTTTTAGATGACTAGGGGAGCTATGCCACGTTGGAGAGACATGACCACCTGGCATTTCTTGATCGGTAACAGCCATTGGTTGGAAAACACACATATTGTGGGTTGCAGCAAATGAATCGGCCTTTTCAAAGTTCATACCAGCGGTCACCAAAGCTTCAACACAATTGGTATGGCAGGAGGCATGGTTGTGAATGTCAAACCCCATTTCATTCAACTCGGGGCAACAATGTCCACCGTGCCAGACGGGCCAGTGGTGTTCATCCGGCATCACAGATGGGTCAATATTATCGTCTATATAGGTAGCCATAGGACGAAAGTAGGGCAAGTTTGACCATAGTCTTGAGTTCTTTCGACATATGAAGCCCTCCAGGCCAGCGGTAAACACTGGGTCATATTTTTCTCCAGCAGTATCCTCGATATCCGCTCCAAAGTACCATACATCAATGATGTTTGGACCCTCCGGTTGAACAAATTTCACCACCTGTCCTGCTTTGAGATGAACAGGAATGCCACGGTTTGGATGTACTCGATACTCTGAATCCTTGGTCCACCCTGATCTTCCTTCTCTCAGGCTGTCATACCATTCCATGGAAAATCCTGTGAACTTCCCGCTACGATAACTCGCATGTTGATCAAATTCCACTTGTTCACTCATGATTGATTCTCTCAAATCCTAAAACTATGTCTATATTGAAACCGCACCCAGCGGACCCTGCTCTAATTAGAGTGATATAGTACCCCATAAACCATGACTAGTTTGCGCTTGTTGGTTGATGTTTGGTCAGGATCCGGACCCTGGGTGGATGAATCTCACTGAGGGGTCGTTGGCTGAGGTGTGGGAAGTGATCGCGCCGGTGCTCGACGAACGTCAGAAGCGTGTGGTCGCTGGAGGTGGAACAAGATCGAACACCGCCTGTTCTCCACAATCACCATGAACTGGCGCGGGAGCCACTCATCTCACACCAAGTCGTCATCGACCTGATCGCTGCGAGCACCACCCGGACCGGGCTCAGTGTCCAAGCCGGACTCGACCCCAGCTACTACCCGACCGGTGTCAAGATCAGTAACCAACAACTCGCCGAGCTCCCCGTCTACCCCCACAACTGGCACGGCCAATGGAACTTCACCATCACGCCCAACTAATTTCCCCACACGCCCTCAGTTGAGGATCTGTTCGATGCCCTTGCCGAGAAAGGCGACCAGGACAAAGCGGGCAAAGCTCCCGGTGGCGGCTGCTGCAAGGTAGCGACCGAACTTGGTCTTCGACGCGCCTCCCGCCACGGAGGACCACGCGTAGAGAGGGTTCGGTATGAACGCAAATAGCAGTATGGCCCACGGACCGTAGCGTCTCGTTACATCGAATGCCCGCTCGATTGTGTTGGCGACCGCGGGCCTGTGCCCCATTCGCGCGAACAACAGACGGCCGACGCCGGTCGCGCCCACGCCGTAGCTGGTGACGAGCCCGATGGTTGCGACAGTCCCGGCTACCACGCCCACAACGAGCGGGTCGAAGTATGCACCCATGAAGCCCACCAGTACCAGGCTCAACGTGCCCATCGCCGGCGTCGGCGCTGGCTGTGCGGACGCGAACGTCGAAGCGACGAGGGCGGCGAACGCAAGAACAGCGAAGTCGCCACCGGCGCGGACTTGGCTGCCAACGGCCAAGAGCCCCAGACCGTAGGGGATCACATAGATGAGGGCGACGAATACAGTCAGTCCGAGCTTGGATTTGGTCACCCATGACCACGTCGTCTCGAAGAACCGCCCGAGCCACGCCGGCACGTGCTCTGACGTTGTCTCGCCCAACTCTGAGAGTGGGGGATCTTCCTTGCCGGTCATCGCTGGGGAAATCTACTGGACACCCTGCCTGCAGTCCGCAGCAGCATTGCGTCCCCCTTCTCGTAGGACAAGAGGCGCATGGCGCCGTAGGCCACCTCGGAATCCTGCGGTTGAGGCCCGCGCGATGATCCCACACCAAAATCGATGTAAGGAGGGCGGTCAAGTCAGGCTGATCGCCGGTGTGGCGCGTCTTCCGGTTACCGCGTCGTCGAATCGTATTGGGAGAGGATCTTCATGGGTGAGGCAGTCGCCGACGGCTTCGGCGTGGGCGACGAGTGGGGCCCGCCGCTCGAAGTCTTCGTCGGGCGTACCTATACCGCGCGGTGGCCGCAGTGGGATGAGGGGGTTGCCCGTGGCCTCTCAGCCGGTGCAGCAGAGCATCAAGCAGCATCCAGGCGAGCTGTTGGCCGACGTGTGGCCGGATTTCGCACGCGAGTATCACGAACAGCCCGACGGTTTGGCAGCGGTGTACGAAGAGAACGGTGTCAAAGTGCATCGTCCGCGAAAGTTCACCCAGGACGAGCTCGACAGCGATGCGACACCGGCGGTGTATCAGTGCTCGCCGGCGGCGCGATATGTGGACCGTATCGCGTGTTATCGCGCACGAGTTGTCTCGACGGTGATCGAGGGCCTCGTACGTCGCGAACCCGATGAACGTTGACATTCATCCTGTCGGAGGTGGAGTATCACGGTGGCCTGAAGGGGACCCGGTTGGTGGTCCCCTTGATCAGAAACCGGGACTCGCTTCACTACCGGCTGAGGAATCATTGAGGAATCAGGGGACGTCTGACGTTCGATAGAAGTGGATAACCCCTGGTAGTTGTGTCGGGCGATAGTGAGGCAACGTATAAGCGGGATTCTGTTCTGGGCAGTTCAGCTACCAGGGGTGTTTGACAGGAAACTCTTGTTGAGCTGGGGTTTCATCCATCAAGCCCTCTCACGAAACCTTGCCGCATCTGACCGTTTTGGGTACTCAGTGGGTATCGAACTCGGTTGCCTGATCGCGGGTGCCCCGCTGGCCTGTTCCCTGGCCAGTGGGCGCTATCTCCTCCGGTTTGCCGGTCTCACCGAATGTGTGCGATTCGAAACGTGGAGCTGGGGAGAATCGAGATCAGCGACGCAGCGTGCGTTGCTGGGGTTGAAAGATCTACTCTGTGGTACGGCCTTTCGTGCATCGCGCTCGGCTACCGCTCCGCCGTCGTTCTGGTGTCGGTGTCGAGCGCCTCCATGACCACGCGCATGATGAGTACGGCGCCGGCGAGAAGACCGATCGAGGCCAGGAAGTCATACACCGAGAGGTTGGTGGTGAGGTACGGACCTTTGTCGAGACCGAACAGCATGGCAGACACAAGTCCGAGCCCGACTGCTATGAACGCCAGCACGGCGCGGTTGACGAGCGAGGCGATGAAGCGCCTGTCATCGGGATGGGCGAACGCCCGTGCACGGATCGAGAGGTCGCCGCGCTCGAGCCGCGTGGCGATCGAGTCGGTCAAGCGCGGTGCTCGTTGGAGGAGCGGGAGAAGTTTGAACGTTTCCTCGCGGGCGAGCTGAGCGAACTCCTCTGGTGTCGATGGCACTGGCGATTGCACGTCGCCCAGTTCCTCGATGCCGTCGAGCAGAGGGAAACCGGGGGCCAAGCGTTCGATGCTGGCAAGAATCGTGAGGAGGCTGCGGAACATCGAACTTGCGGAGGCGGGGAGCTTGAGTTGGTTGTCGCTCATGATGGCAAGCAGCTCGACGATCGCTTCTGGGCCTATGTTCTCGTCCGGTTGCAGGTGCTCGACCAGCAGATGCGAGAGCGACCGGTCGAGACGCACGGTGTCGACCGGTCCGTCGCTTTCCGAGACCGCCAGCAACGCGTCGCGAAGCATCGTCGGTTCGCGGAGCCTGATTCCGAGGAAGAGCGACCCGAGGGAGCTCTGCTCGGTCGGGCTGAGCACGCCGGTCGCTCCGAAGTCGATTAGGTAAATCTGGCCCTCGGGCGTGAGCATCACATTGCCCGGGTGAGGATCAGCATGAAACCTCCCACCCTTCAACATCGCCCCGACGTGAGCGCCGACAAGGGAGATTGCCTTCTGACGGCGGAGTTCTGTGGGCATCCTGTCCAGCTCAGCAGCCGCGAGAGTCACGCCTGGCACCCTCTCCATCACCAGCACGGTCGCGCCGCTGAGGTCGCTTCGAACCGCGGGTACTTCGAGTTCAGCATCCTCGAAGGTGGTCGCCAGCTCAGCAGCTGCCCGTGCCTCGCCGGCGTAGTCGAGTTCGCGCTCGAGGTCAGCAACGAACGAGCTGGCGAGGCCAGCCAGCCCGATGTTGCGCGCCCAATCGCTGTGACGCTCGGCGAGCTGGGAGACCCGGCGCACAACCTGGCCGTCGCGTCGCACTTCATCTTCGATTCCAGGCCGTCGGATCTTCACCACGACGTCAGAGCCGTCCTTCAGCTTGGCTTGATAGACCTGAGCGATCGACGCTGAACCGAGAGGATCCCAGTCAATCGACTCGAATATGTCGTCGAAGTCAGGGATCTCGGACCGGAGGGCTGTCTCCATTACCTCGCGCCCGAGAGGTGTAACTTGGTGGTGGAGCGAGCTGAGTTCCTCGGCGATGGCTGGCCCGACCAAGTCGGGACGATCGGCCAGCACCTGGCCGAACTTGACGAACACGACCCCCGACTCTTCCAACGCGCCGCGCAACTGAGCGCCGCTCGGCGGGCGGTCTGAGCTGCGGCGCCGACCGACGTAGGGGCCGAGGCCGTGGCGGGCAGCGATGCGTAGCACTTCGCTCGTGCGGCCAGCCACACGCAACGAGCCACCGATGCCGCCGCGTGAACGGGGTGCGGACCGAGGGCGGCTGATCAGCTGCATGGCGACAATCAGGCCCACCGACACCAAGATCGCCGTCACGATTGCCACCCCAACCGCGGACGAGTCGTCGTTCACGTCGAGTTGAACGAGCGCGGTACCGACCGCAGTACCGACGACGACACCGATGATGCCGGCGACGATCGCCCGCACCCATGAAACTCGGTTGGCGCCCAGCACTCGGCGTGCCAACCGCCAACGTCAGAGCGACGAACCCGAATGCTCGGAGTAGAACACTCACGATGCCGCCGACCCGACGTTGTGCAGGGCGTCGGCCGTGAACACCGAGAGGCCAACCGCAGCGCGGTAGCCATGAATCTCGTCAACGTCAAGTTTCTGCATGAACTCGAGAATCTCATCGCTCACGACTTGACCAGGGACAAGGACCGGAAATCCGGGTGGGTACGGAACGACGAAATTGGTCGAGACGAACACTTCGCCGGCCGCCATCCGCTCGCGGGCCTCGTCGAGCAACACGTAGTCGCGTACTCCTTCCCCATAGTTTAGGAAGTAGGCCGAACGCATATTGCCGTTCGGCGTCGCAGGGTTATCCCGGAATGCCTGGTGGAACTCACTGAAGTCGGGCAGGTGTGGGAGATCATCCTTGAGCGCCGCCATACGTCGCTCTCGCATCCGCCGGTCCGCGTCGCTCGCCGTGGCGAACCCCGTGTCGAGTTCAGTCGCAATTCGGCGAAGCGCTTCGAGAAGGGCGGACAACGAACTCCAGGTGACCCCAATGGTGAATATGAACAGAACGGTGTTGATCGAGGTCTTGTTGACCTGAATACCGTGCTGATCCATCAGGATGTCATCGCGGAACTCAGCGCCGTTGAAACCCGAATCCGCTAGGTACAGGGTCACCCGCGTTGCGTCGAGGACGAACTCGTCGCCTTCGTAGGCCCTGAGGGCACGGGTGTAGTTCTCGGCCGACCAATCGTCGTAGGTCGCGAACCCCGACTCCCGATACGCGGCGGGCACCAGTTCGGACGGCCCGAGCACGCTGAAGTATCGGCTGAGAAGCGAATCCGTAGCCACGGTCTTACGGAACGTGAGTGCCATCTCATAGGTCTCCGAGACCATCGCATAGCCCTCCAATTCGAGCTGGCGCCTGGCCAGATCGAGTGAGGCGATGATCTGGTAGTTCGGGGAGGTACTCGTGTGGGTAAGGAAGGCCTCGGTGAAGTTGTCGGCAACGAGCCGTTCGAAGTCTTGGTCGTAGACGTGCATCATCGACCCCTGTCGCAGCGCCGACAACGACTTGTGCGTCGATTGTGTCGAGTACGCCCGGATCCGCACCCGGTCGGGGTCGGGCATCAACCGGTGGTCGAGCCACCTTGCTTCTTCGTCGGGATCGAGACCTTCCATCCGCTCCAGGAACGCCGCGTATTCCTCGCGATAGTCCTCGGAGGCGAACCTCTTCTCGAGGCGTTGGGCCGTGTACATCGCCGTGCGGTCACGCACGAGCGGCATCGCGGCGCTGAACGCGAACCACGCCTCGTCCCATAGGAAGACCATGTCGGGCTTGATTGCGAGAATCTCCTCCATGAACTGGCCGACGTTGTAGTTCACCCCGTCGAACGTGCAGTTGGTCAACAAGACCATCTTCACGCGGTCCAGCTCGCCCGCGCAACGCAGGTCGAACAGGGTCTTCTTGATTGTGCGAAGCGGCACCGCTCCGTAGATCGAGTATTCCTTCAGCGGATAGGCATCGAGGTACAGCGGACTGGCCCCGCCGAGCACCAGACCGTAGTGGTGCGACTTGTGGCAGTTGCGATCAATCAGCACGATGTCACCTGGCTGCGTGAGCGCCTGTACGACGATCTTGTTCGACGTCGACGTCCCGTTCGTGGAGAAGAAGGTATGCATCGAGCCCCATGCCCTCGATGCCGCATCCATCGACTCCTTGATCGCTCCGGTTGGCGACAGGAGCGAATCCAGCCCGCCTGACGTACTCGACGTCTCTGCCATGAAAATGTTGCGCCCGTAGAACTCCTCCATGTCCTCGATCCAACGGGAGTTGAAGATCGAGTTGCCGCGGGCGATCGGGAGCGCATGGAAGTTTCCGATCGGACGCCGGGCGTACTTCTTGAGCGAGTCGAGCAGGGGGGTGGTGTACCTCTCCCTAACACCGTTGAGCACGGTGACGAAGATCTCCATGGGGTCGTCGAGCCCGAAGAACGTGCGGTCGAAGATCTCATAGCCCGACGTACCGATCGCCCGACCGGCCTGATCGGTTATCGCGTACAGGTTCAGGTGCGGTCGTACCTCCTGAATCAGGCGGGCCAATTCGATCCCGCGAGCCGTCGAGTCGGCGGCGCCTGTCTCGGCCGCCTCCAACTCGTCGAAGTACTCGGCGTATCCGGGTACCGGGTCGTCGGAACGCAGCGGCAGGTCATCACGGATAATGCAGGCATTGATCTCCCCGTTCACCATCACGGCGACAGCGGCATCTTCGACGTTGTCGACCAGCAGCACCTCAAAGACGAAGTCGTCGCTCTCGCTGCGTAAAGCGTGCAGAGCGGCGCGTACGTTGTGCGCCACGCCTGAAGCTCGTTCCATGCATCGCGGCGGAGCTGGGTTGGACTGGTCGCCAGACCAAGCCGGCTCGGCAGATTGTGTGCATCGAGTTGTGGCATGTGATCTCCTTGTCGGTGATCGAGAGGTTGAGGAAGTGACGATCATGTCGGGATGCTGAACGCGGCGACGTCGCCCTCGGCATCGCCTCCGCCATCGAGGGGTGGCGTTTTTCGGGGCCTGAGCACGCTCATCGTGAAGCGGGACAGGGGCTCATGTGTATGGCTCGCCTGCCGTGCTGCGCTACTGCATCATCCGTCATCGGTTCCTCCTGTGAGCTGTGCAGGGTCGTTCTTCATCCGCTTGCGCCACATTGCGAGCGGGACGAAGCCGACCAGCATGGGAAACAACCAGACCCATATCCGGGTCAGGAACGAGGCTGCAGCAATCGAATTCGCAAGGTCCTTGTCGGAAGCCTTGGTGAGCAGGAATGTGTACCCTGCGGCGGCGACACCCAGCCCGCCAGGTGTCAGCGGGATCAGTGTGAGTAGCCGCACGACGGCGTATGCGACCAGGAGCACCGCCCAGTCGATCTGCTTGTTCGAGATCCCGACAGCGCGCATCGAGACGAGCAGGATCGAGTAGGTGAACACATGGGAGAGCACTGTGGCCAGGCTCGCCACGGGCCAGGATTTCTGAAGCGTTGCGCCAATTCGGGCTGAAATCCTCGGATCGGATCGCGAGGACCGCGATTCCGGCCGCACCGATCGCTGCGGCACCTCCAATTAGGGCGAGCAACCAGATCGTGTCGTCATCGACGCCGGTCGCGACGAGAGCAAGTAGCGCGATGACCGGTATCAGGAGGCGGGCACCGATAGAGAAGAAGCCACTCAGGATGATTCCGACACCGGCCGGTTCAGCGCCGATCCCGAGCGAGCGGTAGATCCCGAATCGGACTGCGAGGTCCGCTGGCGGTGGAGCGAACTCGGCGACGGTATTGGACGCGAGATACGACTGGGCTGAGTACTTGAAGCCGAGCCCGGGGATCACCGATGCGTAGAGCAAGGCGCTCGAGCCCATGCGCAGCGAAGCAAGCACCATCAACAACAGGAGTTGGGCGAACGACAGGCGCTTCATCGCTTTCCAAACTTCGCCGTAGTCGATGAGTTGGGGGAGGAGCACACCGAAGATCAGGACGATGACGACAATGCCGACGATCGCCTGGATCCTGGTACGACGCTTCTGCTTGGCCAGTTCCTCGTCGGTGGTCGAGCCCTCGACGGTGGCCTCGCTCATGACGCTGCCGGCTCCGATTCGGGAGGAGCCGAAGCACCACCAGTCCCTCCACCGAATAGCCGCTGCCCCGAGCTCGCTTGCCAGCGAAGGGTGATAATCCAGCCGATCGGGATCGGCAGCAACCAGCTCGCGA
>JADWMG010000397.1 GCA_015767405.1 Actinomycetota bacterium
ATCTTGACCCAGGCCGATCTCGACGCCGCTGCGCACTCCCTCAACGGCCGGCCTCGACAAACCCTCGAATGAATGACACCATCAGAGAAACTCGCCGAAGCGTTGCAATGACCCCTTGAGCCGGCACCGGTTATGCGCTAGCGGTTTCTCTTCTTTCGTGGCGATCGAGTTGGCGACGGTCTTCATGGTGCCTGGTTCATGAAGGTGTACGATGACCTGCCAGGCGAGATCGATATCAAGGGAGTGTTCATGTCCAACTCGATTCCCGAACCGATCGTCCACGACGCCGAGTACTACTTGTTGGAAGCGCAGCATGACGAGTCGTGGGCAGAGGAAGACGCCGCCCTCGACGTTCGGTTGGCCGAGTTGCGTGACCAATTCGGTGGCCCTCCGAACATCATTCACATCATGTGGGACGACACCGCCTTCGGTGACATCGGTATTCCCGCGTTGGCGGCAATCCGGGGCTTTGAGACACCAAACCTCGACCGTATGCGCGATGAGGGCATCATGTTCACGAGGATGTACACCGAGGCTGCGTGCACACCGAGTCGTGCAGCAACGATCACCGGACGCCATCCAGTTCGTACCGGGATGGGTGTTGTGGATTGGCCGCTGATCTTCGGTGGCCTGTCGGGCGAAGAGGTGACGACAGCCAACGTGTTGTCCGATGCAGGCTATGCAACGGCGTTCTACGGCAAGTGGCACCTCGGCGACATCGAGGAGAGCTACCCGCACAACCAAGGCTTCGACGAGACGCTGTTTGAGCCGTACAACCAGGTAAGCGGAATGTGGAACGCACAAGGCGATGCCATGAACATCGCGATCGGTATCGCCGACGGGGTCCGCCCCGACAATCCCTACGCCCTCGACGAGCATGGACTCCGCCCCGATGGGTTTGTTCAAGTTATTGACGGCAGGAAGGACGGCCACACACGGGAGTGGGGCGCCCCCGATCTGGAGACGTACGATGCTCTGGACCCCGAGTGCGAACGCCGCTTGATCGACTTCGTAGGCCGCAACGCTGCCAATCATCAACCCTTCTTCGCGAGCTACTGGCCGAACATGCTCGGCTTCGTCCCAGACCCCATCAAGACGACCTACAACTCAGGGATGCTCGCCGACAAACTGAAGAAGGTCGACTCGTTCATCGGTGAACTCATGTCGGAACTCGAACGGCTCGGCATCGCGGAGAACACGCTCCTGGTCGCAATGGCAGACAACGGACCAATGGTCCATCTACCACCCTCGGGCTGGGGCATGTCCGCCACGATCTTCCGCGGCGGCAAAGGCGACTTCCTCGAGGGCGGCGTCCGCGTCCCAGGGTTCGCGTGGTGGCCGGGGACGATCCAACCCGGCCAATTCGTCAACGACATGATCCACGAAACCGACCTGTACACCACGTTTGCGAGACTCGGCGGCGGAACCGACTACATCCCAAGAGACCGTGTAGTCGATGGACTCGACCAGACAGCACTCCTACTCAACGGCGATACGCACGGTCGGCGTGACTACAACTTCATCTACACCGGAGACAACCTAGGAGCCACGGTCAAAGGCCGCTACAAGCGACACTGGGGAGCCGTCGAAGGAGGAGACACTGGTACCGCGGCGGTGTTCTTCGACCTCATCCTCGACCCACGAGAAGAATTCGCCCAAATGGTCCCCATGATCTACCAATCAGGGCAATGGGATCGGATGCTGGCACGCCACGAACTCTGGAAAGAGCAATATCCGAACCGTCCAAAAGCACGGGGCATCCCGTTCACTGGAATCGAGAACGCACGCCCCGAGACCACAGAGATCGAAGAAGCATTCGAGCGGCTCCGCGAACGCCTGCCGTTCGACCCGCTCGAATTCATCGAGTTCACCATGCCCGACGACAAAAGACTCTCCCAGCGAACTGACGCCGTCGACTAGCCACCACAGCCGCCCATAACGGCACATATGCTCGCCCTGTCGAGCTGCACATATTGCCGGATGTGGGCTACCTGTAGAGGGCCTGTTGTTGGCATCCGGGAGGGTTCTCGTCGTAGAGTCGAT
>JADWMG010000134.1 GCA_015767405.1 Actinomycetota bacterium
GCAAGGCCCGAAGTGCTCTTCGTTTGTGTGCACAACGCCGGGCGCTCACAGATGGCAGCCGCGTTTCTGATGCACCACGGCAGCGACCACGTTGTCGTTCGCTCGGCCGGAACCGCCCCGGCCGAAGACATCAATGTCGCTGTTGTCCAAGCGATGCTCGAGCGCGATCTCGATCTGCGGGCCATGCAGGCCCACCCCAAACGGCTTGATGACGCCGCTGTCCGCGCCTCCGATGTAGTGATCACGATGGGGTGTGGGGACGAGTGTCCGTTCTATCCGGGCAAGCAATACCTCGACTGGGCGCTCGACGACCCGGCAGGTCAGGGAGTCGACGCCGTCAGGCCGATCCGTGACGAAATCGAGCGCCGCGTGCTAAGGCTGCTCGCTGATCTCGGCATCGCGTCGGCTCATGTACGTCGTGGCATGCTGGCGGACGGAGGTTCCACATGACCGAACAACGCCTTGCACTCACCTACAGCGAAGCCCGTGCCCGGTTTCTAGCCGCCGCGAATTCAGCCGGAGCGACCGTCACGAGCTATGAACACCCGCTCAAGGGCCCAGCCAGCGAGGACCTTGGGATCGACGTCGCCGTGCTCGGAGATGCGGGTGCGGCCTCAGTCTTATTGCTCGTCTCCGGCACCCACGGCGTAGAGGGATTCACGGGGTCGGCCTTGCAGAGCCATTGGCTCGAGAACTCAGCCGGTGACCGCCCTTCCGACATTCGTGTAATCCTGGTTCACGCTTTCAACCCATACGGATTCGCGTGGGTACGCCGGGTGAACGAGGACAACGTCGACCTCAATCGAAACTTTGTCGACTGGGCTCAGACCCCTCCTGCCAACGAGGACTACGGCGGATTGGCGCAGCTGCTTGTCCCCAAACAGTGGGATGAAGACACCCAACAAACGACGACGCTGCAACTGCTGGAATTCGCCGAGCGTGAAGGGTTCGAGCGGCTCCAGGCGGTCGTCAGCGGTGGCCAGTACACGTACCCCACCGGGGTCTTCTACGGAGGTACCGGCCCGGTCTGGTCGCATAGATGGCTCAAAGACCACGTGCCTTCGATGGTTGGTGATGCAGAGCGCGTGTGCATTGTCGATTTACACACCGGACTCGGGCCGTGGGGTCATGGAGAACTGATCTCGCACGAGGGCCAAGGCGATGCCGGCTACGAGCGCGGATCGACCTGGTGGGGAGACGTGCGCTCTATGGTCGACGGCGAAAGCGTTTCAGCAAATCTCAGCGGCGATTGGCTGGGACGCGTCGAGAGCTTCATTCCGCAGTGCGAGGTCACCGGAGTGGCATTGGAATTCGGCACTGTCGATATCATCGCTGTACTCCAGGCGCTGCGTGCCGATGCCTATCTTCATGCGCACGGTGATCCCATTGGGCCCGAAGCTGAAGCTGTGCGGCAGCAAGTCAGAGACGCCTTCGCAGACGACGACCCTGCTTGGCTGGCGGCCCTTGTCCCCCGGTTCGATGAAGTGGTCGCCGCGGCGTTCACGCACCTGCCAGAAGACTGATCCGTCCACGTTCGGAAGTCACAATGAGCGGGAACTTAGTGAGCGAGAATTGGGATGACATTGCCGGATGGTGGGTTGACGCCATCCGCGATGACCCGACACAGTCGGAGGAGCCGCTTGCTCTCCTGAGCGAGCTCATCGAGGGCACTGGCGGTCGTACGATCGATCTGGGGTGCGGCGAAGGCCAAGCGATGAGGCTTCTCGGAAGCTCGGTGATCGGCACTGATCTGTCGCATGATCTGTTGAAGACAGTCGCTCCGGCAGGCCGCGTGGCTCAAGCTCGCCTCCCCGATATGTCATGGATTCGCGAAGGTTCCTTCGATCGGGCTGTAAGCGTTGGGCTGATAGATCTGATTCCAGATCACGCAAGCTTCTTCGCCAACGCCGCGAAGATCGTCCGTAGCGAAGGCCATCTCGTGGTTGTCATGAATCACCCAGTGGCGACGGCGCCCAGGTCTGACCCACTCGTCGATCCCGAAGGGGAGATTCTCTGGCGCTGGGGTGACTACCTCACATGTGGCGTTACGGCTCAGGAGGCGGGTGGCCGAATCGTCGAACTCTTTCACCGTCCAATGGGTGAGCTGCTAGCTGCGGCCGGGCAAGCAGGTTGGACCCTGGTTCGGATGACCGAGCGAGGCCCGAGTGAGCGCACTATCGAGTGCTTTCCCGAGTATCGGGGTCAGGAGAACATTCCGAGCTTGCTCGGAATCGTGTGGACCCGCACCTAGCCACCGCTGGTCAGGCAGCGTTTGCTTCCTGACGTGCCTTCTGGCGAAAACTGAGTTTCCAGATGCCGAGTGCGATCAACCCGGCCGGGATCAACGCCAACCAGGTGAACAGCCGATAGAGCAGTACACCAGCCGCTACTTCGTTGACGTACTCCTGGCCCGCGATTGGCGCGAGCATGCCGATGAGCACGACTTCAGCGACACCAGCAGCCCCCGGTGTGATCGGAATCATCGTGATACCAACCATCAGCGCGAATACGGCGCCGATCGCCGCCCAACCCAGCGCCGATTCGGGAATCCCCACGAATCGCAGCGACATCACCAGAATTGCGCACTTCATGAACAGAGTCATCACTGTCGCAAACGACGTGGTGACCCACTTGTCGCTCAGATAGTCGAGCGTTTCCTTCCTGGTCGTTGCGAGTTGCTTGCCCAGATCTTCGTTGTCGCCGACTGGCTTGTGGAAGAGGCGGCGAACTCTCTGCCACATTGGCTGGAGAATCCCGCCCATTCTCCGCGTGCGTGATGCCGAGCCGAAGACGAAAGCGACGAATACGATGAGGACCGCCAGAACCAACGTCGTCGTCACGATGATCGTCAGGAACCCTTCGACCTGGAGGTCCCCGAAGAAGATCGCCACGCCGGCAAAAGCGGGAAGGGCCAATTGAGACGTGATCGTGAATACCCCGCTAGCGGCGACTGCTGTAGCAGCATTGGATCGACTCACACCCCATGATTGGTACATCGAGAAGCGCACGGGAAGATCACTCGGACCTGGGATCACTGACGAAACTGCACTTGGGCCGAGATAGGCCAGCACTCCGCGGCGTACCGGTAGGTGGTGCACCAGTGACGCAGTCTGGAGTCCCTGACACGCAATCCAGATGATCCACGCGAACACAAGGGCCAGCCATTCGGCATCGGAGAGTTCTTGGATCGCCTCTTTGATCTCCTCGAAGTCCAAATCGCCGAAGATGTTGAAGAGGACGTAGCCGGCAATGGCCAAGGCCACGACGACGAACCCGACGCGAAGCGAGATCTTGACCACCATTCGGGTCTTGGACGTCTCGCTCAACTCCGTAATTTCGGCATCGAGTTCATGTTCGGTTGACTCGCCGAGGTGCCCCACATCGACGGGCTTTTCGGCAGTGGGTTCCTGCGACATCGGAGCAGACGTTACCGGAGGGTCTGGAGCAGCGGCGTCACGAGTGCTCGTTCGCGACACCATGAAGAGCGGCGCTGAGCTGTCCCTTTGTGGGCGCTCCAGCGAGCCCATCCGGAGTTGCGTAGACCCGGCACGACAACCCGACAGGCGCGGATGAATCGGCAAATGGATCAACGCCGTTCACCTGGATGCTCGGGGAACCGTGAAAGGCAAGCTGCTCCGCCTCTTCGGGAGAATCGACCGTCCGAAGAGTCACGTTCATCTCCGAAAACTCTGAGCTCAGTTCCTGCAAATTCCGCTTCATGATCAGCCAGTTGGGGCAGGTGTCGAAGTACAGCAGCGTGACATCAAGGCTCGCCATCGCGCTCAGCCTGCCACGGCATCGAACTCGGCTTGCACGCGCGCCGGCTCATCGTGAGTTGCGATATAGGCCTCGACTTCGGGTCGGACGCGATCGCCCATCGCCTGCGGTTGTTCGACCGTTGCCCACCTGGCCAACCCCTCCCAGTATCGATCGATCAGCTCCCGCCCGGCGATGGTGCCGCCGTCGACCGTTCGAAATGTCACGGTGCACAACTCTCCGAGATACAGGCACAGCGAGGTGACGTGGATCAGTTCATCGGTTCGTATCCGCTCAATGATCTCGGCGGCCAACTCTGCCTCGTCCCGACGGTCGACAAAGACGTCAGGCGAGCGGAGAATCGCCTGGCTTTCCGCGAATCCGAGTTCCGCACGGAACTCGATGATCAGCAAGTTCGTGAGAAGAGAAACCAATCCCTCGATCTCTATTGGGATCTCAGGCATCAGGCGGGCGCTCGCCTCGGGTCGTGCGATGTTCTCCGGCGGCTCGACGTCGGGATACGGGTCGGCGCCAAATGCCAGATCCCGAGCGAGGAACCACATCACGTCGTGGCCGCCGATTCCGGCCTCTGGGCTGCCACCTTCATCGAGCCCGTGAGCCAGCAGGAGACCTTTGCCGAGGTGGCCGATTGCCATGTCGGATATGTCCTCGACGATCACGGGCTGCAGGTCCGGAAATGTGGCTTCCGCCAGCAGCCGACCCCGAGCTTCGATCTTGCCCGTAACCGTGAGCTGATTCCAGAACCACCGACCCAGTCCGTTCCGCAGCAGGACACGCTGTTGCGGAACGTTGATGACGCGCAGCCCCTCGAGCAAGCTCGCGTCGACTGGGTAAACCTTGCCGCCATGGCTTTCAAGTGATGACGTCCAGGCCTCGAATGCCTCTTCTCTTCCGAGGGCTCGCGGTGGTTGATACCGGCCATCCGGCAGGAAACCCCCGTGGACGCGCTGGCCCAGAACAAGGTGGGGGCTGAGATCAGGATGATCGCTCATCAGCTCGTCTTCGGAGTAGATCAACTGCATAACCCGAACCGTATCCCGTACGATCGGTCGAGATGTCAGTGCCGCCATTGATCCGCTGCTTGCCGTCGTCAGGGAACGGCGACGATGTGCTCGCAGGATTTGACGAGTACACGACCGAACTCGGCTTGGAGCTTTACGCGGCGCAGGAGGAAGCCATCTTCGAGTTTGCGCTCGGCAACCACGTGATCCTCAATACACCGACCGGATCGGGCAAGTCCCTCGTTGCGACAGCGGCCCACTTTGCCGCGTTGGCGGCCGGCAAACGAAGCGTCTACACCGCACCCATCAAGGCATTGGTCAGCGAGAAGTTCTTCGCCTTGTGTCGCGATTTCGGATCAGAGCGGGTTGGAATGATCACTGGTGATGCGTCGGTGAACCCCGATGCGCCGATCATCTGCTGTACCGCCGAGATCCTCGCGAACTGGGCGTTGCGAGACGGCCCGCGAACCGACGTGGACGTGGCCATCGTCGATGAGTTCCACTTCTACGGTGACCCGCAACGCGGCTGGGCTTGGCAGGTGCCTCTTCTGGAGTTGCCACATGTGCAGTTTCTCCTGATGTCGGCCACACTCGGGTCAGTCAAGTTCTTCGAGGACGACCTCAGGGAGCGCACCGGCCGCGATGCCGTCGTCGTACGTTCGGTGGAGCGCCCTGTGCCGCTGACGTTCGAGTACCGGACCTCGACTCTGCACCGCAGTGTCACTGACCTTCTGGAGTCAGGACGTGCCCCGATCTATCTTGTCCACTTCACTCAGAGGGACGCGACCGAGGCGGCTCAGAACTATCTGTCACTAGACCCGCTGACCAAGGACGAGAAGGTCGCTGTGAAGGCGGCGCTCGGTGGGTTCCGATTCGACTCTCCGATAGGTAAAGACCTGCGCCGCTATCTGGTCGCAGGTGTCGGCGTGCACCATGCAGGGTTGCTCCCCAAGTATCGACTCCTGGTGGAGAAATTGGCCCAGGACGGCCTGCTGAAGATCATCTGCGGTACCGACACTCTCGGTGTCGGCGTCAATGTTCCCATTCGATCGGTGCTGTTCACTCAGCTCTGCAAGTACGACGGTACGAGTGTGCGAATCCTCTCCAATCGGGAGTTCGCACAGATCGCGGGACGTGCTGGACGGAAGGGATTCGACGAGAGCGGTGATGTCTGGGTGCAGGCACCACCGCACGTAGTCGAGAACCTTCGCGCTGAGGAAAAGGCCGCAACCAGCGGCAAGAAGAAGGTCGTCAAGAAGAAGCAACCAGAACGCGGATATGCCCACTGGAGCGTCGACACCTTCAACAAGCTGGTCGACGGCGAACCAGAGGCGCTCAGGTCTCATTTCCACGTCAACCATCAGATGGTGATGAGCTTGCTCGATCGACCCGTAACGAACGGCGTCGATGGGTGCCAGTCGGTGCGACGGCTACTTGTCGACAACCATGAACCCCGAAAGCGCCAACGCGAACATATCCGCAGGACGATTGCCATCTACCGTTCCCTGGTCGACGCGCATCTATTGGAGTTTCCACAGGAGCCGGACGAGCTCGGCAGGGTGGTTCGCGTCAACTTTGATCTGCAAGATCAGTTCGCGCTCCATCAGCCATTGTCTCTCTGGGCAGTGGAGGCCATCGGGCAGCTGCCACCGAGCATCGATGGCGAGGAAATCACCTACGCACTCGACGTGCTCACGGTCGTCGAGTCAGTGCAGGAGAATCCGGCAGTTGTCCTGGCGGCCCAGGTGAACCGCGCCAAAACCGAACTGATGGCGGAGATGAAATCTTCCGGCGTCGAATACGAGGAGCGAATCGAACGACTCACCGAGGTCGAGTACCCAAAGCCCAATCAAGAGTGGATCTACGGCAACTTCAACGAATTTCGAGCACGGCATCCGTGGGTGGGCCAGAACAACGTTGCTCCAAAATCAATCGTTCGCGAGATGTACGAACGCGCGATGACTTTCGGCGAGTACATCCAGGAGTATGGGCTCAAAAGGTCAGAGGGTGTGCTGCTCCGCTATCTGTCAGATGTGTACAAGGGGCTCGTTCAGAACGTTCCCGAAGGCGCGCAGACCCTCGAGATCGACAACCTCGTCGCATGGCTGGGGGCACTCGTCCGTCAGGTCGACTCGAGCCTGATCGATGAATGGGAGCGAATGCTCGATCCAGCCGATGACCCGAATCAGGCTGATGCCGTCCGCCCGACTTCGATCGACACGGAACGAACTGTCGTTGACGACGAACGGGCTTTCCGTGTGATGGTCCGCAACCGCGCCTTCGACTGGGTGCAACGCCTCGCACGACGTAAGGGATACGACGAGGGGCCCGATCGGGTGAACGGTTCTCCTACGACAGAGAGACATCACAGGTGGTGCAGATCCTTCGTGATCCCGAGGACTCCAACGAATGGAGGATTCTCGCGAGCATCGACCTCGAAGCATCTGCCGCCGAGGGTCGAGTCGTCTTACGCCTCGTTGACATCGTCGGCCCCGACGTGTGAACGCTGCCAGCACCAACTGATCCACTAGAACTACGAAATGAAGCGAATTGCCGTATCACTTGCATTTGTCGCACTGGTCAGCAGTTGCTCCGCTGAGGTCAACATCGGTGGTTCGCAGGACCTCGACTCCGAGAGTGCTGCACTGTTGGTCAACGCTCAATTCGAGGATTCGCTGGGCCTGGGACCGCTCGAAACCCGCTGCGCCGTTCCCAACGACCTCGTAGAGGGAGACGTGTTCACCTGCACCTCAGAGACGGCTGACGGTGACGTGATCGAATGGATCGCCGTGGCCACGAGTGACAGCGGAGCAGACATTCAGTCGGAGAATCTGCTCAACGAAGACACCGTCCAGCAGCTCGAGGGGGCCGTCGTTGACGCCCTCGCCGCCGAAGGACTCCCGGTTGTTGTGGAAGACATCGATTGTGGGACGACCACAGTCATTCTCGGCGCCGACAATGACCTGGTGTGCGGCTTGACCGACAGCAGCACAGGGGATGTGTACGACACGACCATCACGATCCAAGACATGGACAACTTGAAATTCGACGTCGTTGTCGCCGACGCTCCCCGCAGCTAGCTACGGTCTGGCATGGCTTCAATCGATCCAACAGCAGACCAGATCGAACAGATCGTCGCCGATGTCGCCACAAGAACTGGCCCGATCCGGATGATCAACCTGCTCGAGTTCCGCGAGCAGGCGGACTATGGCGACGTGCCGGATCCTGCTGAAAGCGGGACCAGTACCGGAGCTGAGGCATACGCCCGCTACGCGGAGGTCGCCATGGCTGAGGTGATGAACGTCGGCGGGTCCCAGTTCTACGCCGGCCTCGCCGACACGCGGATCATCATGACCACCCCGCTTTAGTTGGCGAGCGCT
>JADWMG010000135.1 GCA_015767405.1 Actinomycetota bacterium
GGCGACGTCGACTGCGTCACCACGCGTCGGTGCGATATTTGCCGTGACGGCGATGGTGTTGTCAGCGGACGGGCGATCAACGAGACGGACAACCGTTCGATCAGCGTCGCTCTCGATACTGGCATCGACAAGTACCGGAGTGCCTGACAACGGAACCAGCGATATGTCGTCATCCACGACCCTGAGACCGACGTCAACGACCGGGCCCGTGACCGGTCCGAGTGTGTGTCCAATGGGCCTCAGGGTGAGCGACGGTGACCAACGTTCACCGTCGTATGTCTCCAGGGCGGCTGTGCGCCACCGTTCCGGCAGCTGGCCATCGGCGTTGTTCTCGATGACGTAGAGATCGATGGCGGGATCGAGATCTTGCAAAGCGAGAGTCGCTTCAATTGGGTCGAGCAACGGTGCTGATGTCTGCGCCGGCTCGTTTCGGCGCGGGTCGGCTCGTGCTGCCATCGCCACCGGGACACTGACGAAGGCGGCGACCATCCCGGCGATGACAATTAGCGGCACGAGTCTTCGCTCTCCACGCAACAGTAGGAGCCGTTCGCTGAGCGGCCCGTCATTGCGCAACGTCGCGAAGAATGTTGAGACTGCCGCCAGGGCGAGCAACCAGGAGAGATTCACTCCACTCGGCGCGCTGAGGGCGACCATCGCAACGTAAGTGATTGTGAGTGGCAGGAGAGGTAGGAGGTGCCAACGGCGTCGGGCGGCGAGCTCCTCGCTGAGGGCAGTCGCTGTCGCGATCACGGCTGCGACCGTGCCGATGAGGTCAGCTCGGGCGGGGCTCGGCCAATCGGTTGAGAGCAATCGTTGCAACCCGGATGTCAACGCGTCGACGACATCGCCCGGTGTGCCACCAGCAAAACCGACGGCAACGATCACCGACGCGAGGATCGCAACAACCGCACCACCAGCGCGGATTGCGGCCGGTCGCGTCACCGCAAGCAACGCAACGAGAGTAGGTATCAGAGGGGCCAGGATCAACCCCCACTGGAAGCTGTCGAAGATCGCTCCGGAGGCGGCTCCCAGAATTGTGTACGCGACGAACAGAACCGCAATCCGAAGCCGGGTGAGTCCGATGCCATCGGTCATGGTGCTAGTCCGCCGATCCCCATGACTGCCACAACCGAACAAACTCCGGAGCATCTGACGCAGCGAGCGCGACGCCTGGAGCGGCTTGCGCACCCTCGCCAATTCTCACCGCGGACATTCGCTCGGAGGACGCGAACTGGCTCGAGGGTCCGGCCGGTCCGGTCACCATCACGACGGAGGTGCGGTCGAATCCGCTCACAAACAGTGACCCGACCGAGAGCAGCCTGGCATTGGGAGTCAACTGCACGGGCGTGAGTAGATCGAGAACCATCGACTCGGTGACGAGCGGGGTAGGACGGCCCGCGTGGTCGCGGTCCGTCGTTCGAACGACCACGTCGAGCCCAGATCCGATGGCATGTACGGCCAATGTTGCGGCTACGTCAACGGCTTCTTCGAAGTCGTCGGCGCTGCCGACCGCATCGGAAGTGTCGAGTACGACCGTGAACTCCGGACGGCGGACCTCGACGTGTTCACGCACCATCAGTGTTCCGGTTCGGGCTGTGGTCGGCCAGTGAATCATTCGGGGGTCGTCGCCAGCAACGTATTCGCGCATTGAGACGAACCCCGACATCGGATCGGTTGTCGCGCGACGGAGAACCGACTCGTTCTCGATGACTCGTACCGCTCCCTGCGGACCTAGAAGGTCGTAGATCTTCGGGTGCACGATGACCGATGCCACATCGGAATCGCTACGGCTGCCGACTGTGAGCCAGAACGGGTCGATCCGCTCTATTTCGAACGGTCCGACGTCGAACACGCCGCGACGCCGCGTGGGGATTGTGCCGGTTACGGAAACCTCGGAGTTCGCTGCTACAGGATCGGCCGCAACACGCGACTCCTGTCCGTCGCACCGGTCGATGATTGTGGCTCGACCGGACCGGAAACGTGTTGTGTTCCGCAGCCGATAGGTGACGTTGATCGGATCTCCGCGTGGAACACGAACGGCACCTATGCGCCGCGTCACGTTTGCTCTAAGTGGACGCTGGGATACCCAGGTGGCCATCAGCACTAGAGCGACGATGCCTGCCGCCGCGACGACCAACTCTTCGTACTTCCACCACCAGCCGAGGACTCCCAGCGTGATCGCTGCCAGAACCGCTCCGAGACCGGACTTTGTGAGCATGGTCAGCCTTGGCGAGTACGCGGCACCGGGACCTCGTCGATGATGTCGGCGAGCACGTTCTCGACACGGGCGCCACGGAGCTCGGCTTCGGCTGTGAGCGCCATACGGTGGGAGAGCACTGGTGCGGCAACCGCCTTCACATCATCGGGCGTCACGTAGTCGCGTTCGTCGGTAGCAGCGAAGGCCCGCGCGACGCGCAGCATTGTCAGTGTGCCGCGAGTTGACACACCGAGCCGAAGGTCAGGATGGATGCGAGTCGCGTTCGCGATGGCGACGATGTAGTCGTCGATCGCTCGTACAACTGGTACTTGGTCGATCTGGTTGATCACTTGATCGAGTTCGGCGGGATCCGTGACCGGCGAGAGGTCGTCTTGGGCAGAATGCCTATGGAAGTCTTCGAGAATGGAAACCTCGGTCTCGGGATCGGCGTAACCAAGAGTGAGCTTCATCGCGAATCGGTCGAGTTGAACATCGGGGAGCGGAAATGTTCCCTGGAAGTCACGCGGGTTCTGCGTTGCGATGACAAAGAAGGGCCGGGGCACGGCGCGGCTGACACCGTCGGCGGTGACCTGGCGCTCCTCCATCACTTCGAGTAGTGCCGATTGGGTCTTGGGGCTGCCGCGGTTGATCTCGTCGCCGATCAGGACGCTCGTGAAGACGGGGCCCTCACGAAATGAGAATGACCCCGCCCGTTGGTCGTAGACCATGACGCCGGTGATGTCAGTAGGAAGCAGATCAGGTGTGAACTGCACCCGTTTCCAGGTGCCGGAGATCGAGTTTGCAAACGCCTTCGCAAGGCTGGTCTTTCCGGTACCTGGAACATCATCGAGTAGAAGATGCCCCTCGGTGAGCAGGCAGCAGAGTGCGAGTCTGATCTCTGCGCGCTTACCTCGCACGACCAGGTCTACGTTGTTGATTATCGAATCGGTTACCTGAGCAATGTTGCCGACCATGGAGTGCCATTGTACGTGCCAGTACGTCGGCGATGTCAGGATCCCGGGTCAGTTCTTGCCGCGATCTTGACGTTGTCAGTCCCACTCGATTCGGAGGTTGGCAAGAGCATCGCGGAGGATCGCGGCGAGTTCGCGCGACTTCGGCTGGATTGATTCGAATGGCTCGAATTGTGGGGCAGCGGGCAGCTCTGAACCCTTTGGAAACCTCAGCAGGTCGCGTAGTGGGTCGTCACCGCGAGTGCGTCTGGACTGATCTGGCACCTCAGCTGCGGCCATCGCCGGCGGTGACGGCACGAGTGCCAGGTGTCGCTTCGACGACTCGCTGTCGTCGTGAACCGATTCATCGTTGTCGAGGTCACGTTCGGTGCTTTCGACGTCGTTGTGCCGCCAGAGGTCGAGCAGTTCGGGTTCGAGGAGAAACTCATCGCTGATCGTGAACATCGCCGCGACGACGTGTTTGCACGCATAGTTGTCCCAGTTGTCGTCGTCTGGGCAAGTACAGCGCTTCGTGATATCGCGCCGAAGCGGCATTCCGCTACCTTGCGTGACTTCGATCGTGGCGATGTACGGAGTCGATCTTGACCCCTGGACTTCGCACGTGATTGTGCCGGGCTCGATGATGATGTCGAGGACGGAGTCGTTCTTGGCGTACTGCTTCCCACGACGCAACCTCTGCGGGTCGCTCATTTCGGCCGCGAGGACCTTCATCATCGTTGCCGGTAGTCGACCGGGGTGGTGCGCCCCGAATGGCTTGCGGGGGCGACTCATGAGTCCAACTCCAGAACCACGAGGTCGCGGAGTTCGTCGGTCGACAGTTCGGAGAGGAAGGCCTCGGACGTACCAACAACCGCGTCAGCAAGCTTGCGTTTGTCGTCGATCACGGTTCCGATGCGTTCCTCGACGGTTCCCTCACACACGAGCTTGTGCACGTTTACGGCCCGTGTCTGACCGATCCGCCAGGCCCGATCGGTCGCTTGATCTTCAACGGCAGGATTCCACCAGCGGTCGTAGTGGATGACTTGGCTTGCGGCCGTGAGGTTGAGTCCAGTGCCGCCGGCCTTCAGCGAGATCAGGAGGAGCGGAGGTCCGGATCCATCCTGGAAGGCGTCGACCATACGAGTGCGTCCCCCGCGGGACACGCCGCCATGGAGGAATTCGGCGTCGAACTGGAACTGCTCACTGATGTGCTGCCTGAGGAGCTCACCCATCTCACGGAATTGCGTGAAGACGAGCGCCCGTTCGCCCTGGTCGAGTAGATCGGTGACCAGCTCGTCGAATCGGGTGAGCTTCCCCGACCTGCCGGAGAGCCGAGACCCGTCCTTGAGGGCATGCGCTGGATGGTTGCAGATCTGCTTGAGACGCATCAGCGCGGCGAGCACCAGGCCGCGGCGACGCATGCCGCTCGACTTTTCGGCGTCCTCCAGCAGTTGATCGACCACCTGTTGGTAGAGGGTTGCTTGCTCGCGCGTGAGTTTGGCGTAGGCGATCTGTTCGATTTTGTCTGGCAAGTCGGGGAGGAGCCGTCGGTCGGCTTTGGTGCGCCGCAGGATGAACGGCTGTGTGATGCGCCGTAGCCGTGCCGCTGCATCCGCATCACCATGTCGTTCGATCGGGGTTCCGTATCGCTCGCGAAACTTGGCGAGACTTCCCAGCAGGCCGGGGTTCACTGCATCGAGGATCGACCACAGCTCACTCAACCGATTCTCAACGGGTGTGCCGGTCAGGGCCAGCTTCTGTCCGGCGCGGAGTTGGCGTACAGCGCGCGCCGCCTTTGTGTTCGGATTCTTGACCATCTGGGCCTCGTCGAGCACGACGGTCGACCACTCGATGCTGCCGAGGTGTTCGAGGTCGCGGGGCAGGAGCCCGTACGTGGTCACCACGAGCTGGCGTTCCGGGTCGGAGTCGAACAAGGTGTCGTCTTCGAGAGCTCCTTGACCCGGACGACTGCGATTGGCCCCGTGGTGGATTCGCACATCGAGCTTGGGTGTGAAGCGTTCAGACTCGAGACTCCAGTTGTGGACAACACTCAGCGGACACACCACAAGGTGTGGGCCCGGCCGTTCCACTAGGTGGGCGAGCGTGATTGCCGTCTTGCCGAGTCCCATGTCGTCGGCGAGGCAACCACCGAGGCCAAGTTTGGCCAGAAACTGCATCCACGACAGGCCGCGTCGCTGGTAATGCCGGAGTTCGCCGACGAAGTCGCTCGACTCGTGTGTTTCATTGAGGCGCTCGTCGGGGAGGCCGTCGAGCAGATTGCGGACCCAATCGAACTCGGTGATTGACTCGGTTCGATCTAGCTGGTCTGGGCTGCTGTCCTGGTCCTCGTCGTCGACGCGAATTGAGACGGGCGCAGCGTCGTCGTCGTTGTCCTGGCCGGTGAGTTGGAGTAGCTCCAGCGGTTGAACTCGGCTGTGATTGGCTTTTAGTTCACTGAGCTTGGCCCGCTTGCGCCGGAGTTCGTCAGCGTCGATGCGCACCCAGCGGTGCCCGGTGTGAAGCAATGTGGCACCGGCTTCTTCCGCTCTGGAGATCTCGGCTTCGGAGATTTCCTCGTCGCCGATCACCAGTGTCCACTCGATCAGGGCTTCTTTACCGAACTGTTTGCGGCGGTCGTCCGCAGGCGCGGGAGTAGCTTCGCCCGAGACGCTCACGCTCGTCCTAATGAGTCTCTCCGGTCCGATCAATTCGATGCCTAGGCGTTCGAGCTCGACTGGGGCGATGTCGATGAACTCCTCGGCCAGTTCGAGTTCGAGCTCGACCTGGGTCGGCTCGTCTTGGAGCGCAAATTCCGCGATGCCGGGAATCTCGACCACCTGATGGATAGTGGTGCCGATGATGTCGGCCAAGAGGGCGATGTGTTCCTCACTCTTGGCGACCTCGAGCGCGGTTTTGTTGCGCTCCCAGACATCGCTCGCTGTACACCAGCGGGCGCGGTCGTTGTCGTCTAGCAATTCGAGCCGAACGATCCAGGGTTCGAGTGGATCCTCGGAGATGATCAATCTCAGTCGCGGCACGATCACGGGTTCGCCGCTGACATGCTTTCGGTGGCGGTCGAGTTCGTCGCGGAGTTGCTTGATCGCGATTACGAAATCGTCGGATCCACCACGGATGACGTGGTCGGGTTTGGCGAGGGCACCGAATGTTGCTCGGAGGGCCTGAACGGATGACTTGCGCTGGCGACCCACGTCGGCTTTCCATCCACCCTGGTAGAGGAAAGTTCTGGCTATTCCGTCAACCAGTTGGGCGTAGATCATGGCGGGGCTGGCGCTCGATCCGGCTGTGCAGATTGGTGGCATTGATGCTGTGAGCGCGTCGAGAGTGTTCTCAATCTCGGGTTCGTGTGCTGGCACCCACCGGCCAACGGTGAACGGACCCTCGTTGGTGACGGTCGGCAGAATGCGCCCAGTGGAGACGGTTCGCCGGGCGAGTTCCGCGATACGCGCGAACCATTCAAGCGAGTCCGACAGGAATTCTGGAGGCGGAAGGTCGGAGAGCCAGACCGCCATGCCCATCGCGTCGAGTTGCACCGAGGAGGCGTGGAGTGACGGTTGGTCCGGCAGGTCGATCATGATGCGAGCGAGCGCGCCGTACGAGATCGGTGAGTCGTGCCAACCGGCGCGCGACCCGTCGTCGTCGAGTATGCGAAACCCGCCGTACATCCACGCCATGGATGCAGTGTCGATGCTGTTCCAACCCCACACGTGGAGCGCTCCACTTCGCCAAGTGCCCTGCGCGATGTAGGCGGGACGATGGCGAGAGATTTGAGCCATGGTCATGTCGAAGCTATCCACCGGTGAGAGCGACCGGCGTTCGCAGTGACTCGAGTAC
>JADWMG010000398.1 GCA_015767405.1 Actinomycetota bacterium
TGGCACTGTTCGAGTTGCGGGCAACCAGCCGGTCATTGGCGCGGCGAAGCTGAGCGCTCATGTTGTGAAGAACGGCGGCAGCCAGCTCTGGCGATTCGGTGAGCAGACCGGCAAAATCCTCACCGGGGAGCTCGAAGACGGAACTGGCTTCGAGCGCTACGGCACTCGCCGACCTCGGGCGCCCGTCGAACGCCGAGATCTCTCCGAACTCTTCGCCCGGACGTTTGATCCCGAGCAGCAACTCGCGCCCGGATTTCATCGTGAGGAAGATCCTGATGCGGCCTTCATCACACGCATACACGTAGTGGGAATGATCACCTTCGAGGAATAGGACCTCACCGGGCGCGCAAGAGCGTCGCCGGCCGTGTTCAGCAATGACGGCCCCCACCGTCGGCATTACAACTGTTTCCATTTCCCCTCCCGACCCACGAACGGACTGCACCCCAACGGTTTTGTCGGCCTGTGTGATCGAAGTCATAGACGCTAGTCCGTTTTTGGAGCATGGTTGAACGGTTACATCAACCGACAAGAAGGATCCTCGCCATGTACCTATTCTCACGTTCCACGATTGCCGCGCTCGGCAAGCAATTCGAGGCACTACCTGCCGCAGTTTCGATTGCCGCACGGGTCAGCGGAATTCTGGGTCAGGACGTCAACGTATTCACCGGTCGGTTCGGTGCACCGATTGGCACCGTTACCTGGAGTATGCGGGTTGATTCGTTCGACCAGGTCCAAGCCAACCAAGACAAGCTGATGGCCGACGCCGGCTATCTCGAAGCTGTCGAGGGCATGAACGGCTTGTTCATGGCACCCGCGGAAGATGCGATGGCCCGCTTCATCACCGCCCCACTCGAAGCGGCTACATCGAGGTTCTACGGAGTGACGCGAGCTTCGATGGCTGACGGTCAATTCGGCAATGCAATGGAGTTCGGCGTGAAAATTGCCGACTACATGACGAAAACCACGGGCAACCAAAGCGCGTTCGTGAAGGCTGGCTACGGCGGATTTGCAGACGTAGCGTGGCTTATCGGCTTTGACTCGACTGCGGACGTCGATGCATTCGATGACTTCCAGCTGAGTGACGCCGGCTACCACAAGATGGTGGACGATGCCGCTGGCCTCTTCGCTCCGAACTCGGGCCACACGACCCTGGTCGAGAAGATCAACTGATCTCGTGCGGGCCGGGGCGGCGAGGACCCCCGGCCCGGGCGATTCCTCCCAGCTGGTGCTCCCGACCTGGGGTGCCTGAACTCTCATCGAGCAGCGATACTGGGTTCATGTCCGAACCCTGTTTCTTTCTGACCCCATGAGTGCTCCACTCGAGGTCTTCGCAGACATCACCTGCCCGTTTACGCATGTCGGGCTCAAGCAGGTCGTGGGCCACGTTGCTGAGATGGACGAGCCGATCGACGTGATCGTGCGGGCATGGCCGCTGGAGTGGGTCAACGGTGTTGCGCTCGATGCCGAGGTCGTTGCGACGAAGTCGTGCGTCATCGCAGACCAGCTAGACGTCGACTACTTCTCCGGCGTCAGCGCCGATCACTGGCCTGCATCGACGATTCCCGCACTGAATCTGGTCGCGTCCGCCTATGCCCGCGACGCGGCTACCGGTCTCGCTGTGAGTCTCGAGCTTCGAGAGGCCCTTTTCGAGGGTGGCGTGAATGTCGGCGACATGGACGTGCTCACTGAGATCTGTGCCGCTTACGACCTGCCCGTGCCGGGGTTGGATGCGTGCGACGCCGTGCGGGTCGACTACGAAGCGGGCCTGGCCCGCGGAGTCAAGGGTTCACCGCATTTCTGGGTCGGTCAAGACGACTTCTTCTGCCCCGCGCTCGATATCGGCCACGACGACGAAGGCCACCTGACCGCCCGCTTCGATCAAGCCAAACTCGCCGACTTCTTCACCCGCATCGACACCTAACCGCCGCGAGGTCGCCAGGCCGCCAAGGCCAAACCACGGTTTGTGTCAGCACATACCTGTGGCACACCCGTTTCCGCTGACACAAACCCAGGAATCCCCGACCGTCG
>JADWMG010000399.1 GCA_015767405.1 Actinomycetota bacterium
TGGCCCTCCGCGGTGTGATCAGCTGGAGGCCACGGTCGTCGTCGAGGAAGGTGGAGGTCGAATCGATCCACCCGAAGCAGATTGCTTCTTCGACGACGTCTGGGTACGGGCCCCGTGGTCGGCCGGTGCTAGTACGCCAGGAGCACAACCACACGCCTCGGGTCGAGGTGTGGTTGTGCTTGAGCCACGATCGCCATTGGGGCCGCGTCTCGACGTGGTAGATCGGGTAGTCGAACCTCCACGTGGCGGCGTGGTCCGACGCCGTCGGTGGGGGTTGAATAGCGGGCACGTTCTGTCTCCTGGGGTCGAGCGGAATGGCCGCTTTCCGGTGCTGAACGCAATCAAACTCCGAACGGCGCTGCGGTGGGCGTCCATTCCACCCTCCGGTCGGGCCGAGGGTGGAATGATGGACCTTGACACGCTCGTGGACTTAGGAGGCAGCCTGCTGTTCAAGCCATGACAAGATCGCTTGTGTTGTTTCTTCCGGCTTCTCTTGCTGGATCAAATGACCGCAGTCCAGGTTGACCACTTCCACATTGGGCACGAAGTCGCTCAGATTTTCAAGCTTCGCGACCATGTCCCGGTCGCCGTAGATCATGAGGGTGGGCTGTTGGATGATTGGGTCCACGTCCGCCAACAAGTGCCAGTTCCGGTCAAGGTTCCTGTACCAGTTGATACTGCCTGTGAACCCTGTTGACTCGAATGCCGAGACATAAACGGCAAGTTCGCTGTCGTTCATGATGGGTTCACCGGATGGTGTTTCTGCTCTGGCGATATTCATCATCATCATGCCTGGCTCAGGCGCTACGAGAGGCACGTTCTTCCGGTACATGTTGCGAAGGAACTGCAACGTGTTCTCGTCCAACACGGCATCCGCGACACCTGGCTGCCGATTGAAGTGGACGAAGTAGAAGTCGCCACCAAAGACGGATTCCATCCACTCGATCCAGGGCTGTTCTCCGCGATCTTGGTACGGCACGCTCAGGTTGATCACCCTGTTGACTCGGGTTGGGTGCAAGAGGGTGAGTCCCCAAACGACCATCGCGCCCCAGTCATGACCGACGAAGGTGGCGTCTTCGTATCCGTAGTGGTCGAGCAATCCGACGAGATCACCTGTGAGGTGCTCGATGTCGTAGTCGGTGACTTCGGTCGGACGCGATGAGTTGCCATAACCCCGCTGGTTGGGGACGATGACGTGGTAGCCGGCTGCGGCAAGGGCGGGCATCTGATGGCGCCAGGAGAAGGCGTGTTCTGGCCAGCCGTGACAGAGCACAATGGGGTTGCCTGTGTTTTCGCGGCCTGCTTCAAACACTTCGAGTTGCACACCGTTGACTGAGATGAGGGTGGATTCGGGGAAGTCGGTTGGATTGGACATTGTTTTCCTCTGTATCTGTTCGGGGGCGGGTTTGAGACCACGGTAGGGGCCATTGCGGACAGGATCGGTCCTCAATGGGTGGCAGACTGGGAAAATGCCGAAAGATCCCACCGGCCGAGCGCTGCAACTGCTCTCGCTCTTTCAGACCCACCGTTTGTGGCGGGGCACCGAACTCGCTGAACGCCTCGAAGTCACGGAACGGACGGTGCGCCGTGACGTTGATCGGCTGCGCGACCTTGGCTATCCCGTCGATGCCACCTCGGGAACCGAAGGGGGCTATCGCCTGGCAACAGGGGCTCACGTGCCGCCACTGGTGCTCGACGATGACGAGGCCGTCGCAGTCGCCGTTGGTTTGCGCTACGCCGCGGGGGCTGCCATTGGTGGCATGGAGGAATCGTCGCTACGAGCCCTGACCAAGATCGAACAACTGTTGCCAGATCGGCTACGACGACAGGTATCAGCGCTGCAATCGAGCGTCACTCCGATGCGGTGGACAGCCGACGATGACGTCGTCGACCCCGAAGCACTCAGTGTGCTCGCTGCGGCGTGTCGAGACCGTGAGGAGGTGCGTTTCGACTACCAGCGACGTGATGGCCAAGACAGCCAGCGGCTCGTCGAGCCGCATCAACTCGTCACCGCCGGCCGGCGC
>JADWMG010000023.1 GCA_015767405.1 Actinomycetota bacterium
TCGTCGGGGAGCGAGGGTGAGTTCGCTGTTGGGACCGAGGCTGATTTGTCAGCCGTGGTCGTGGATCTTGTGCTGATGGTGGTGTGAACAGACCGGTGTGGGGCGGCGAACCGATCGGGTCGATTCGTTGGTCGTACTCGACTTCGATCTCCAGGGCCATCCGCACAGAGTAGTGAGATCTACGACAGCCCGACCAGTGATTCTGCCAGGCCTGTCATGCGGCGGGCGGGGGTTTCGGCGGCGAGGCGCACTGTGGCTTCGGAGCCGACTACGAGTAGGTGTTTCTTGGCTCTGGTGACTCCGGTGTAGACAAGCTCTCGACCGACCAATGGCGAGGTAATCGGCGGCATGATCATCACGACAGTGTCGTACTCGGAGCCCTGGCTCTTGTGAACCGTCATCGCGTAAGCAGTCTGGATGTCTACGAGCTGGACGGGGTCGAAGCGGAGAACACCGAGCGCTGAATCGAACACGGCGACCAGGTGCTCGCCGTCACGGATGACAACTCCGGTGTCGCCGTTGGAGAGCCCGAGGCTCTGATCGTTACGGGTCGCCAACAATGGCCGACCCGCGTACCAGATGCCGTCGGGGCCACCTTCTCCGCACATCCAATTCTCGGCCAGCTGATTCCAGGTCGACACCCCGAACGGGCCGAGGCGGTGCGCACACAGGATGCGGGCCGCGCTCACGAATCGCAGCGCATCTTCGGCACGACCGGCTTCGGCTGCCTCACGGACGTTGGCCAGGACAGGAGCTATCACTGATTGGACCGCGTTGATCGAGACGGGATCGAGTGGATTCGCGGTCGGAACGAAACGCACGCTGGAGCCATCCACGTCGGCGGCCTCGCCGGCCATGAGTTGGTCGATCGCGGCGTCGGCATCGCCGCGGCGGACGGCGTCGGCCAGTAGTGCGATCGGTGAATCTCCGCCGAAGCGGTGACCACGGATCAGGCGTACCAGGTGACCTGCCAGTGGGCCTGCTGAACCGTCTGAATCAGCCTTGGATGCCGCCTTCACAATGTCGCCCAACACGGCGCCGAGCTCAACACTCTCGAGTTGGTCGGGATCGCCGATGAGCACCAGACGGGAGTCGGGGCGAACTGCCTCGAGTAACCGCGCCAGGAGCGGCAGCGACACCATCGATGCCTCGTCGATGACCACTAAGTCGTGCTGTAACGGGTTGCTGGCATCGTGGCGGAAACGACGGCGTTGAGTAGGGAGCGGACCGAGCAGGCGGTGGATCGTGCTCGGTACAACATCGGCCAGCGCCGCCCGCACCGGCTCGCTGACGTGCTCGAGTACGTCGGGCTCTGCGAGCGCAGCTGCGATCGACTCCTGCATCCGGGCCGCGGCCTTACCCGTTGGAGCAGCGAGTGCTACTCGTGGCGGCTCGCCGTTCGCAACGCCATCTTCCAAGAGCACGGCCAGCAGGCGCGCCACCGAGTAGGTCTTACCCGTTCCGGGACCGCCGGCGATTAGGGCAAGCCGGTTCGCCAGCACGGTGTCGGCGGCCTGGCGTTGACGGTTCGGTTCGCCGTCGACCTCCGCTGGCAGCAAGTTGTCGAGCAGAGTCGCTGCGTCGTCCGAGAGACTGCCCTCCGAGATGTTGTCGTCCGAGATATTGTCGTTCGAGTCGTTGTTATCCGAGAGATTGCCGTGGGCCGGAGCCGACAGCTCACGCACGGCGGCGGCGACCGCACACTCGTCGGCCCAATGGCGTTGGAGGTACACCCGGTCGCCCCAGACGACGAGCGGTCGATCGTCAAGCACCGGCACGAGATCGGGGCCGTCTACGACGCGCACGACGGTGTCGGGAGCGGAACGTAGAGCGTCGAGCCACACTGTCGGGTCGGGCCACGCGATGTCGACGACATCGTCGTTGGTCGCCCCGCCGAAAGGGTTCGCCAGCTGGCGGGCAACTACATCGGGCAACTCGCCGAGCACAGCACAGGCGTGGCCGTGCCGCGCTGCCCATGCGGCCATGGCGATCGCCAACGCAATGTCGTCGTCGGACACTCCCCCAGCACCCACGGCCCACGCCGCAAGGTGGACCTCAGCTGCGCCGAGTACGCCGGCATCGACATACGGCGCGAGGGAATGCACCGCATCGGGAACTCGAACGCTTGCCACTTCGGTCATACCAGCGCTCCCGTTGCCATCAGACGGTCGAGTGCTTCGACCGTCTCTACCGGAGGGCACCAGGTGAACACTCCATATGTCTGACCCTCGTAAGTGGGAGTCTGCTCGCCGACCATGCCGCGCAGGAACAGATAGGCAATGCCGCCGAGGTGATCGGTGGGGCGATAGTCGGGCAGCCGCCAACGCAGGAACCGGTGCAGAGCAACGTTGTAGAGCAGCGCCTGCAACACATAGTCGTGCTCGGCCATCGCGCCGACGAGCCGGTCGGGATGGTAGGCGTCGAGCGGCCGCGCAGCTCCCCGCGCGTGCAGGCGATTGGACTTGTAATCGACGACGACGTAGCGGTGGTCGTCGCCCACGCCGGGCACGCGGAGCACGGCATCGATCGACCCTTGCAGGTAGCCGGCGAGGTCGACGCTGAATCGATCAGCGGCGAGCGCTTCGGCATACGGCCGCATCGAATCGTCAGCTGGCAGGGTGGCCAACAGAACATCACCGATGCTGGACACAGCGACCCGGCCGTCGGCGACGGGGAGGTCGAACTCGAGCTCGGCCAGCCGGTCGGTGACGGGTAGGTCGGCCAGGCGTGAACCTGATGCAAACGGCCCTAGCGGAGTACGCACCGCTGCCGCGAGACCGGCGACGAGCACCTCCGGGTCGACGTCGATGCGGTCGCGGTGCAACTGATCGTCGACGGCAATTTGCAGATCAGCTTCCAACTCGACGCTCGTCGGGTCGACCACTTCGAGCACCTCATGTACGAGTGTGCCGAACGCGGTACCGCCGGCAACATCGGCAAGCGGCATCGGCGGAACACCTGCATCGCGCTGGGCATCGATGACAGGATCGGCATCGACCCCAAGATCAGCATCGACGGCGAGGATCGGCTCGTCGGGTTCGACCGTCGGCTCATCGCTACCGCCGCGAACGGGCGCTTCGGGGAAGCTGTGACCGCCCGTCCACTCGCGGGTGCGGGTGATCGAGGTGAACGACCATCGGCGCCACGTCGGGTCGGCAACCTTGCGATCGCCCGGATCGGCTACGGCCAACCCTGACTCGTCGTCGGAAACAGCCGGAGGGTTCCAGCGGACCAACGGTGCCTCGATCGCGCAACTAGCCATCTCGATCAACCCATCACTGCGCTCAGCCAACACCCCCAGTATCTCAATCGCGTCGGCATCGGTTGCCGACTTGCCCTGGAACTTGGGCATCTCTGAGGTCAGACCGCCTCGCGACCCCTCCACCAGCTTCGGCTGCGACCGCTGCGGTTCTCCCGACGAGTCACGGTCGAACAGCACCGTTGCAAGAGCTGACTTGTCGCTCCCCCAACTCGGAGCCCACCACACGATCGTGCGGTGCTGCGCCCGCGTCAAGCCGACATACAGCAACCGCAACTGATCGCCGCGCTGCGCCACCGCGGCATAGTGCTTGCGGGCCTTTTCCTTGGTGTCAGTGTCGGGGCCGCCCCAACCCTGGCTGGTAGCGATGTCGATGATCCGTTGGCCATCGTTGTCGTTGTAAATGAGCGGGCCTCGCGACGGCGGAGACTGCCAGGAGAACGGAAGCAACACGATCGGATACTCGAGACCCTTACTGCTGTGCAGCGTGGTGACCTGAACGGCTTGTGCATCGGAGTCGATCCGGCGCATCTGCGGCCCCGGTTCGGTGGCCTCCTCGGCCTCTACGCGCATCCGCTCCAGGCCGCGCCGTACGGCCACCGCGGACGTACCGACACCACCGAACTCACTCGCCAACAATTCGGCAACGTGATCGATGTCGGTCAGCTCTCGTTCCCCTCCCTGCTCCTCGAGAAGTGAGCTGACAAGATCGCTGTTGGAGCGCACTTCGTCGTACCAGGCGAGCAGTGGACGACTCGCCAGTTGATCTGCCCACTTCGCGCATTGCTGTTGCAGTTCGGCGAGACGTTCCGTGGCACCATCGGCCAACGGATCGAGATCGGCCGGGCTGCGACGCAAGAACACACCGAGTCCCGCGGCACGAACCGTGGGGGCGTGAGAAGGACGCTCGAGCGCGGCCAGCAATGTCGCCCACTCGTCGGCTGCTGGAGTGTCGAGCACGCTGCCCGTGCGGGTGGTCACCGCAGGGATCCCGGCTCGACCGAGGGCTCGAATGACCTCGGCAGCGCGGGTGTGTGATGGGACGAGGATGGCAATATCACCAGGATTGACGGGTGCCACATCACCCTTGTCGGTGAGTTCGTGATTGTCGAATAGGTCGGTCACGACATGCACGAGATCTCTGAGGATCGAGCGGGCGACCAGCGGAGACGAGACGTTCGACCCCTTCATCAACCGGGGATCCCTCGACACCCGACGGACGACGACCGGAACGCCAGGGCTGAGTGATCGATCGGGAGCCGACGGCGCCGCGTGCACGGGGTCGGCAACGATGCTCTCGGCGCCGAGTTCGACCCCATCGACCAGCGCGTTCGTGGCCTTCACGAGGTCGGCATCGCTGCGATAGTTCGTCCGCAGACGAACAGGGTCGTGCCCGGCCGTAGCGGCCAGGTAGGCGTGCACATCGGCGCCGCGAAAACGGTAGATCGCCTGCTTGGGGTCGCCCACCGTGACCAGATCACCCTTGAAGGCAGTTTCGAAGATGCGCCACTGGACAGGGTCTGTGTCTTGGAATTCGTCGACAAGCACCAACTTGTACCGACTGCTCAACGCAGCGACCACGGCGGGGCCATCGGAGGGATCGGTGATGGCATCGTTCAGCCGTGTGACCAGATCGTCGTAACCCATCTCCTGGCGCACGACGCGACGGCGGGCGACCTCATCGACCGCCTGGTGCACGAGGTCGACCCACCGTGTGAGCCGCTCGGGCGTGTCTTTCTTTGCGGGCGTGTCGGAGGTGCGGTGGGGCACGGCCACAGCTCCGGGATTGCCGATCAGGCTGTTGACCGACTCGATGAGACGGTTGAGAACCGTGGCAGGGCGAACGTCTTTACCCGGCCAGCTCAGCGCATCGGGCTGGTCGACGAGCGCAGCGATGACAAGGTCGCGGCACACTTCGTCGACCACCGCGGTACCGCTCTCACCGAGTTCGCTGTTCAGCGGCGAGCCCGAGCGCAGACCCAGCTGACGAAGCGCCTGCTGGCAGAAGCCGTGGATAGTGGTGATCGTGGCCTCGTCGAAGTTGGCGATCACGGCGGCTATACGTTCACGACGCCTCGTCGTTTCAGCCTCGTCAGGGTCGAGGAGCACCTGCATCCATGGATGGCTGTTGGGCACCCGGCCGCTGTCGAGCGCGGCAAGTGACTCGACGAGGACACGTCGAGTGCGGTCGCGCAACTCGGCCGCCGCCGCCCTCGTGAATGTGACGACGAGCAGCTCAGAAGCCTCGACCCCACGTTCGGCGACGTGCCGAACTACCAGCGCGCTGAGCGAATAGGTCTTGCCCGTACCGGCGCTGGCGTCGATGACCAAACGTCCCGACGGCAACGAGCCGAGCAGATCGAATTCTGCGGTCACGCCGCATCACCGCCTGCGTCGCCCTCGTCGCCTTGTACCGGTTGGCCGGAGGCATCGGTCTCTTCGGTGGTGTCGTCAAAGGTCTGCCAGACCCACCGGGCAACGGCCACCGCACGGCTATCGGGATGGTCAGGATCAGCGAACTCCGACAGCCACGGAGGGTCGGTGGCGACGATCGGATCGAGTAACAACGAGTCGAGCGAAGCATCGGCCCACAGCAGGTTGACCTGCGCGTTCTTTCGATCGTCGTCGAATGCCTTGTATGCGCCGGCGAGATCGCCGACCACGAGCAGCGGGGATGTCTCGTCGAACAGCGGAACCGCATCGCGGCGCGACCACGCGAACAGGTCAGCCCCGAGGGTGAGCATCCGCTCGGCATTGGCCAGCTGCTCGGCGCCCGAACCACGGATGCGCAACCCATTGGCGGTTGGCTTAGACCTTTCGCTGCTGCCGCGGCTGATGAGCACGCCGGACCAATCGGTATCAGGCTGCTGGCGTTGCACGGCCGCCAGTTGCATCGCCAAGGCGAGGAGGTGCGACGGCTTCGGGCGAGCGAAACGGATATTCACGAGCCGGGCTCCGTCCGTGCCGGCGACGGCTCCGGTCAGGCGAAGGTCGGCTTGCTGATCCGCAGGAGCCTTGCTCGGTACCAGCTGCTCGATCACCACCTCGTCGGTGCCGGCAAGCGGCACTCCCCACGTATCGGCGACAGCTTCCAATTCGGCAACTTCGTCACTGACCGCTGCCAATGCCGCCGTGCTCAACTCACCCGGCGGCAGGGAACCATCGAGACGGGCGATGGCCGTCCATTCGTCGATGGGTTCACCGTGGCGGCGAACACCGAGCAGATCGCGTCCGAGCTGGCTCTTTCGCAACGGATCGACGGCGATAGAGAGACCGTCGTCGAAGTGCTCGGCCTCACCCGGTAGATGAACATTCAAACGCTGGCGGAGATACACCTTGGACGGATTGACGATGGCCTCGACGAGATCACCGAGCTCGGCCGCGTCAAATGGAACCTGCGGGAGACTCCACGGCGACTCGACAGAATCAGAGGAGGCCGACTGGCCGGCAGCGTCATCTTCGGCCACACGACGGGCCTCAGCCGCGGCGAGCATCGACGTATCGAACGTGAACGGCACATCGACGCCCTCTACGAGTGCACCCGGTTGCAGAGTTGCCTCGTTGAAGCCGTGCCGCGGATGATGAACCACAACCGGAGCACCACGCTCGTCCAACTCGACCGTCTCACCGACGACATCGAGCAGTTCGACCAGCGGCACGATCAACGGAGTGTCGTGATTGGTAGTGATGTCGGCACCGTTGCAGGTGATGATCAACCGATCGCGAGCAGCCAGAACCGCATCGAGCAGCACCTGACGCCCCCGGAAACGAGGGTGGCGCTCGCCGATACACGGGTGAGCTCCCAGAACATCGTCGCCGTCGAAGGTGCCCGCGCGTAGCGCACCGTCATCGAGACCGAGCAGGCAGACGATGCGGGCCGGCACACCGTGTTGCGGCACGAGCGAGCTGACGGTGACAGCACCACTACGCAGCGACAGGTGCCCGGGGCGATCGGCGATCGAATCGCCGAGCAGGGCGCGGATGTCGTGCATTGCCAGCGGTATGTCGCACGTCTCTTCCACGGAATCGCCGTGCTGTGCCGACGTTGCGATCGCATCGAGTTCGCGATGCACGCGCTGGAGGCGCCATGCCTGGTCGTCGTCGACTTCGCAGAACGTGTCGAGCATCTCGTGTAACAACTCGACCCACTCGGCAACGGGGCGCGAGTGCTGCACCGCAACATGTAGATCAACGAGGCGCGCCAGCAGGTCGGCCAATGTGCCGACGAGTTCGAGATCATCGGAACCGAGATCGTCGTACGGAACCACGGAACCGAGGACCACACGGGGCGTCGGCGCCGACATCGCAGTACCCGCCAGGAGTTGGTCGACCATGCCCCGCCAGGTGCCTGTGGTGATCGTGTCGGGAAGGCCCCATGCCGTGCGATGCTCGGGCGAGAGGCCCCAGTGAGTGCCAAGTTCGGTACACCAACTGGCGAGCTGCTCAACGTCGTTGATCGACCAGCCCAGGCGGGTACGGACAGGCTCGAACTGCACGAACGCGAGAACCTCCGACAGGCTGGCCCGGCCCGAAACCAGCCCGAGCAGCGCCTGCAATGCACCCGTGAGCGGGTCGTCGGTGGTCAAAGACCGGTCGCCGATGCGAACCGGCACCGGCAGCGGCCCACGGTCAAAGACGGCTTCGACAAGCGGGGCGAAGCGTTCGAGATCGGGGCACAGCACCACCACGTCGTGAGCAGCCAAGGTCGGATCTGCCACGAAGGCATGCCCGAGGGCGTCACGCAACACCTCGAGTTGGCGGACCTCGCCGTGGCACGCATGAACCTGCAAGCTTCCGTCGGCGGCATCGAGCTCGGGATGCAACGTGGGCCTTTCGTCGAGGCGAATCTCGTTCTGGAGAGCCTGTAGCAAGGTGGGCTCAGTGGCTCGGTTGACATCGATCGATTCCGAATGTTCGGCGACATCGGTAAGACCACCGATCAACGCACGAGTCTCGAGCGGTGGTCGCCCCCACGAAGCCACGAGAGGATGAGTCGTGTGGGACGCGATGTCGAGCATGTTGCGGGCCATCAACGATCCGCCCAACAGGTGTGGAGACGAAGCCCACGCCGTACGCGACGAGTGACGCAAGAACACATGCACATCGCGCACTTCACCCAGCGTGCTCAGCACAGCCAACATCGTCGGAGCGATCGACCCTGCCCCGAACAGTGACACTCGTTGCGGCAATGCCGGTTGCACCTCGCCCGACCGAAGTGCAGCGAGTAACCCCGGTAGACGTTCGGGCGGAGATGGAACCCCGATGCGTGACCGCACGGCACGCCACAGTTGGGCTTGCCAGAGCTGAGCTCCGCTGAGAATGGCAGCTTCACCATCGCCAGTCAGCGTTCCGTCGACGTCGTCGCCGGCCGCCCAGGCCTCGATCATCCGGGGTCGTTGAGTGGAATAGCGATCGAACAGATCGGCGATATGGCGGGCAAGTGCCCACTGGTCGGCCCCATCGTCACTGGGAGTGGGGACATCGACCGACCCGGCAACCAACTCTTCGAGCACCGCCCAGGTGAGACGGGAAAGCTGCCAGGGGTCTGATTGCGAGTCGGCGGCGCGAACAGGGTCGCCGAGCGCCAGGGCCAAGAAACGCCCTGGGAACATGAACTCGACGTTCGCTACGACACCGTCGCCGGTATCGGGGCTGGTTGCACCGAGCCGATGACCGAGCCCAGCCATCGCATAGTCGGCCAGGCCGGCAGTGGGAACCACGAGGACATCTGGCGTGAACGGATCATCGGGCGGAGCGGCCAACAGGTCAGCCAACGACTCCAACAAGGGATCGAGTTCGTCGGCGTGGTGCAGGTGAAACATGTAGTAGGGATATTACGCGAGGGGTGTCACAAAGTTGCCCGACAGCGCGAGTGGCATCAAGGATGCACCACAAGGGTCGAGCCTTTTCCGTCGGGAAGTCGCTCCACCTCAATGCCAACGTGAAGTTGCTGCTTCATCGCCTCGACATGAGTGATGACGCCAACCGTGCGACCAGCCTCCTGGAGCAACGCAAGCGCACGGATGGCGTCGTCGAGAGCATCGGAATCGAGAGATCCGAACCCCTCGTCGACGAAGAGTGCCTCGAACTGCTTTCCGCTGGCAGCGCCACCGCGACTCACCACGTCGGCCAGGCCAAGAGCGAGCGACAACGATGCCTGGAACTGCTCGCCACCCGACAATGAGACCGTCGTACGCGCCCGACCCGTGTGGGCATCAAAAACCTCGAGGGTGAGCCCGCCCCTCGAACCGGCGCTGCGGCCCAGCCGATATCGGTGGTTGGTCATCCGTGCCAAGTGCACGTTTGCCGCGTCGGTGACCCGATCGAGTTCACCAGCCAACACCCAGCGCTCGAGCTTCACTCTGATGCCCGCCTCCCCGTTGCATGTGCGGAAGACAGTGCGCGCTGTATCGCGCTGATCACGTAGATCGGCTGACCCTGCTGCAATTGCGATGGCCCTGTCCAGCTCCTGCGTTGCCGCATCGAGCGCGTTGGATGCAGTGGTGAATGCATCAGCGACGAAGGCTGCAGATTTGTTGGCTGCCTCGGCGGCAGTAACAAGGCTCTCGACATCAGGCCGGGTCTCAGGCACGCCCTGTTCGATCAACTGCTGAAGCCGAGTCTTCTGCCCGTCCACCTCCTTGTGCCAAGCCGCGGCACGATCGTCGAGTTCGGATTCGGCCTTGGGGTCGAGTGCTGATACTGCAGCGGCAGTGGCATCGGCGTATTCACCTTCAACCAGTGTCTCTGCAAGCCGGGCCTCGGCTCCCACGAGCGCAGCACTCGTGCTGGTGACAGAATCGAAGAGCGCCGCAACGTCAACCGTCGAGGCTTTCAGCGACGACAAGGTCTCGAGATCAACCGCCAAGGCGTCGGCATCGATAGCGGAAGCCTCGGCGGCGAGGCGATCGGCTTCGACACGTTCGGTTCTTGCCACACCACCCAGGTCGTCGGCACGTTTCTCCATGGCCCGAGCGGCGGCGGCGGCCGTCTTCGCTTCAGCCTGTTTCGTCTCGATAGCAGTATTCGCAGTTTCCAGATCGGCGGCAGCAGCTTTGGCGGTTGACAGCGCTGAATTCGCCTCGCTGAGTGCCGACTCGAACTGTTCGACTGTCTGCTCGTCCTCATCGGCGAGACTGGTACGCATCGTCTCGATTGCCGTCTCGTGACGTGTCACTGTCGCCGTGGCAGACGACCACTCTTCACGCGCTTCGTCGACCGTTTCGTGGTCGACCGGATCGTCGTCGGAATCGCTGGCAAGATCGGGGTGCTCCGGTGACCCACATACCGGACAGGGCTCACCGTCTTCGAGATCGTCTGCCAGACGCGGTGCCTGTGTCGCTACGAAGCGCTCCATCAGACCTTCGTAGATGCCCTTGGCTGCGATGTCGGCCTTGACCGCGGCTTCGAGCAGGGCAGTTTCCTCATCGAGTTTCACTCGCGTCATGAGACGCTGATCAGCCTGGTCGCGCCCAGCCTGGAGCACCTCAACCCGTGTAGCAACTGGACCGAGTGATTCTGCCCGATCTTTCAACTCCACGAGCTCAGTGTCAGCATCGGCGGCCTTTGAAGCGAGCGTGTCGTGCTTGGTTTGAGCAGTAGCGAGGTCGGCCTCTTGCTCGGCAGCCTTAGTGTCCGCTCCCTTGGCTGCCGCTAGTAGTTGGCGATCCGCGTTCAGTTTCTCGTCAGCCTGCTGGACCGCGGCCGCCACAGCGGCAGCGTCGAACACCGGCTGCGGTCGCCTCAATGCCTCGAAGCCAACAGTGACGGCTACTCGGACTGCCTCCAGCGCCTTCACCGCGTTCTCCACCAATGCTCGATCGCGGATGACTACGTCAGCTGCCGCTACCACTGGACGAGCACGCCGCGACGCTCCCGCGCGCTGTTCGGCGAGCACAATGTCATCACCCTGAGCCTGCAATTCCACGAGCCGAGCTTCTGCACCTCTCGCATCGCCGAAACGCTTTTCTTCGGCCTTCCCCAAAGTCTCCGCATTGGTCGCTGCGGTAGCCGCGGTGCGAAGGTTGTCAACTCGTAGTTGACGTTCGATCCGCACCGGGTCGAGCTCAGCAAGAGCAGCACGAATCGCATCGTCGTCGAGGTCAGACAGAGACGCGCCCTCAGGTGCGGCCGATGGGTCGTCGACGTCGTCGAGCCACCTCTCTCTGACGAGCACCAGCGCCTCGACGGCGTTGGTGCGGTGATGCTGCAACTCGACGTCGACGTTGCCGACCTTCTGATCGAGCTGCCTGACGAGATCTTTCAACCAGAAGACTGCCTTCTCGTACAACTCGCCGCCGAACAGTTGGCGCAGCAGCGTCTCGCGCTCTTCGTCAGTCGCGATCAGGAACTGGGTGAACTTTCCCTGGGGCAGCAGTACCACGCGCTGGAACTGACGTGAGTCAAGGCCCACCAGATGCTCGCACTCCTTGGTGCAAGCGGTGATCTGCGTGGCGAGTGGTTCGGTACCGGCGCCGACAATCTTGCCCAATAGTGCCTTGGGATTCTGCGTGGTGGTGCCCTCGCCACGCTTCTTGGGCCGATCCCACTTGGCAGTGCGGTGTACTCGGTAGCGCGAACCATCGGCCTCGAACTCCAGCGTTACATATGTCTCCACATCGGCAGCGGCGTGGTGCGAACGCGGATCACCATCGGAGGAGCGCTGGCCCGGCATAGCTCCGTAGAGCGCGTACACCATGGCATCGAAGACAGTGGTCTTACCGGTACCCGTGGGCCCTGCGACCACGTACAGGCCGCGCTTTCCCAAGGCCTCGAAGTCGACTACTTGTTTGCCAGGGTACGACCCGAATGCCTGGAACTCCATATGTAGAGGTCTCATGACTCAACCTTCCTCTCGGCATCAGCAATGGCTTGATGGAGAAGACCACGTTGGTTATCGCTCGGCGGCTCACCGACCGAAGCAACCCAGAAGGCCTCCACTGCCTCCACCCCGGACAGGTTCACCAGGTCGATGGCACTGTGCGTCTCGCTACCCACCTCGACCTGGGGCTTGAGTTCGATCTCCACCACGTGTGGATAGACCGCGGCAAGCCGCTGCTTGGCGTCGAGCACCACACCACGGTCGGTGATGATCGCCCTTATGAATGACTCGACAACAGCCGACTTGGGTTCGGCGCGTAGGAGTTCATCGATCGTGCCGATGATGGTGCGTACGGCGAAACCCACTGGGACAGTGACTTCCTCGAGGGTGCAGGAGCCGTCGGCAAGCATGTCGATGATGGTGATGCTCTTGGAATGTTCTTCAGAGAACGAATAGGCCAGCGGGGTTCCCGAGTAGCGAACGGTGTTGGTCCCAGTGACCAACTGCGGGCGATGAAGGTGGCCCAGAGCGGTATAGGAAAAGCCATCGAACAAGGAGGCATCAACTGTGCCGGCGCCACCGACGGTCAGTTGACGCTCGGAGTCGCTGACGGTTGCACCAGCCACGAAGGCGTGGGCAACGGCGATGGAACGCGGCGCCTTCAGGTTGGGGCGAGTGGCTGAGATCGCCTCGTCGAGTACTGATTGGTGGGTGCGCCGGATTCGTCGTTCGAACGCGTCGTCAGCGTCGGCCGTCGAATTGTCGGCCGATTCGTCGTCAGACGGATCCACGGGTTCGGGAAGATCGTCGGGTGCCGCCTGCGGATCGAGAAATGGCAACATCACGAGATCGAGGGGACCGTCCTCAAAGTCGAGCTGCAGCACTTCGCCGACGTTCGTGTAGCCGCCACGCACGTACACGCCACTGAGATCGAGCAGGTGATCGTACGACGCCACTCTGTCGGCGCCATCGTGGTTACCAGTGATGACGGCAACCGCTGCACCTGTTTCGCGCAGCCGAAGCAATGCATCGCGAAACATGATCACGGCCTCCGTCGGGGCGATGGCCCGGTCGAAGACATCGCCGGCTATCACCACGAGATCGATGCGAGACTCGCCGCACTGCTCGACTAGCCAATCGATGAACTGCTGCTGATGCTCGATCAGCGAGACAGGACCGAAACTCCGGCCTAGGTGCCAGTCACTGGTATGGAGGATTCGCATTCGGTACTCCGGTCATTCGAGGATCAAGTGTCGCGCAGCTCCGCTATCGCCACGCCTGCTGCCAATACTGCACGATGGGTGTAACACTGGCACCGCATCGATCGCCTCGACCGACGCGAAGGAACCGCGGACACAACAACATCTGAGCGAAACAGCGCTCGGATTCCTCGCGTTCAGTCGATGCCACCGTCGAGAGGAACGACGTGCGCACCGACAGATCCGGCCGCCTCGACCGTCCGACGATGGCATGTGAACAGCACGACCTGGTGGCCACTTTTGGCCGCCTCGGCAAGTAACGGCAACACCAAGCGAGCCCGCTTGTCGTCGATGTGGATGAGTGGGTCATCACAGATGATCGGGAACCGGAATCCTCGCTTCACCGCGTCCTGATCGGCCATCGCCAGCCGCAACGACAGGTACACAAGTGCTCGAGCCCCGGTGGAGAGCTGGTGTGCGGACACTTCGACGCCTCCACTTCCGCGCACCGACACCTCTGCAGTCGACCCGTCGTGGCTCACGAGGATCTGCTCCCATTCGGACTGCACTGTCGCCAGCAACTCGCTAGCCCGCTTCACTAGCTCTGGCTGGTTGGCCTGCCGTTGCTCTTCGGCTACCTGGGTGAGCAATCGGAGGGCAACACTGTGTGCGGCAGCATCGACCACCCTGTCGTCGGAGGCGTCGTCGAGCGCTCCGGCCTCGGCGCTGAGCCGTGCAAGCTCGGACTCCTGGGCGATCTGCTCGAGGCGTTCTCCGATGGCGCCGAACTTCTTATCCAACTCGGACCGGCGATCCTCGACTTCGGAAAGCTGCTCCCCAAGCCTGGCGTTCTGGAGTTCCAATTCCGCGTTCGAGTGACCGCCTCGCTGCACCTCTCGCGCGCGCTCGTCTCCGCTCATCGTCTTGTCGATCAGACGGCTGAGAGTTCTCTCACTGTCCTTCAACTTCTCACGTTCGTCGACAATCGCGGCCAGTCCGCGGCAACGTTCAACCACCGCAGAGCGGGCCCACCCCTCGATTTCCTCGGAAACCAGAGCGATGAGATCGCCGTACTGTTCGAGAACCGTCTCACGATCACCCTCGGCCGAGTCGACCGCTTGACGTGCAACGGTGACACGTTGGAATAGCTCGATCACCTCAGGCGCATCATCAATCTGCACCCAACCTGGCACGCCGCAATTGTCAAGAAGCGTGCGAACCTCCAGGGCCAGCCGCTCGGTCTCGTCGTGGCGTTCTTCGTGAACGGTGTTGGCTGAGCGCACTGCCTTTTTTGAGGAGCCAAGTTCGCCCAACGCGATGACTGCCGCGTTGATCGCGTCGAGTTGAAACTTCGACTCAGCATGGCCGAATGGGAGATCAACACCGGATGCCTGGGCCCGCTCCTTCGCGGCTCGAGCGGTGGTCTCCCGAAGCTGTTCGGCGGTTACGAGATCGCGACGGGCCGATGAAAGCAGCCGCTCTGCTTCTGCAGCACGGTCCTCCGAGGACAGCACCGCGTCCGCTGCTTCGCGTGCGGCCTCACTCGGAGTTTCCGGCACCACACCTTCATCGCTGTCACGCCGCTTGCCCGATCGTTGAACGAGGAAAGCGAAGACGAACGCAGCGACGGTGACAACCGACCAGGCAATACGGGGCAGGACGAACGAAGAGCCGACGGAGACTGCCGCCGCGATGGCGAACACCCAGAGTTCAGGGCCACGCCCGGCCGGTTCAGAACGCGCGATATTCGTGCCACCCTTGCGTAACCATTCTTGCGCTGTACAGCTGGCCCCGAAGAGTTCCCACGCGTCACGAGAACGACCAGCTTCCTCATTCGACTCGCTGAGCTGACCTTTGCGTTGATCGACCTCGGCTTGCGCCAACACAACCTTGGAATCAGCGTCTGACCAAAGCGCGATCTTCGTACTGATGTCGGCGAAGTCGCCAGATTCGAGCGAGACACCACGTAACTTCTCCACAGTCTGGCCCTGGCATGGGACAAGCGCACGATCGAGATCATGCTGCTTGCGGTCGGAGTCGGCGCGACACGCTCCCAGATGGTCCTCGGACTCGATGAGCTTCCCCTGAGCATCGCTCAGCTGCTGCCCGATCCGGGCCATGGAGATGACGTCGGGTTGGCCGACATTCACCACCGACACCTCTGCAACCGTCAGACCTGCCGCGTCCCGAGCCAATTGAAGACCGCTGGCTGATTCGACAACGCCGCTCTCGGCAGATTCGACAGCTCCCACGGCATCCGTCAACGCATCGGGAGCGGCCACCAGCGAACCCCAAGAGTCGGGAACAACATCGAGATCGCGTAGATCCGCTCGGACCCCGTTGAGATCGAACCGTTCCTCCGTGACGGCCAGCAGAGCATCCCGAGCACTGATCTCACTCGCAAGCTCGAGCCTGCGCGCATTCATCTGCTCAACTTCATTCTGGATATTCGCACGGTCACGTTGCAGGTCGGCGTACTCGCCTGCCTGCATGCGGATCTCCCGCATGTCGGCGTTGCACCCCTTCAGCTTCGACTGCAACTTCTTGAAGGAATCTGCGTTCTTCGCGGTCGAGGTGAGCAGCGACTTCACCGACGTCTCGAGATCATCTCGGAGTGCGCCGACATTGCGAGAACCCGGAATCCCCCCCAAAGCCGCCTCCTCGATCTTGGCCATCACATTGTCGCCATCGTGCAGGTCAGCGCCCCACATGAGGTACACCGCGTCGAGCATGGCTGCATCGATCCCACTCAGGAGTCCGCGCCATCCGGCAGCATCGAGCCGCTGCTCTCCGAAAATGATCTCGAGGCCGCCGTCATTCGGGGCACCCGCCTTCAACACCTTGAAGTTGCCGGTTGTTCGGAACTCCTGATCGCGGAGTGTTCCGCTGATGCGACCGCTGATCTGCTCGCCAGGGTCGCCGAACCGTTGGGCACTCTCGGCGTTTCCCGATGGACCGACCAGCAGCCAGCTCATCAGTTCGGATAGCGAGGTCTTACCGCTTTCGTTGAGACCGGCCACGACAACGAGCCCGCCTGCGCCGAGCTCGATCGTGGTGCTGCTGAGCCCGCCGAAACTCTCAGCCCTGATCTCCTCGATCACCAGACGATCGGTCATGACGCTTCCTCCAGACCGTCGACGAGTAGCTGCTCGGCACGATCGAGTATCGACTCGATCAATCCAGGGTCTTCGAGGAGCAGCTTCTCCAGCCGCTTTCGCGCGGCGGAATCGAAGTCCCCGAGCAGTTCATCGAGACCGCAATCTTCGCCGCGCAAGCCGTCAACACGTTGCAGTAGAGCCGACTGCAGGTTCTGACGTTCGAGAATCTGTTCACGGCTCACGGCCGGACGGGTCGACACGACAACTTTCGCGATGACGTTCGAGATCTGATCGACCCCCACCCGTTCTCGAAGAAGGTCGAGGAGGTCCTCCTGGTTGGCGAGTTGGTGGTGGGCCGGCGTTGACCCGACGAATTCGATTCGGGCCACGACCGGACGATCTGCCGCCTCGAACTTGTAAGCCTCCAACACCTCGACGGCTGCATCAAACGCCCCGTCAAGGTCGGCTCGCTCGGTGACATCCACATCGACACGCTCGAACCGAACACGGTCACACATTTTGAACTCCGGCTCGCCGAAGCCGTCGGGCATGATCGGCACAACGAGCGCTCCCTTCGGCCCACATTCAGTGGCCTTCGTGCTCCGCCCCTGCAGATTGCCGGGGTATGCCCACCATCGCCCGGGGCCGAGCTCGTGCGCCTGTCGCTTGTGAATGTGGCCGAGAGCCCAGTATCCGACTGGGCTCTGATCAAGGTCGTCGACGGTGCACGGGGCGTACGGGCCATGTTGCGCGTTCGACCCGACGTTGGCATGGAGAACACCAACCGTCCGGCGCAGATCGAAGGGCTGATCGTGAAAGCGCAGCGCCAGATTGTCGGTTTCGGACTTCTTGCCAAAGCTGATCCCGGCGACAGTCACCTCGTGTCCTGACGAGAGCTCGACCGTGTGCGACTGAACCTCGTCAGCGTTGAACACGACAACGGCATCTGGTAGGGAGGCCGCCGGTTGAAAGGTGCTGACCAGCGGATCATGGTTGCCGTGTGCGAGAAAAACCCGGACACCGGCACTAGTGAGGCGACGGAGCCCCTTGACGAAACGAAGCTGCGCTCCGACGTCGTACTCGGCCTCGTCGTAGATGTCGCCGGCGAGCACGAGAATCTCCGCCTCCTCGGCAAGGACCAGATCGATCAGATCATCAAGAGCCCGTGCCGCACGATCACGGATCTGCTCGGCGACATCCTCGCTGACCTGGTTGCCCAGCGACTGGAGTGGCGCCCCCAGGTGAAGATCGGCGGCGTGCACCATGGTGCCGATCCGGCCGTCTTCGTGCTGAGTCATCTGAGGGGCCTCCAAACCGCGCCCGAATTCTAGAAACAAATCGGGATCGTTCGTAGTGATGCTGGGCTGGGTCGATGCTGCCCCCGGTGAGATCGGCTACTGCGCGCCGGCGTTCCAGAGTTCCCGTGCTGCGGTCTCATCGAATCCTTCCTCAATCGAGAGGAGGAAGTCGACGTACCCGCGCTCGGCATCCCACTTCTCCGCGCTACAGCGTTCGAGGTAATCGGTGACGAGGACCGCGTGGGCTGTGTAGCCGAACTCGTCGAGCCGTCTTCGAGTTCGTTGCGTGGTCAGGTCGTAGAGGTTGGTCTGATTCTGAAACAGAGTTATCAGCTGGTCATGGAACGCTGTCGCACCTCTCGGCGTCGGATGCCTGTCCCAGGCTCCACTGTCGCATCGGCAGAGATTGTCGTAGCCGTCGTACGGGCCACGGAGACCACAACACTCGACACAGATCTGGAGGTCTGGAGGGCGATGCCGGCGGCCACGTTCCTGGTCGTCGTTACCGGTGACGTGTCGGCGGTGGCCGGCAGGACACGGCTCGATCATCACGTCGAGTTTGGCGTCTCGTTCGAGTTCACCTGAGGCCGGCAGCCAGGACTTCTGAAGATGGCACTGTTCGCAGGTCACCTTGCTGTCCGAGTCGGGCGCCATCTGCCAGACGGACGTCGTCGGCTCGGCACACAGGGCGTTGCTCGTACCGGGAACGACATAGTGCGACTCGCGTTCGTCGGACAGGGGCACCCGAGACTGGGTCATGGTTTCTCCTCATCGATTCCGGCATTGGCACCGTGCCCAATGGGTCGGTTGCCTGACCTTCAACGAGCCGGAACTCTCAGGTCATCTGGATAAGTGACTCCCACTCTACCGGCGGGGTCTCGCAGGAATCGGGTAACGACCTATCCATAATCGCAGCGGCACGAGTTGGCCCCGACAGCAGTGGCGCGGTGAGGGCCGCCGCGCACAACGAATTGACCTGCAGGACCACATCAATGTGTGGTCTGGCACCCTCCGCTCATGCGGTCACTCCCGTCGCCCGCTCTACGAATGCGCACAGCGCGGAGATCAGTTCCATCTCTTCGACGTTGTGTGCTCTCGTGTCGAGGAGTTCGTTGGTACAGACGACGTACACCAAGCAACGGGCACGGCTGATTGCCACGTTGAGTCGGTTCTTCGAGAACAAGAAGTCGGCGGTGCGGGGCATGAATCGGGCCGACGATGTGCCCATCGAGAACAGCACAACCGCGGCCTCGCTACCCTGGAATTTGTCGACGGTGCCGACTTCGACCTGAGACGTTGCACGGTCGTCACCGAGTGCATTTTCGATGCAGCGGCGCTGGTCGTTGTACGGGGCCACCACCATGAAGTCGGCGGCAGTCAACGGGCGAGCAACACCGTGCTGGTCGGTCCACGGCTGGCCGATCAACTCCAAGATCTTCGCCGCAACCAGTGCTGCCTCTTCGGGTGACTCGGTGGAGCGTTCGTCGTGCTCTGCCCGAATCCAACGCAGGCCGGTCCCGGCTCCGGTCGTCTGGCCAATGCACGACTCGTGGCTCTCCAGCTTGCCTTCGTACATCACGTCGGAGATGAACGAGCACACGTCGGGATGCATCCGCCATGTGACGTCGAGCAGCACTCCCCGATCGTCGCTGACCGTCAGCGCATCGCCCAACAGATGTCCGAGCCCGCTCGCCCCCGCACCGTACGGATGGCTCGCCTGTGACACCTGCGCGAGCTGCTGCGGGTCACCGAGCAGGATCACATTCGTCGCCGAGATCGACGCGGCCAACGTGTCGGCCAAGCCGAGTTGGCCGGCCTCGTCGATGATCAGCACGTCGACCGGGTTGTCACGCATTGCCGAACTCGCGAAGAACCACGGCGTTCCGGCGACCACGTCGAAGTCGCCCTCGGCGCAAGACCGGTTCTCGTCGAGGTAGGTCACCCTCTTGACCGGGCCGTGCTTCGCCTTGCGTACCGCACGAAGACTGTCGATGTCGCCTTCCTTCTCGAAGCGCTCGACTGTCGCAATCATCAGGTTGTCGATCGCCGCATGACTCATCGCCGTTACCCCCACGCGCTGACCAGCGTTGACCAGCGTGCGGATGATCTGCGCTCCGATGAACGTTTTACCGGTGCCCGGCGGACCCTGAATGGGTACGTAGCTCGCGTCGAGTTCGGTCGACCAACGACAGATGTCTTCGAGGTCGCCCCTGAATGCCCCATTCGCGGGTCCGCCGCCCGGTTTGAATCGAGCCAGCTCTCGACGCAGCATCGAATGGCCGACGCGGTTGGCGGTGCCGGCCAGCATTTGGTCGGCCAACTCCTCCAACGCAGCCAACTTCGCTCCCTCGCGGTACCACTCGTAGTTGACCAGCGACGACGGGAACAATCCGCGCTCTTCGCACTCCTTGTTCCAGACAATCCGCAACTCCTGGGCGTCACGCTTGACTAATGCCACGTTGAAGAATGCCCACTCCTGCTCGCTGAGCGCCAGGATCATCTTCGCCCCGGATTCGAGATCGACATCGACCAACTGCGGTGGGAATGAGAACACCGCTACGGGCCACTTCAGCTTCTTCCCCGTCTTGGCGCTGAACTGATCCTCGTATCCAACGAACGACAGCCCTGCGACCGCTGACATCGATTCGAGCTGGTCGAGCTCGTCGGCGATCGAAAGCCGGTAGGACTCAGCAGCAACAGCGCTCTTCTCTCGCCGCCAATATCCGAGCAGGTCAGCCATCAAGTGCTCGTCGGTGCCTGGGCCGAACGCATGCAATGCCTCAATGCGATCGTCGAGTTCGTCGTTGGGCTCGTACGTGTCGAGCACCGCCATTCGCCAGGTCACATCATCCGGACGTTGACCGACCAACCAATCACGCACGGCCCGGGTTGCTCGGACGTCGTCTTCGTTGTAGCTGGCGATGCGGTCAAGGCTCCCCTGAGCCTGGTTGGCCATCCACTTCTCGTACTCGACGACCGCACCGGCACCCTGGTCGATGTCGTGGCCGCGCTCGTACAGGGTCAGGCGCTCGATGTGCTTCAGACCGTAGCCCTCGACGCCGACCTGCATCGCACCCTTCACGATCGGGAGAAGGTCGATGAACATCCCCGTGGCAATCAGCCGCTCGAGTTCGAGCTCGGCGACACCGTGGTCGATCGTCAGCCTCTCGAGCGAGGAACGCTCAGTGTGGTTGTAGTGGTACACGTGCATGTTCGGGAACTCCACACGGCGAGCTGCGAGGTGGTCGATGAGCTCCTTCGTTGCGGTCTTCTCCTCCTCCTTGCCGTGGGCCCAGAACGCCTTGAACACCCACTTCCCGGATGATTCGCGTTCGATGAAACCGAACAGGAAGAACAAACCGATGTCGGCACGCCAGAACGGGTGGCCTTCGAAGTCGAGGAACACGTCACCCTCGTCAGGCTCGGGCAGCGCGGCGAAACCGACCGGATCGGCCTCCACCTCGTCTTCTCGCGACACGACCTCGTCGACATCAACTGGTACCTCCAGCAACTCGAACGGAGGCGGGTCGGCGGGATCCTCGCGAGCCTGCTCCTGCAACGCTGCTTGCCGGACGAAATGCTCCTGGCGCGCGGGGTCGAGTGCGGCGACCTCGCGATCGAGCGCGGCCAGGCCCGCGAGCGTGCCGACATTGTCGGCCTCCAACGTCGCACGATCCGCCGGGCGCACACCAGCGACGTAGACGAGCGAATCGGATGCCCGCCAGTCGGCCTCGCACACGAGTTCGAACTCGCAGAACTCACAGTGGTCGCACGGCACGGGGACGGTTTCGACGGGAACCTCATCACCGACAACCGCCAGGAGCTGCCCGCGGAGGCGACGCCAGTACGGCAGCATGTTGGCCGTGCGAATGGTTTCGGTCGCCCCGGACCCAAGTTCGAGGTGCAAGTGCTCCGGCATCGTGCCGGTAGCGGCCGCGATGGCCTCGGCGTAGAAGCAGAGTTGCAGCACGTGTCCCGGCTTGGCCTCTTTGCGGGCAAGCTTGGCATCGATCGGTTCGTAGCTGAACGTGCCAGCCGACCCGGCGCCATAGGGATGATCGACTCGGATCAGGAAGTCGGCGACACCGCGGATGCCATCGTGCACGAACGGCATCTGGAAGATGACATCGTGGCCGTCGGCGAGCGGATTGCCGACCCGGTCGACCCACTGCGCGAAAGACTCGCTCTTCTCTCGGTCGGGCACCACGAAGACCTCGAGACCCTCGGCACGGTAGCGCTCGAGCACCGCCTGCTCATGTTCGAGACCCTTGGCCATCAGCAGCTGGGCCATCTCCCCGAACGGGCTGAACTCAACGTTGCGCGCGCCCGCTTCGACCTCGTGTTTCAGCGTCAAGAAGTGCGCGCAGTCGAGCCACGCAGTGATCTTCGAAGGAGTGAGCAATCGTTCCGCCATCGGCCCATTCTGACGTGTGGGTGTGACGATCATTCTCATCATCTTCGTCACACCCCTGCTGTACAACGGTCAGTAGGTGCAGCCACACCTACTGATGAGACGAGCAGGAGTGACGTCAACATGAACAGCACCCGAGATCGAGACCCACCGAACAGTCCTCTTCCCGGGGATCTACTTGCGGAACTCGATGCAAACATGCAAAATGCATGTATGCCGTCCATAACGATTCGTGACGTGCCACCCGATGCTCGGGACGAGCTTGCGGCGCGGGCTGCTACGTCTGGAAAATCGCTCCAGCAATACCTTCGAGCCGAACTGATCAACCTCGCTCACCGGCCTGACAATGCCCGGATCATGGCCGAGATCCGAGAGCACAAACGGCGACTGAAACCCTCTCTCGGTACCGACGAGATTCTCGACCACCGGAACAGCGACCGACGGTGACCATCGTCATCGACGCGTCCGTCACAGTCGCCGCTCTGACAGACAGCGGCTCCGTTGGCGCGTGGGCCGACGAACTCCTGTCGTCAGAAGATCTCATCGCGCCACACCTCCTACCCGTGGAGGTAGCCAACATCCTCCGCCGTATAGAGCACTCCGGCACCGTCCCTCGCGATGCGATCACTATGGCCCACGACGTGCTCAACCGGTTGTACATCGACTTCTATCCGTATGAGCCGTTCGCCGATCGGGTATGGCAACTGCGCAACAACGTCACGAGCTACGACGCCTGGTACGTCGCGATCAGCGAGGCGCTCGACGCACCGCTGGCCACGCTCGATCGCCGACTCGCACAAGCGCCTGGGACAAGCTGCCGGTTCATCGCCCCCACCTAGCGACTGAATGAATGCTGGGGCACCAACCGTCGGTCTCACCGCCGAGGGGCTGCACCCCCGAGTCGACCCGCTGGCCGATCTCGATCTCGATCCACGCGGAGCGGCCAAGAGCGGCATCGGTAGAATTCGGTTCACACAGGCGGCAACGCACGACACAATCGAAGGACCCCCATGGCAATCGACGAAACCATCACCACCGACGAGATCAGCGCGATCGCGCAGGAGGCGTACATCTATTCGTTCCCGATGATGATGGGCTACCGCTTCGGCTACGCCACCTTCCTCGCACCCGACTCACCGAGCCACGCAGGCCCGCCCAACCACGGTCCGTACGGCAAGGCCGCCACGCTCGACTACAGGTTCAAGAACGTAATCACCCCCAACGCCGACACGCCGTACTCCTTTGCACTTCTCGACTTCCGAACCGGCCCACTCGTCCTGTCGGTCCCCGACGTACCCGGCCGTTACTACGTGATGCAGTTCGAGGACCTCTACGGTCAGAACGACCTGTTCGTGGGGAGCCGTGCGACTGGTGCCGAGGCGGGCACCTATTTCCTCAGCGGACCGACTTGGGACGGCGACGTCCCATCCGGCTTCACCGATTCGCACCAGTTCGAAACCGACCTGGTGTTCCTCCTCGGGCGCACGCAATTGCTCAGCAAGGACGACACTCCAGCACTTGCCGAAGTGATGCGCGGGTACCGGCTGGAGTCCTACGAGGAGTTCCGCGGCAACGACGCTCCCGCCCTGCCGTCGTTCGATTGGCCTCAGTGGGATGACGGCGCCTACCAGGACGAACGATTCATCACCTACCTCAATGGGTTACTGCCGCTCTGCCAGCCGACACCTGCTGAGGAAGTCGAACTGATGGCTCGATTCGCAAAGATCGGCATCGGACCCGGCCTTGCCTACGATCCGGAGGACCTGCCTTCGGATGTCCGCCAGGCCATCGCCGACGGAGTCGCCGCCGCCAGAGCCGAACTCGCATCTGCTTCGGAAAGCATCGGCGAGAACATCAACGGCTGGATGTCGATGGACGCATTCGGCAACCGAGCGGCCTACGACGGCAACTACCTTCGTCGCGCCGCGGAATCGATGGTCGGTTGGGGTGGCAACGACAAAATCGAGGCTTATTACCCGATGGCCCGGTTCGACTCCGACGGCGCGCCATTCGACGGCGATGCCAACTACGAGTTGAAGCTCGAGACGATGCCTCCGGTCAACGCCTTCTGGTCAGTGACGATGTACGACACGTCGTTCGACGGCACGGCCGGATACATGATCGAGAATCCGATCGATCGCTACCTGATCAACTCCACCACGGAGGGGCTCCAGTTCAACGACGACGGCTCACTCACAATCTCCATCCAGCGAACCGAGCCCACAGATCCCAAGGCGCGAGCGAACTGGCTGCCGTCGCCAAGCGGCAAGTTCTATCTCGCCCTTCGGATGTACTGGCCCAAGCAAGACGCCCTCGACGGCACCTGGCTCGCCCCGGGCGTCGTCCGCACCAGCTGACTTCAACCCCTCGCTCATCGATTTGTGTCGGCAATTACCGATGGCACACCGGTATGTGCTGACACAAACCCCGGCGGTGTCGATTTGTGTCAGCAACTACCCTTGGCGTTCCCGTATCTGCTGACACAAACCCGGGGGGAAACGCGATGGGGCGGGGGCGGCACCTGAGCGGCGCGTCGAACTATGCGGACTCTCCGTACGCGAAGACAGCAACAAGGTTGCCGCTCGGGTCGCGAAGAAAGACTGTGTCACCGCCGTTGTTCCAAACTGGGCCGGACCCCTCACACCAGAAGACCTCGGTTTCGCTGTCGACGCCGCACCCGGTGTAGAGCGTCACTGACCGGCCGGGGTTCAGAACCACCTCGTCGAATGAGTAGCGATGCGAGGCCGACTCGTCGGCGACCTGCCAACCATCGAGTTCGATCGGCTTGTCGGCGACACTGGTGAAACGAATCCACTCGCCGTTCAAGTTCTCGCTGTCATCACCTGGAGCATCCGAATTGACCTCGACCTCGATTACTTCTCCCTCAACCACTGGAGACCCACACGCGTCGGGAGCCCAGAGTCCCACCCGGTCGCTCTGGGCTGTGGCCTGCAGGTCCGAGTAGAGCGCATCACGCGCCACGTCTGGTTCGTAACGGCGAGAGATGGCGTAGCCGCCCGCAACGAGCGCTGCGCCCACATCGACACCGTCGGCGGTTTCGACGTATCGGAGAGCTCGGTCGAACTGATCGAGGTCCGTTTGATCAGTGACGAGTACCAGGTCTGTGTCAGCGACAAGACCCTCCAGCGCATTGGCCGATTCGGAACTGAAACATTCCCCTGACTCAGGCGTGTTTATAC
>JADWMG010000400.1 GCA_015767405.1 Actinomycetota bacterium
ACAGGATGAACGCTCTGACCGACTCGCAGGTTCCGTCTATCGCCGAGCTCTACGTGGAGGCGCACGAGTCCTTCGTCGACTTCGCTGGCACGCTTTCTGATGACGACTGGACGACGTCGATGCAGTGCACACCCGGGTGGACAGTTCGTGATGTGCTTTCTCATGTGGCTGGAGTTCCCGACGATGCTCTTGCCGGGCGGATGGATGGCGCGCCGGGAGAAGCGTGGACCGCAGCGCAGATCGAACGGAACCGTGACCTCTCGATTCCTGAGCTGCTCGAGCGATGGGCGGTGCAAGTCGCTGACTTCGCGGCGGCGATCGAGGCGTTGGGGGAGATTCGACCCCCGTTCGATTGCCATAGCCACGAGCACGACATTCGTCATGCGGTCGGCCGATCCGGCAATCAAGACACGGTCATCATCGAAACTGCCGGCAGCCGCCTCGCCGAGGGATTTTCGACTCCGTTTGTCGTCACAATCGAACTCGATGATGGGCGATCCATCTCGAGCGGAGGTGAAGGCGATTCGTCGGCCCAGGGTGTGGCCCTGCGGAACGTTTCGACATTCGACTTGTTCCGCTCGCGCCTCGGCAGGCGCACCCGAGACCAGGTTCGTGGGTTCGATTGGACCGGCAGCAACCAAGACATTGACCTCGTGATCGATGACTGGTTTACGTTCGGACCGTCGGATATCGCTATCGACGAGTAGGCCCGCCCGGCTTCGAGATGATTCAGCCGTGACGTTCGAGCGCCTGCTCGAAGTCGTCGATCACATCAGTGTCTTCTTCGAGGCCGACCGACACACGCAGCAGGCCTTCGGTGACGCCCGTATCCGCCATTTCGTCCGGCGTGAGGCTGACGTGTGTCGATGTGGCCGGATGGCACACCAGCGTTTCGGGGCCGCCTAGCGACGTGGCAATACGTGCTACGCGTAGGTGATTCAGAAACGTAGCGGCCGCATCGCGATCCGCCAGCTCGAAGGACAGCACGGTGCCGTATTGCCGGAGCTGCTTGGTCGCGAGACCGTGCTGAGGGTGCTCGCTCAGACCGGGATAGTGGACCCTCGTGACTTCGGGGTGATCGGCGAGGGTGATCGCCAGCGATCGAGCGGTCAGGTTCTGCTGTCGGGTACGAACCCCGAGCGTGCGGATGCCACGAAGCGCATTGAGCGCATCGAACGGTGATGGCGTAGCGCCGTGTAGAACCGAATAGGACCAGATCTCGGCGAGGAGGTCGGCGTCGCCCGCTATGACCCCGAGTGTGGAGTCGTTGTGGCCGGCGATCCCCTTTGTTGCCGAGTGCAGGGAGATGTCGACCCCGTGCGCTAGCGGTTGCTGGCCGAGCGGTGTTGCAAACGTGGAATCGACGACCGTGAATGGCCCCTTGATCGATCCGAGCTCGTCGAGGTCAGCAAGTTCGAGCAGAGGATTGGACGGTGTCTCCGCGAGTACGAGCATCGTGCGGCCCGGCTGAACGGCTTCGGCAAATGCGCCCGGCATCGCGACATCCACGAACGTGACGTCGATGCCGAGTCGTTGGCACGGCCCTTGCAGGAACGCCAGGGTTCCCGCGTAGAGCTGTCGCTGGGCGACGATGTGACTGTCGGTTGAGCACAGCGCAAGGACCGTTGATGCGATCGCACCCATCCCGGAGGCGAATGCCAATGCCTCTTCGGCATGTTCCAGCTCGGCGATCGCGTGCTCGAACGACTGAACGGTCGGGTTGGCGTAGCGGCTGTAGAAATTGCCATGGCGAACCGATGTGGCTCGTCGATGTGCATCGTCGAGGCTCTCCGACTCCCAGGTGCTCGACGCCCACAGCGCAGGGGCCAGCGAGGATCCGCTCGAATCGCGCCCGGCGCGTATTGCCAATGTCTCGAGCGAGACGTCCGGCTCATCAGGCCCACTGCCCGGCGTTGGTCGGTCTGGCGACATGGCCGACAACGGTATCGCCACCCGTCCGCCGCCCACCCCCAGCTTTTTGTGTCGGCACTTACCTGTGGCGTTCCAGTTTGTGC
>JADWMG010000401.1 GCA_015767405.1 Actinomycetota bacterium
TTCGGTGACTTGGGATCAAACGGTGGTCTCGCGAACTGCAGTTCGTGGAGAGAGGTGCCGGCTTGCGAGGCATGCCGCGTTTGCGGAGCGGCGCCACGTAACTGCTTATACAGCAATAGGTTGCGGCGCAACTGCATCGCGCAATCTGGCGAGAAACTGCCAAAACGGCATTGATTGCGAGCTTTACGCATGTGGTTGCACGCTGCCCGTCGATAACCGTGCATTTACGCTCGTTGTGTGCAGACTTCCGGTCATCGATTCACGATCCCCGGTCGTCGATTCACGATCCCCGGTCGTCGATTCACGACTTCATTTTTGGGAATTGCCGACCTACATGAGCCCCTTGGAAACATCAAATCGTCGGCCGGAAGTCTGCGGTCGTCGGTTGGAAGTCCGCTTTCGTTGTAAGCAAGTCCACGGTCGCCAATTGCATGTCGTGAATTTTGAAATATGCAGCCTACAATCGCCGAGTCGAGGCTTACAATCGGCGGCGGAAACCGTCCAATCGATCACGCATCTGGACCAATCATGCGGCCGGAGTGCCCGGGTCGCACACCGCACTCGCCCCCGAACATGTCGAGCCCGTGCGCCGCCCGGTCAATCTGGCAGGAACCTCGGTCGTGACTTCTCGCGGCCGTTGAAAGAGGCTCGGTCAAAGATGGCCGCGTCACACTACCACACACGTAGCAACAACAAAGGAGCACAAAATGGCAAAATTCCCGAGAAGAGAAGCTGACATAGCTGCCATGGCCGGCACTATGGTTTTTGGACTGGCCGAAAACGTCGAAGATTTCCCAGACTGTCCTGTCAGCGCAGAGCGACTTCAAGAGGCGCTCTCCCGCTACAACAGAGCGAAGGAAACTGCAGCGACAGCAGAAGGCGCTGTCGCCGAAGCGTACGAGGATAAGGACGACGCAACTCAGGCCCTGACGGATCACATGAAGAGCGTTGTGCGCTACGCAGAAATCGCGGTGGGCGAGGATGAGGGGAAGCTGAAGAACATCGGCTGGAGTGGGCGACGAGATCCAGTGAACCTGCAACCACCTGGGGCGCCTCGGACGCTGGAGATAAAGCGTGAGGGTAAGGGCTGGGTCTACCTGGATTGGAAGACACCCGCTGAGGGGGGTGCGGTATCGGCATACCGCGTTTTGACTCGCACCAGCGGCGACACTGAGTGGAAGGAGATCGTGCTGTCGTTTGAGTCCATGACCGTCCTGACGGACCAACCGCAGGGAGTCGATATCGAGTTCCAGGTGATCGCAATCAACAAAGCCGGTGCCAGTATACCGAGCAATCTGGTCACTGTGGATCTGTAACATATCGCGCACCGGTAGATCCCTCCGCCGCTAAGGGATCCACCGGTGCTTTGGCTTCACTCGAAAGGCTTACCAATGCGATTTCCATCACTGTTTCTCACATGCGTTCTATGGCTGGGCGCTTTACCCGTATCCGCGCAGTCGCTCGAGGACCGAGTCGCCAGCCTCGAAACTCAGGTCGCGGATCTGTGGCAGCTGTACGATCACGGGTATGGTTCGGGCACGGCTGTCCCCGCCGACCTGGTTGGCAATGAACACCTGCAGTGGGGCTATCCGGGCGGCGACTGTGTTGTGCTGATCAATGACTGGTTTATCACTTGCCACGACAACATGCACCGAGTGCCGGAGTGGGTCAGCTATCACCTGACTGCCGAGTCTTTGTCAGGTGACGCCGAACGAACAGACGACTTCCGGCCTGATCCTGCCTTGCCGGAACGGCATCGCGCTGAACTGGACGACTATGTTGGCAGCGGTTATGACCGTGGGCACATGGCGCCGGCGGCGGCGTTCAGGCGAAGTGAAGAGGCGATGTCTGAGACGTTCAAGTTGTCGAACATGGCGCCGCAGACGCCGAGTCTGAATCGGGTGATGTGGCGGCTGCTGGAGGACGATGTTCGCGAACTTGCGAGCAAGTCCGCGAACATTTGGGTGTTCACCGGTTCGCTGGTTGTGGATGAAGCCGGCGCGCTA
>JADWMG010000136.1 GCA_015767405.1 Actinomycetota bacterium
GCCCACTCGGGTGTTGGTCCACACCTGCCGCAACTCAACGGCACCGACAGTCACCTGACGTTCGGATGGCAGAAGGGCGACGCGCAGGATCTCGCCCGTTTTGCGGCACGATTCCCACGAATGGTGCGCTTCGTCAGCGAATTCGGATCCGACTCTGCGCCAACGGCGGCTGCGTTCATCGACGAGCAGCTACGGTCACACGAATGGCCCGATCTCGACTGGGCGCAACTGGCCTCCGACCACGGATACCAAGCGGCGATCTTCGAGCGGCTGTTCCCACCCTCCGACTTCGACAACTACGCGTCGTGGCGCGAGGTCACGCAGTACTACCAGGCTCATGTTCTGAAGGTTCAGATCGAAACACTCCGACGACTCAAGTACAGACCCACCGGTGGATTCTGCTTCTCGTCACTTGCCGACACTTCCCCTGCCATCTCATCGAGTGTGCTCGATCACAATCGCGTGCCGAAGGCCGCGTTCGAGGCGGTGCGTGCCGCTTGCGCTCCAGTACTCGTGATCGCTGATCAACCACCGACCTGGATCTACCCGAACGACACTCTGAAGCTCGACGTCCACCTGGTCAGCGACCTCCGCGAACCTCTCGAGTTCGCCGTCGTAGACGCCGTCGCCACTTGGGTCGACGGCGAACAACGCTGGCGTTTCGGTGGCTCCGTCGACCCCGACGAAGTCGTCAAAGTGGGCCGCGTCGAACTCGAGGTTCCCAAGTCGTTGGGCCCACTGACAATCGAACTCCAGATGACTGCCGGCGACATCACAAGCTCGAACCAGTACAGCACGACAGTCGCGCTGCGGCCCTGAGGACAACTCCCCCAGCGGAACAAGCTGTTCAGCTTCGCCGAGTTCAGCGATCGAGGTGCTGGCGGTTCTTGAACTTCGACTTCCAATAATCGACATTCATCGTGGCGATGGTGTCGATGGAAATCTCCTTCGGACAGGCCGCCTCGCACTCACCGTGGTTCGTACACGAGCCGAAGTATTCGTCCATCTTCTCGACCATGGCCTCGGCGCGTTTGTAGCGCTCGGCCTGACCCTGTGGAAGCAAGTTGAGGTGAGTGATCTTGGCCGCCGTGAACAGGTTCGCCGCACCGTTCGGGCAAGCCGCGACACACGCTCCACACCCAATGCACGATGCTGCATCCATCGATGCGTCAATGACGGGTTTCGGTATCGGAATGATGTTCGCGTCGGGTGCACCACCTGTCGGTGCCGTGATGAACCCGCCAACTTCCATGATGCGGTCGAACGGGGCGCGATCGACCATCAGGTCTTTGATGATGGGGAACGCGGTAGCCCGCCACGGCTCGACGACTATCTCATCGCCGCTACTGAAGGTACGCATGTGCAGTTGGCAGGTAGCGGTCCCCTTTTGCGGGCCATGCGCCTGTCCGTCAATCATCATCGAACAGGTGCCGCAGATGCCCTCGCGACAATCGTGATCAAAGACGATGGCTTCCTTGCCCTCTTCGATGAGGCGCTCGTTCAGAATGTCGAGCAGCTCCAGAAACGAGGCTTCGTCGCTGATCTCGGGAATCTGGTGAGTTTCGAACCGGCCCTCGGTATCGGGGCCCTCCTGCCGCCAGATCTTGATGGTGATGTTGGTGAGGATGGTCACTTGTAACTCCGCGTCTGGAACTTCACGACTTCGTATTCGAGTTGTTCTTTGTGTTCGTTTGGTTCGAGTGGGTCGCCGGTCCATTCCCAGGCGCTCACGTAGGCGAAGTCCTCGTCGTTGCGGACTGCCTCACCATCGTCGGTCTGGTACTCCACTCGGAAGTGGCCACCGCAGCTCTCTTCGCGATTCAGAGCGTCCTTGCACATCAGCATTCCGAGTTCGAAGAAATCATCGACCCGCCCAGCCTTCTCGAGTGTCTGGTTGACGTTCTTGTCAGATCCCGTGACCTTCAGATCTTTCTTGAACTCCTCATGAAGGGAGGAGATATCTGACAACGCCTTGCGGAGGCCATCGGCGTCACGATCCATTCCGCAGTAGTCCCAGATGATCTTGCCGAGTTTGCGATGGAAATAGTCAGGGCCCTGCGTGCCGTCGATCGCCAGGTAGTTAGCGAATCGGTCACGTGCCTCGTTCTCGACCTTCGTGAATTCCTCGTGTGATGCGTCTGGAATTGGCTTGTTGAGCAACTTCGAGAGATACATCGAGATCGTGTACGGCAGCACGAAATAGCCATCGGACAGCCCCTGCATCAGCGCGGATGCGCCGAGCCGGTTCGCACCGTGATCGGAGAAATTCGCCTCCCCCGCCGCATAGAGACCAGGGACTGTGGTCATCAACTCGTAGTCGACCCACAGCCCACCCATCGTGTAGTGGCTCGCCGGGTAGATCCGCATCGGCGTCTCGTATGGATTCTCTCCCGTGATGCGCTCGTACATGTCGAAAAGGTTTCCGTAGCGTTCCTCGATCGTGCTACGACCCAATCGTTCGATCGCGTCGGCAAAGTCGAGGTAGACACCGTTCTTCAGCGGACCGACACCTTGACCGGCATCGACCATGCGCTTGGCGGCGCGCGACGACACGTCACGAGGGGCCAGGTTGCCGAAGCTCGGATAGATCCGCTCGAGGTAGTAGTCACGCTCGTCTTCGGGGATCTGGTCGGCCGTGCGGGTTTCGTCGGCGCTCACGGGTACCCAGATTCGTCCGTCGTTACGAAGCGATTCGGACATCAAAGTGAGCTTCGACTGGAAGTCATCGGCCTGGGGAATGCAGGTCGGGTGAATCTGTGTGTACGAAGGGTTGGCGAATGCCGCTCCGCGGCGATGAGCACGCCAGGCGGCGGTGACGTTGCACGACATGGCGTTCGTCGACAGGTAGAAGACGTTGCCGTAACCGCCGGTTGCGAGCACCACTGCGTGCGCTGAATGAGACGAGAACTCACCGGTCAGGAGGTCACGACACACGATGCCGGCGCAACGACCGTCGATGTTGACGATGTCAACCATCTCCATGCGGTTCCACAGCTTGACATTGCCCAACCCGATTTGGCGGGAAAGCTGCTGGTAGGCGCCGATCAGGAGTTGCTGGCCGGTCTGGCCTCGAGCGTAGAACGTCCGGCTGACCTGCGCTCCTCCGAAGCTCCTGTTGTCGAGCAACCCGCCGTACTCGCGAGCGAACGGAACTCCCTGGGCGACCATCTGATCGATGATCTCGTTGGACACCTCGGCAAGGCGATGGACATTGGCCTCACGGGCGCGGAAATCTCCGCCCTTTACCGTGTCGAAAAAGAGGCGATGGACGCTGTCGCCGTCGCCCGGATAGTTCTTGGCCGCGTTGATGCCACCCTGGGCAGAAATTGAGTGGGCACGTCGCGGGGAATCGTGAAACGTGAACGCCTCGACTTCGTAGCCGAGCTCACCAAATGTCGCAGCGGCCGATGCCCCGGCCAAGCCTGTACCGACGACGATGATCTTGAACTTGCGTTTGTTCGACGGGTTTACCAACCGCTCGTTGGCAATGAAATTCTGCCACTTGTCGGCGAGCGGGCCTTCTGGAATGTTGGCGTCGAGATTCATGCTCATCCGCCTTCCTCCCCTTCGATACAGCAATTGATGGCATCGGGATCGAACTCGATCACGCCGGCCAGTACTGCAATTGGGAACGATACGTTTCCGACCACGATGATCGTCGCGATCGCCGTTGCCAGACCGCGCCGCCAACTGTCGAACCGCGGGCTGCTCCAACCCATCGACTGGAACAGTGACCAGGTGCCGTGAAACAGGTGGATACCCAACGCAATATTGGCCACGATGTACAAGATGGCCACCGGCACCCGAGACAGCGACGTATCGATGTTGTGGTACGGCGCACCTCTGATGAAGTCAGGGTTGGCCCAGCCCCATGTGAGGTCCGCGAGGTGCCACACGATGAACAGCGCCACGATGATTCCGGTCCAGCGCATTGTGCGGCTGGCGAAGTTTGCCACCTGGTAGTCACGGGCCGACTGGTACTTGACAGATCGAGCTTTCCGGTTGAGGAAGGTCAGCGAATAGGCGGCGTGAATGTGCATCAGTACGGCTGCGATGAGCAGCAGCCGGAGCCCCCACAACACATACGTACGCGGCATGATCGGCACGAGCAGTTCACGCAGGAACTCGCCGTACCAGTCGATGTCGTACACCCGTAGCTCGCCCTCGTTGACGACCCCCAGATACATCTTGAGGTTGCCGATCATGTGCACCACAACGAAGCCGATACCGATCATGCCCGTGAGTGCCATTACGTATTTCTTGCCGACCGCAGTTGAGTAGAAGTCGACGAAGAACGGCTTCCTCTTCGCTGGTGAAGTGACTGCGGTTCCCGATACCGGTCCGCGGTTCAACGTTTCTGCCATGAGAGCGACGATACTCGCCGAGGGCTAGCTGGTGGAATCTGCTCAGTTGGGATCTAACCTGCGTCGCCGACCATCATGGTCCGGTTCCCTCGAACAAATTGAGTGGAATCCGTTGATGTCTCGCCCTCAGGAGGCCAGAAGCCCGTGGACGCAGTCCCATATCTCGCAGCACTCTCAGCAATCGCAGCCCTCGCGCTCGCTTTCTTCTATTACAAGTGGGTAGAAGCCGCTTCGCCCGGTGACGAGCGCATGGTCTTCTTGATGACCGAGATCCAGAATGGCGCCAAGGCCTTCTTGAAGAAGGAGTACACCTGGGTTGCATTCTTCGTGCTCGGGATGATGGCATTGCTGGCCCTTGTCATCACCCCGCTCGCCTCTGTGAGCTACGTGCTCGGTGCCGTACTCTCGGCGACTGCCGGCTATGTCGGAATGACCGTCGCCACGATGGCCAACGCGCGAACGACCGAAGCGGCCAAGGATGGTCCGGGTAAGGCACTCCCGGTCGCCTTCCGCGGCGGAGCTGTCATGGGCTTCTCAGTCGCCGGACTGGCCTTGCTCGGCTTGATGTTCACGTACCTGCTCTTCGTCGAGTGGCTCGAGGTCGATCAGGCTTTCGAGATTGTCGTGGCCTTCGGCCTCGGAGCATCGACCATTGCCCTGTTCTCTCGTGTCGGTGGCGGTATCTACACCAAGGCGGCCGACGTCGGCGCCGACCTCGTCGGCAAGGTCGAGGCCGGCATCCCCGAAGACGACCCCCGCAACCCGGCCACCATCGCCGACAACGTTGGCGACAACGTTGGTGACGTCGCCGGCATGGGCGCTGACCTCTTCGAGTCGTACGCGGGGTCGATCATTGCCCCGATCTCGCTGGTTGCATTTGCATCCGGCCTTACCGCGAGCCAGGCGGGCGACGACGCTTTTTTGCCGCTGCTCGTGTTCCCGATGGCGATTGCCTTCGTCGGCATGATCGGCTCGATCATCGGATCCTTCTTCGTGAAGGGCGGCGACTCGACAGATTCCAAGTCACTCAGCCATGCGCTACACATGGGGACCAACGTGGCGATGGCAATCACCGCCGTCGCGACGGTCGGCATCGCCTACTGGTTGTTCGGCGACAGCGACCAGTTCCAGAAGCCATGGGGTCTGGCCATCGCTGTCCTCGGCGGCCTCGTTGCGGGTTGGGCGCTGGGCAAGACTGCAGAGTTCTACACATCCGATCACTTCGGGCCCGTCAAGAAGATCGCAAATCAGACCGAGACCGGTCCTGCCACCACGATCTTGGCCGGAATCAGCAGTGGTATGCAGTCGGTGGCTGCATCGGTTGCGCTGATCGTCGCCGGTGTAGGAATCGCCTACTGGGGTGGCGAGCAGACATTCGTCGACAATTCGCTTGGCGGCGTCTACGGCATCGCTGTTGCGGCAATCGGAATGCTCGCAACGACCGGCGTTGTCGTCTCGGTAGATGCCTACGGTCCGATCGCCGACAACGCCGGCGGGATTGCCGAGATGGCCGACCTCGACCCGTCTGTGCGCGAAGTGACCGATGCGCTCGACTCGCTCGGAAACACGACCGCTGCTGTGGCCAAGGGCTTCGCCGTCGGTTCCGCGGCGCTCACCGCATTGGCACTGTTCAAGAGCTTCGAGTTCGCGATTGCAGAGGCTGACCCAGATGCCACCCTGAACCTGAACATCGGCGAGATCGACGTGTTCATCGGCCTGTTTCTCGGTGCTGCTCTGCCATTCCTCTTTGCGGCCCTGACAATCGACGCTGTCGGCCGTGCGGCGGCGAAGATGATCGAGGAAGTCCGGCGTCAGTTCCGTGAGATCCCCGGCCTGCGTGAAGGCCTGCCCGGAGTTGTTCCGGATTCCGCTCGCTGTGTCGAGATCTCGACCGAAGCTTCGCTCCGCGAGATGATCATGCCGGCAAGCCTCGCCGTCGTCGTGCCACTCGTCGTCGGCTTCATCAGCGTCGATGCACTCGGTGGTCTGCTGGCCGGTTCCCTCGTCACGGGCTTTGCTCTGGCAATCTTCATGGCCAACTCCGGTGGTGCCTGGGACAACGCCAAGAAGTACATCGAGGCCGGTGCTCACGGTGGAAAGGGCAGCGACCAGCACAAGGCGGCAGTTGTCGGCGACACCGTTGGTGACCCGTTCAAAGACACCTCCGGCCCGTCGATGAACATCCTCATCAAGGTGATGACGATCGTTTCGCTGGTGTTCGCCTCAGCGTTCGTCTGATCAGTCAGGCTCGGCGTTACTCAGTTTCAGCTACGAAGTCGATCAACTGCTCGACCGCGCCGACAAGTTCGGGCCGCAGGTCGGCAAACGTCTTGACCTGATTGCGCAGGCGCGGCCAGAAGCCTTCATAGGGAACGCCGAGGGCCGCACACATTCCCTCCTTCCACGGCACATCGCCTTTCGGAATGTCGGGCCATGCCTCGAGGCCGAGCACTTTCGGGCGGATACCGGCCCACACATCGACGAATGGATGGCCGGTAATGAGGGCATTCGGATCATTTACGGTCTCGGCGATCCGCGATTCCTTCGAGCCGGGAACA
>JADWMG010000024.1 GCA_015767405.1 Actinomycetota bacterium
ATCCTCCGCGCCGGGGAAGGTAAGAAGATCAAGGCACTCGAGGCCATGGCGCCTGATATTGCCGCTCTTGAGCCCGAGATTCAGAAGCTCTCCGACGACGCTCTGAAGGCCAAGACCCCCGAGTTTCGTGAACGTCTCGACAACGGCGCCGACCTCGACGACATTTTGCTAGAGGCATTTGCTGTAACTCGTGAGGCTTCGATCCGTGTCATCGGTCAGCGTCACTATGACGTGCAAATGATGGGTGGGGCCGCAATGCACTTCGGTTGGGTCGCCGAGATGAAAACGGGAGAGGGCAAGACCCTCGTCTCGACTCTTCCTGCGTATCTGAACGGGCTGTCCGGCAATGGCGTTCATCTCGTGACCGTCAACGACTATCTGGCACGGCGTGATGCCGAGTGGATGGGTCAGATTCATCGTTGGTTGGGTCTCGAAGTCGGTCTCATCATCCCAGGGTTTCGCAACAGCCCGCCAGAGAAACTTCGGAGCTATCAGGCCGATATCACCTACGCGACCAACAACGAGATGGGTTTCGACTACCTGCGCGACAACATGGCGCAGAAGAAGGCCGACAAAGTTCAGCAGCGCGGACACAACTTCTGCATTGTCGACGAAGTCGACTCGATCCTGATCGACGAGGCACGTACACCGCTGATCATCTCCGGCCGTTTGGCCGACGCGGCCAAGCTCTATTACCGCTTTGCATCGATCGTGCGCGCGCTGAAGCGCGATGTCGACTACGAGGTCGAGGAAGACAAGCGAGTCGTTGTCCCGCTCGAAGAAGGAATTGAGCGCGTCGAAGCTGCTCTCGAGGTCGACAACCTGTACGACAACGTCCAGGCAAACCTCGTGCACCAGTTCACGGTCGCCTTGAAGGCCAAAGAGTTGTACAAGCGCGACAAGGACTACATCGTGCAGGGCGGCGAGGTGAAGATCGTCGACGAGTTCACCGGCCGTATTCTCGAGGGTCGTCGCTGGTCCGAAGGTATTCACCAGGCCGTTGAAGCCAAAGAGGGCGTGAAGATCAAAGAGGAAAACCAAACCCTCGCCACGATCACCCTTCAGAACTACTTCCGTATGTACAACAAGCTCGCCGGCATGACCGGTACTGCGCAAACCGAGGCCGCCGAGTTGATGAACACGTACGCGCTCGGCGTCGTGCCGATTCCGACCAACCGCCCGCTGGTGCGAATCGATGCCCCCGATCTGATCTACAAGTCGGAAGAGGCGAAGTTCAACGCGATCATCGACGACATCGAGCCGCGTCATGCGAAGGGCCAGCCCGTATTGCTCGGCACAGCAAGTGTCGGTCGCAGTGAGCTGCTCGGACGCATGCTTGGCCAGCGTGGCATAGACCACGAGGTGTTGAACGCAAAGCAGCACACTCGCGAAGCTGAGATCGTCACGCAGGCAGGACGCCTCGGTGCGGTGACCGTTGCCACGAACATGGCCGGGCGTGGTGTTGACATTCTGCTCGGCGGCAACCCTGAGGGCGCGGCCCGACACGATGTGCTGAAAGAGGGCTATGACGCCGACCTGATCGTCGATGTGTCCGAACTGCCTCTCCCAGTCGACGAGATGCCAGATGACTTCAAAGAGGGCCGCGAGAAAGCGCTCGCCCGCTACGAAGAGCTGCGCGAGGTGTACGCCGCGGAATATCAGGCCGAGGGCGACACGGTCCGTGAGCTCGGTGGGCTTTACGTCGTCGGTTCTGAACGCCACGACAGCCGCCGTATCGACAACCAGCTACGTGGTCGCGCAGGTCGCCAGGGAGACCCAGGTGAGAGCCGGTTCTTCCTGAGTCTCGACGACGACCTGATGCGTCTGTTCGCAACCGGCGCACTGAACTACGTGATGGGCCGTGCGCTGCCCGACGACGAAGCAATCGAAGCCAAGATGGTCACGAAGGCCATCGAACGTGCCCAGACCACGGTCGAAACAAAGAACGCCGAGATTCGCAAAAACGTTCTGAAGTACGACGAGGTGATGAACGAGCAGCGCAAGGTGATCTATCAGCGCCGCGATCAGATCCTCGACGGTGAAGATCTTCGGGTAGCAGCGACTCACTACGTATTGGCCTGACTCGACGTCGGCCGAAACCCTTGCCACGCTTGCCGACACCGACGAGATCTACGACGTGGTGATGTCCAACGCCACCGCGCACTATGAGCGTCGCGAAGAAGAGTTGGGCGAGAAGGTTCTCCGTCAGGTCGAGCGTCAGGTGATGCTGCGCATCATCGACCAGCGATGGCGTGAGCACCTGGAGGAGATGGACTATCTCCAGGGTGGTATCAATCTCCGTGCTATGGGTCAGAAAGATCCGCTGAGCGAGTGGCAACGTGAGGGATTCGAGATGTTCGGCCTGATGATGACCGGCATTGCCCAAGACTTCATCAAGTACGTGATGCACGTCCAGGTCGTTCAGAACCAGCCGCAAGAGGAGGCCGCGTCCGAGGTCCAGAACGTGCAGACGAGTTCGTCCGACGATGTGGAAACGAGCGGGTTCGATCAGGCCGCTCGTGCGGCTGTCGCTGAGGGCGAGTTGGCGCCTGATGCGGTACCGGCGCAGGCGACCTCGACCAAACAGAAGACCGTGGTCAAGGATGACTTTTCGAAGACTCCTCGGAATGCGCCGTGCCCGTGCGGCTCGGGCAAGAAGTTCAAGCAGTGCCACGGCGCTGCCTGAGCCTTCATCGAGGTTCGGGAGGCCACAAAGATGCGTGACTTCACACAAGACATCCGCGATCTGCGGCGGCGACTCACCGAGGCCGAGACGTACCTGGCCATCGCTGAGAATCGTGAGCGGTTTGCCGTACTGGAAGCCGAGGTCTCCGATCCAACTCTGTGGGACGATCAAGATCGGGCGAAGAAACTGAACGCCGAGTACGCGAATATCAAAGACGATCTGACCACCTACGATGATCTGCTCGAGCAGGTCGCTGACGTCGAAGTTCTCCATGAACTTGCTCGTGAAGAAGACGACGAGTCACAAGAGCCCGACATCGAAGCGTCAGTATCGGTTGTGAGCGGCACTCTCGACCAACTCGAGATGCGCAGTGTGTTCACCGGCGAACATGACGACAGCGATTGCATCGTTCAGATCAACGCCAAAGATGGCGGTGTCGATGCGCAGGACTTTTCCGAGATGTTGTTGCGAATGTACGAACGATGGTGTGAACGTCGTGGGTTCACAATCAGCCTGAACGGTGTTTCCGAAGGCCAGGAGGCCGGCATCATGTCGGCAGAGGTGACCATCAGCGGGCGTTATGCCTATGGCCTGATGACTGCCGAACGTGGCACACATCGTCTGGTTCGTATCAGCCCGTTCGACAACCAGGGGCGCCGTCAGACATCCTTCGCGGCTGTGCAGGTGTGGCCGCTGCTCGACGACGTTGACATCGATATCGACGACTCCGATATCCGCATGGAGGTATTTCGTGCATCGGGTGCAGGCGGGCAGCACATCAACAAGACCTCATCCGCTGTGCGGCTGATTCACGAACCGACCGGGCTCGTGGCAAGCTCGCAAGAGGAGCGCAGCCAACTACAGAACCGCGAGCGAGCGATGGGTCGGCTGACCGCGATGATCGCCGCGAAGGCCGAAGAAGACCGTGCCGCCGAGCTCGACTCGATTGCCGGAAAGCAGGCGCAGGTCGGCTGGGGAAGCCAGATCCGCAGTTACGTCCTCCAGCCGTACCAGATGGTAAAAGACCTGCGTACAGAGATCGAAACGGCCAATGTGAGTGGTGTTCTGGATGGTGACATCGATCAGTTCGTCGATGGGTACCTCCAGTGGCGTCGTGCCCAGGGTGAAGAACCGGCCACCTGACGAAGCGCTTGTCACACGGGGGTGACGTACGGGAGGTGACCTCCAGCGATACCCTTGGCGAGCCCTTCGGGGGGCATCATCATGATTCGACTCGAGAACGTCACAAAGAGCTACTCAGCCGAGGTCGTCGCGCTCCGCGACGCGAGCTTCGATATTGCCAAGGGCGAGTTTGTCTTCCTCGTCGGGCCATCTGGCTCGGGCAAAAGCACTTTGCTGCGCATGCTCAATCGTCAGGACCGGCCCGAGCGTGGCGCCGTGTGGGTCGCTGGGCGAAACATCGTAGACATGCCGCCCGGTCGGGTTCCTCACCTGCGGCGCAACATCGGCAACATCTTTCAGGACTACAAGTTGCTGCTCGAAAAGAGCGTGTTCGAGAACGTCGCTTTTGCCCAAGAGGTAATTGGGCGTCCGCCGCACGTCATTAAGCAGCAGGTTCCGGCCGTACTCGATCTTGTCGGTCTCGCCGGCAAAGAAGATCGGCTCCCAGACCAGCTTTCTGGTGGCGAGCAACAACGTGTCTCCGTGGCTAGGGCGTTCGTCAATAGACCATTGATCCTCCTGGCCGACGAGCCCACTGGCAACCTCGACCCGGCGACGGGTGAAGGCATCATGCGCCTGCTCGATCGCATCAACAAGACCGGCACCACTGTGGTGATGGCGACCCACGACCAGCGCATCGTGAACACGATGCGCAAGAGGGTAATCCAGCTCGACCGAGGCGTGATCGTGCGCGACCAGGCCCGCGGCGTCTACGAGTGAACTGAGCTGAACTGTGCTGTCACGAATTCGATACACCCTCCGCGAAACATTCGACAGTTTCCGCCGAAACGCGACCCTCACCGTTGCGGCCATCATTACGGCTGGAATCTCCCTGCTCGGTGTGGGGCTCACTTTGCTGAGTCAGCACGCCTTCGACAATCTTCTCGCTCGCTGGGAAGGCGGCGTCGAGATGATCGTCTTCATGAACCCCACGGCGACCCCAGACCAACTGCAACTCGTCGACGATGCCCTCGCGGCGCAGAGTCAGTTCATTGCCGAGTCGTCCTATTGCGACGAAGCATGTTCGCTGATCGAGGCAGATCGAATCTTTGCGGGCGAACCCGGTGTTCGCGACCTCCTCACCGAAGACAACATTCTCACCCAATACAAGGCGGTGCCTACCGAAGACACCGACGTCGAGCTGTTGCGGCAGGTTTCGGATGCGTTCTCCGAACTACCCGGCGTCTACGACGTGAGTTTTGCTGAAGACCAGATCAGTCTGATCACGCAGCTCCAGAGCTTCTTCGGGTTCCGATTGTTGCTCTTGTCGGTATTTCTCTTACTAGCGGCCATTCTGTTGATCTGGAACACGATTCGAACGGCGATCTTCGCGCGAAGACGGGAAATCGAGGTGATGAAACTGGTTGGCGCTACTGACTGGTTCATCCGGATTCCGTTCATGCTCGAAGGTTTGCTGCACGGGGTGATCGGCGGCGCGCTCGCCAGCGTCGGCCTGTGGGCTTGGAACTCGCAGTGGACCAGTGGTGTTCAGAACTTCCCGGACAACAGTGGATTTTCCGCGCTCGTGGTAGTTGATGGCTACGACAAGACCGTGATGCTGATCATGCTCGCAATCGGTGCCTTAGCAGGCGCCATCGGATCAGGAATCGCGGCAAGCCGCTTCCTCGACGTCTAGCTCCGTTCGGTCTGGGATGGGTCGAGCGGGTGAGCTCCTGGCTACGTTCGGCTTATGGAGTATTCGGAGATTCTTTACGACGTGACGGACTCGGTGGCGACGATTACGTTGCATCGGCCCGAGCGAATGAACGCGTTCACGGGGACCATGATGCGTGAGGTGATCGACGCGTTCGATCGAGTTGACGCGGACGATGACGTTCGGGCCGTGATCGTCACGGGCTCCGGCGACCGAGCGTTCTGTGCCGGCGCAGACCTGGCCGGCGGTGGTGAGACGTTCGCGAAAGGTGGAAGCGACATCCAAACCGATGCCGGTGTTCCGCGAGATGGAGGAGGCATGGTGTCGTTACGCATTTTTGACTGCACCAAGCCGGTGATTGGTGCCATCAACGGTGCTTCCGTTGGCGTCGGCGTGACAATGACCTTGCCGATGGACTTCCGGCTGGCGAGTGAGACCGCCAAGTTCGGGTTCGTCTTTGCGCGTCGTGGGATTGTGCCCGAAGCCTGCTCGTCGTGGTTCCTGCCTCGACTCGTGGGAATCAGTACGGCGACCGAGTGGTGTTTTACCGGACGGGTCTTCCCGGCCACCGAGGCTCTCGAACGTGGGCTCGTCCGGAGCCTGCATGCTCCAGACGAATTGCTGCCGGCAGCTCGCGAACTTGCTCGGGAGATCGCGGAGAACACAGCTCCGGTCTCTGTAGCTCTGACTCGCCAGATGCTTTGGCGGATGCTCGGCGCATCGCATCCGATGGAAGCGCACCAGGTCGATTCGCGAGGGATCCTGAGTCGCGGCGCCAGCGCCGACGCTCGCGAGGGCGTCGAGAGCTTCTTGGAAAAGCGGACTCCCGTCTACCCGGTCAAGGTCAGTGACGGACTCCCCGACATCTTCCCCGACTACGAAGAGCCCAAATTCAAATGACACGAACGGGGTCAGACCCCATTCGTGTCATTTGCGCACAGCGAGTGACATAGGACACGTGTTCCTTTGGGAATTTCTCAAGTTTGTCGTGGTTCTTACCGATGTCTTGAACAACGAGACGAAGATGCTTCGCAGGAAGACCAGACAGACGAGAGGAATCCCATGACGACGATGTTGATGGAAGAACTGATTACCGGTGACGTGATCGAGATGAAGACGCCCGACAACGAAGTAATGACAGTCCTCGTACTGCTCGCTACCGACGATGCTCTTGTACTCGACCCATGCAACGGCGACACCCCCTTTGTACTCAACAGCGCTGAGCTGGTCGAGTACCGCAAGTTCGACGCTGAGGCGCTCTTCGCAGACGCCTGAGTTCACCAATATCTCCAGGACGGAAACCCCCCTCCCGTCCCATCCTCGGATGACGGAGAATCCCCATAGCGTGGGCGCCGTGAATGACACGGCGCCCGCACTATTTTTCCGGGTCGGTGGCATGACCTTCTTCGAAAGGCTCGTCGACGTCTTCTACGACGGAATCGAGACCGACGAAGTGCTGCTACCTCTGTATCCCGAGCGACCCGACCTCACAGGCGCTCGGCATCGACTGACACTATTCCTCGCTCAATATTGGGGAGGGCCCACGACCTACATGGAGGAACGTGGGCACCCGCGATTGCGTATGCGACATTTCCCGTTTCACATAGGTCCGCTCGAGCGTGATCGATGGCTCGTGCACATGGCGGCCGCCGTCGAACAGGTTTGTGCTCAGCCGGACGTCCCAGACGGCATCGACGATGAGCTGATGGCGTACTTCGTTCCGGTGGCAGAGCACATGCGCAATGACAGCGGCCCTCCAATCCCATCGCCGGGTACCCAGTCGCCCAGGTAGATTCATCGCCGCATGCTCGCCATCGAAGTCAGCGACCTCCGCAAGAACTACGGTGACGTGCAGGCTGTCGCCGGAGTCAGTTTCGATGTCAGGGAGGGCGAGGTATACGCCCTGCTCGGGGAAAATGGAGCTGGGAAATCCACGATTGTGGAGATTCTCGAGGGCCACCGAACGGCGAGTTCTGGCCGCGTTGAAGTACTCGGTGTTGAACCGGCGACTGCCGGGCGCGACTTTCGGAACCGAATTGGCATCGTCTTGCAGTCGTCTGGCGTCGAGAGCGAGTTCACGGTTCGCGAGGTGATCGAACTCTACGGAGGGTGCTACCGGCAACACCTGGACGCTGATGAAGTTGCCGGCCTCGTCGGACTGGATGAGAAGGTCGACGCGCGCATCGGTTCGCTGTCGGGCGGTCAGCGTCGTCGTGTCGATCTGGCGTTGGGGATCGTCGGCAAGCCCGAATTGTTGTTCCTCGACGAACCCACAACCGGTTTCGACCCATCGGCACGTCGGAAGTCGTGGGACCTCATCGAGCGATTGGGCAGCGCCGGAACCACCGTCATGCTGACAACGCATTACCTCGACGAGGCGGAGCGTCTGGCAGACCGTGTAGGGGTGCTGTCGCGCGGCCGACTGATCGCGGAAGGGACGCCTGAAGATTTGATCAACAAGGTGAGTGGAACCGTCGTGAGCTTCATGCTGCCCGACAGCGTGGAGCCAGACGAGGCGGCTTCGACCTTTGGGCCAGTCTTGGGTGTTGACGTCCGCGTATCGGGCCGACTTGTCGAAGCCACCATCGATCATCCGGCCGCGGCGGTCAACCGCCTCACGAGTTGGGCGCTGGAAGCCGGTGTCGAACTCGATTCGCTCTCAGTGGGCCGAGCGTCGCTCGAAGATGTCTACCTGGCGCTCACCGAGGACGAGGGAGACGAGCAGCAGTGATGCCATTCCCGTCAACTGCAAAGTTGATAGCGATCCAGACCCGCTATCAGCTGGTGTCATTCTGGCGGATCCCTGTTGCGGTGTTCTTCACGCTGGGTTTGCCGCTCGTGATGCTCGTACTGCTCAATGCTCTGTTTGGGAGTTCGACTACAGAGACTGCTGCAGGGTCTTGGCCGACTAGCCATTTCTACACAACAGGGTTGGCAGCGTTCACAGCCGTGTCTGCGACATACACGAACCTGGCGAACATGGTGCCGATCCGACGAGATGAGGGTGTGCTCAAGCGGTGGCGAGGGACTCCGTTGCCGACGTGGATGTATGTGAGTGGGTTCATCCTTTCGGCCGTGGTGATTGCATTCATCGGTGTTGTCTTGATGCTTACCCTCGGCGTCGTTGCCTACGGTTTGGAGATCGATCCGGCGAAAATGCCGGCCGCCTTTGTGACCTTCGTGGTTGGCGTCTCCACGTTTGCTGCGCTGGGTATGGCGCTGGCGTCGCTCGTGAAGTCGGCTAGCTCGGCGGCAGCCGCAGCCAACGCCACGATTCTGCCGTTGGCGTTCGTGTCGAACGTGTTCATTCAAGTCGACGATGCTCCCCGGTGGATCGAAATCCTTGGCAGCATCTTTCCGCTCAAGCCCTTTGTCGAGGCTTTCCAAGATTGCTTCGCACCGTTCGTCGAAGCTCCGGCGTTCAATTGGGGGAGCCTGGCGTTCATCGCGGCGTGGGGCGTGCTTGGTCTCGTGGTCGCGCTACGGAAGTTCACATGGGAACCGAGCGGCAGTGCACCCCGTGGCCGCCGAGCCCGTCGCGCTGCGGTTGATGCCTGATCCGGGTTTCTGGAATTCAGAACTTCAGCTTCGCAGCGCGTAGCAGGCGACGGCTGTGGCGGCCGCGGCATTCAACGAGTCGACTCCCTCGGCCATCGGTATCTGCACCGGAGTCGAAATAGCGAGGACTTCTTCGCTGAGACCCGATCGTTCGGACCCGATGAGCACAGCCACGCGGGGACCAGGTCGGACTGTGTTGAGAGGTATCGAATCTGGTGCGGGAGTCATCGCGTAGAGCTCGAAACCGTCCAGTTCCTGCAGGTCGGCTGCAAGGGTCGAAGTTCTTGCGTGCGGCAGCGAGAAGACGGTTCCCATGCCAACGCGTAGCGAACGTCGGGCGAGTGGGTCGGCGCTCGTGTGGTCGAGGATCAAACCGTCCCACCCGAGCGCGGCGGCATTGCGGATGATCGAACCGATGTTGGTCGGGTTGTCGACCGCCTCGACGACGACCAGGCGACTGGCGTTGGCGGCCAGGTCAGCGACTGTGGGTCGTGGAGGTCGATGAAACAGTGTGACTATCGAGAGCGGGACGCCGAGACGCGACACGACTTGGCGTACCTTGTGTCCGCCCCCGTAGACCGGGCAGTCGAGCGCTGCGGCGATGGCGGGTACTCGTTCGATGTCGACCAGTGCGGCCAATGGTCGGCATCCGGCGGCGACCGCTCGTTCGACGACCAGGTCGCCCTCCGCTAGGAAGAGGCCAGCGCCGGCGTCGTCGCGTTTGTCGGCTCGACTCGCGAGCCCACGCTCGTTCAACCGAAATTGGCGGAACCGAGGGTCGTCAGGATCCTCGACCTCGATCACCGTCAATTCCGTTTGTAGGTAATTTTTGGGCGTCATATGGCAGAAAATTGCATACAAACGTGGGTTGGGGTCAGTAGAGGTAGGGGTAGGCGGACCAATCGGGGTCGCGCTTTTCGAGGAAGCTGTCGCGGCCCTCCTGAGCCTCATCGGTTCCGTAGGCCAGGCGGGTTGCCTCCCCGGCGAAGATCTGCTGGCCGACCAGACCATCGTCGATCAAGTTGAACGAGTACTTGAGCATCCGTTGTGCCGTGGGGCTCTTCGAACAGATCTCGCGCCCCCATTGAAGAGCGGTCGCTTCGAGCTCAGCGTGCGGCACGGAGGCATTGACCATTCCCATCTGGTGGGCCTCATCTGCTGTGTATTCGTGACCGAGGAAGAAGATCTCGCGGGCGAATTTTTGGCCAACCTGGCGAGCGAGATAGGCGGATCCGTAGCCACCGTCGAAGCTCGCGACGTCGGAGTCGGTCTGTTTGAAACGGGCATGTTCAGTGCTGGCCAGCGTGAGGTCTGACACGACGTGAAGCGAGTGGCCACCTCCCGCTGCCCATCCGGGAACCACGCAAATGACGACCTTCGGCATAAACCGGATCAGCCGCTGGACTTCGAGGATATGGAGTCGCCCGGCGCGGCCCGGCTCGATTGTGTCGGCTGTCGTTCCGAGTTCGCCGTCGGCGCCTTGCCCGGTGTACTTGTAACCGTCCTTACCGCGGATGCGTTGGTCGCCGCCGGAACAGAAAGCCCACCCGCCGTCTTTCGGGGACGGCCCGTTACCCGTGAGCAAGACGCAGCCGACGTCAGTGCTCATCCGAGCATGGTCGAGGGCCGTATACAACTCGTCGACGGTGTGCGGCCGAAAGGCATTGCGAATCTCGGGCCGATCGAAAGCGATCCGCACTACGCCCGTGTCGACGGCCCGATGGTACGTGATGTCGCTGAAATCGAATCCGGGCACCTCATTCCACGCCTCTGGATCGAAGATCTCCGAGACAGGATGTGAGCTGTCGGCCGCTGCCGCGTCGTTCGCCATCGTCCCATGTTGCCCGCTCGGACCGCGTGAACGGCAAATAGGGCAACTCGATGGGTTACCGTCGCCTCCATGATGATCCAGGTCTTCGGCGTTACCGGCCTTCCGGAGATCGGGGTCGACAACGATCTGGCCGAGATGATTCATACCGCCGCAGGTGAGCAGGGCAACCCGCTCGCTGACGGTGACGTCGTTGTCGTGACGTCGAAAATTGTGTCGAAGGCGGAGGGTTGCTCAGTCGAACTCGACGACATCGCACCGTCGGCCTTTGCTCTTTCATGGGCCGAGCGATGGGAGAAAGACGCGCGCGTCGTAGAGGTCGTACTGCGCGAATCGAAGCGAGTGATCCGCCAAATCGGGCCTGTGCTCATCACCGAGACTCACCACGGCTTCTGTTGCGCCAACTCTGGTGTCGATCAGTCTTCGAGCGGCGCCGCAGGTCGAGTTCTGGTACTCCCGAAAGATCCTGATGCGTCAGCCCGTCAACTCCGTCGACGCTTCGCCGAGTTGGGAGTTGATGTAGCGGTAGTCATCAGTGACACGTTCGGTCGACCGTGGCGTGAGGGGCAGACCGATGTGGCGATCGGCGTCGCAGGCATGCAACCTCTGTACAGCTACATCGGCCAGCACGACCCGCACGGCCATGAGTTCGCCGTGCAGGAATTGTGTGTTGTTGACGAACTTGCCGCCGCCGCAGAGTTGGTGAAGGGCAATACGAGCCGAGTGCCTGTAGCGGTCGTTCGTGGCCACTACTGGGAGGCCGACGACGAAGCAACGATGGCCCCCGTCCTCCGCGACTCCGAAAAAGACCTCTTCCGCTAGCGCCCTAACCCACAAAACCCCGAAATATGCCTCAGATCATGCGCTGAGTGAATGAATCCAGGCATTTTTCGGGTTGGGTCGGGTTGGTTCGGGTTGGTTCGGGTTGGGGTGGGTTTAGGTGAGGAGGTCTTTGGCGATTCCGTAGAAGAAGTTGCCTGACAGGCCCAGTGAATCGATGTCGATCCGTTCGTTGTTGCCGTGGAAGCGAGAGCCGAACGTGGCGATGTCCATATCGGGGGAGAACAGACCCGCTCCGTACGCCGGAATGCCACGCTCGCGATAGAAGCGACCATCGGTCCCACCGACAATCAGGCCTGGAACCAAGCGGGCCCCGGGATACGCAACCTGCGTGTGCTTGGCCAAGCTGTCCCAGAGGGCGTTCCCGGAACCGCCCTCCGACATCGTCGGAGAAGACATCTGTAAAACACTGATTTCGACTGCGTCGTACAGATCGCCGAGAGCTTCGCGAAGATGAGCCCGGACATCGTCGGGGGTCGTGCCGGGCATGGTGCGGATGTCGAGATCGATGTCGACGACGTCAGGGATGGTGTTGGTCTTCTGTCCACCGTGAGCAACGTTCGGCGAAAAGGTGGTGTGGGTCTGGGCGTGGCATGCACGCGCGACAGGGGTCGGCAAGTTCTCCATCGTCGACCAGATCTTCTCCGACGAGCGCAGGCCGTCCTTGATGTCATCGGGCAGGTTCATCAGGTCGACTTGCGCTGTCCAGATTTCGCCGATCTGTGCCGCGGGCCGGTACTCCGCAAGGCGTCGCACGACCTCGGCGGCCTTGATCAGCGCGTTGTCGGCGCCGAACGGCATCGAGCCGTGGCCTGGCGTGCCGGTTACTCGCAGACGATGCCATGCGAGTCCCTTCTCACCGATATTGACCGTGACGTTTCGTGTGCCATCGTGGCCCACCGATGACCAGCCGCCCAGTTCGGTGAGCACGTAGTCGGCCTTGATGGCGTCCCAGTGGTGCTCGACCATCCACTCGGCGCCCCAGGTGCCGCCAGCCTCTTCGTCGCCGACACCGAAGTAGATGAGGTCGCCCTTGGGCCGGAAGCCCTCAACTGCCAGGCGGCGGAACGCGACGGCCATGGATGAGGTGAGATTCAACATGTCGAGCGCGCCTCGACCCCACACTTCTCCGCCGATGATCTCGCCACCGAATGGGTCGTTGCTCCAACCTTCAGGGCTGACAGGCACGACATCGGTGTGTCCCATCAGGCACAGCGCGGGTGCATCTGGATCAGTGCCCTCGATTCGGGCGACCATCGAGTCACGGCCATCGCGAGGGGTGAAGCGCTGCACGTCGAGGCCGGCCCCCTCGAGGTACCCGACGAGGAGATCGGAGTTGCGGGTTTCGTTACCCGAATCCGGTGAGCCGTCGTTGACGCACTCGTTGCGGATCAGCGATTGCAGCAACTCGGTCGTCGGGCCGGTGAACTCTTCAGCGGTGGCCATGCCCGCACGATACTGCGGTCTGGCGGCTAGTCCAGGCGGCGGATCGGGCCATCTTCGTGATCGTGTGGAACTAGGTGGATGATGGAATCGGTGACTACGGCACCGACCTCGGACACGATCACGGGGTTCAGGTCGAGTTCGGCGATCTCGGGGTGATCCGAGGCGAGATGTGCGGCCTGCACAATGGCATCGACGAGCGGCGACGAGTCGAACCCTGCGTCGAGGAGGGCGCTTGCCAACTTTGTTTCGCCGAGCATGGTTGTTGCACTTGCCGGAGACACCGGAGCGAGGCGGCTGGCCCGATCGTCGATGGCCTTGGCCTGTGAGCCGCCCAGCCCGACGGAGACGATGGCTCCGAGGCGCTCATCGTGTTCGCAGCGAATTCTGACGTCGACGCCTGGTGACGTCATGCTCTGCACGACGAGGTCTTCAGCGTCGGGTCCGAGCGACTCATGCATGATGGCGATCGCCTCGTCAACGTCGCGATCCGAGGTCAGGTCGAGCGCCACGCCGGCCTTGGCGGATCTGCCGGGGCGCCGCCGCACGGCTTTGACCGCCACCGGGTAGCCGTGGCGAGCAGCAATTTCGACTGCATCGTCCGGTGTGGCCTCTGACGACGTACACATCTCGATGCCGTACGTTGTGAGAAGGTTTTGCTTGACGTCCACACCGACGTTGTTGGAGGTCAGATCGACGCCATCATCTTCGCCAGTCAGAGGTGGGAGTGATTCGATGGCGGTCGAGATAATCGCGTGGGCCGCAGCCGGATCGACGGCACGAATCTCATTGTGGTCGACTGATTCTTCGCTCGCCAACCACTTGCCGTATGAGTATGAGCAACCGAGCACGGCCGCTGCCTGCTCGGGAAATGAGAAAGCGGGAATCTGCGACCCGGGGATCACGGGTCCGTCCCTGCCCCCGAGGAGGACGGCGACCACCGGCTTGTCGTTATCTTGGACTCCGTTGTCGATGTTGTGGGCCGCCTCATCAACGTCGTCAGCCACGGCGGGGGCATAGATCACAAGGACACCGTCGACTTCGCTGTCATCGAGTGCGGCACGAATTGCGCGGGGGTATTGGTCAGACTTCGAACTCCAGTCCAACTGCTCGGGGGCATCGACTGGGTTGAGCCCGGCTGTTGAGAGTGCAGCATGGGCAAGGGTGCCGGGGCTCCGTGAGTTGGTAACGACCGCAACGTTCGGGCCGCGGAGTACCGGCTGAGTTGCAAAAACGCGGGCGCTGTCGAGGAGCGCTGGAACGCTCGGGACTTCGATGAGCCCGGCCTGCTGATAGAGGGCCGTTCCCATGTTGCCCTCGGTGGCGGCACCCGTTCGCACGGCAACGATGGGCTTGTTGCGCGATACACGGCGGGCGAGGCGCGCGAACTTTCGAGGATTACCGAACGACTCGGTGTACATGGCGATCACTTTGGTGTGATCGTCGTTCTCCCAGAACTGGAGCAGATCGTTGCCTGAGATATCGCTCTTGTCGCCAAGTGAGATGAACCACGATACGCCGAGGCCGAGCTCGCCCGCCTTGCGCAGAAGCGAGCCGCCCAGCGAGCCGGACTGCATTGATATCGCGATACCTCCGGCAGGGAGGGCGACTTCGACGAGGGCCGCCTGTAGATACGAATCCGGTCGCGGCGAGGCGACTCCCATACTGGATGGGCCGATGAGTCGTAGACCGTTGCGTCTGGAGCGTGATACCAGCGCGGGAACATCGACGTCGGTGCCGTCAACCGAGGTCACGATTACTGCACCCCTCATTCTCTTGGCGATGCATGCATCGATCGTGCTGTCGAGAGCGGCTGCTGGCACCACGATGATCGCCAGTGAAACCTCATCGGGTAGTTCGTCGACTGTGTTCAGACAGCGTTGTCCCCCGACCTCGTCTTGGCTCGGGTTGACCGCGTAGACGGGCACATCGACGCTGTTGACCACATTGCGCCAGATCGCCTGGCCTACAGATCCAGGGTGGTCGGAGGCGCCGATCACTGCGACCGCACGCGGCACCAAGATACGCGCAACTGCGCGGGAGTCGGCGCGTTGCTCGCGGCGTTCGACGCTGTCAAGAAATTCATCGGTCGGTGCGAGTTCCCAATCAAGGTCGACCACGCCTGAATCAAAACGGCGCTGAAGTGGCCATCCCGCCTTGGCGAAGACAGCGAGCATCGGCCGGTTGTCGCCTAATACCTCGGCAGTGAACCGACTGATGCCGTTCGAGCGGGCGATCGCTGCGAGGTGCTCGAGCAGCAGAGTGGCAATCCCCTCGCCATGGTGGCGGTCGTCAACCATGAACGCGGCCTCGGCCTCGTCGCGCCCTGGCCATCGTTCATAGCTGGCCCAGGCAATGAACTCGTCGTGCGACTCGACAACGAGTGCGGCTCGGTCGACCATGTCGACGTCTGTGAAGTGGTCGAGCTCCTTCTCGCTCAGGTCAGGTTTCGGTGAGAAGAATCGTCGGTAAACACTCTCGGACGACTGCTGCCGGTGAAATTCAGCGAGTGCAGGTTTGTCGTCGGTCGTGAGAGGCCTGATGAATGCGGTGTCACCGCTCGAGAGGACAACGGAGAAGGCCCACGGGGAGTCTGTTTTGTCGCTACTACTCACTCACCCAGCATGCCACCCTCTAGGGTGACTTTGTGGAAGTCCCAATCGCCGTGTTCGCGACCGCGGAACTTGATCGACACATAACGCCATCTTGGCATCCGGAGCGGCCAGGTCGACTCGATGCAGCGCTGGCGGGAATTCCGGCAGCAGGACTGGACGATGCGGTGCGCTGGCAGGAGCCGCGACTCGCATTGCCTGCCGAGCTCGAACTCGTGCACGACCAGACGTACATATTGGGTGTCGAACGTTTCTGTGAGCAAGGTGGTGGGGACCTCGATCCAGATACTTTCGCCGCCCCCGGATCGTGGGTAACTGCGCGTCGAACGGCCGGTGCGGTGCTCGATGCCGTTGACGCCCTCCGTGATGGGACATGCGATGTCGCGTTCGCGGCTGGGCGCCCTCCCGGACATCATGCGGTTGCCGATCGCGCGATGGGATTCTGTTTGTTCAACAACGTGTCGGTCGCGGCTGCTCGGCTCGCAGCAAAGGGGGAGAAGGTCGCGATCGTCGACTGGGATGTGCATCACGGCAACGGGACCCAGGACATTTTCTACGACGACCCAAATGTCTTCTACGCGTCGACCCACGAGGCGCCGCTCTACCCGGGTACAGGTCGTGCTGAAGAAATGGGCGGACCATCCGCGCCGCGCTCAAATCTCAACCTGCCATTTCCGGCTGGGACCCGTGGCGACGTCTACCGGCGTGCCGTCGACGAGGTGATCGCACCTCTCATCTCTGACTTTGCCCCCGACTGGCTGTTCATCTCGGCAGGTTTCGACGGTCACCGAAATGACCCGCTCGCCGGGCTCGAGCTCACGTCGGCCGACTACGCCGACCTAGCGGTCCGGCTCCAACAGCTCGTACCGAAGCAGCGAACGGTCGTCGTGCTCGAGGGTGGCTATGACTTCGACGCACTCTCGACCTCGACCGGAGCCACTCTGGCAGCCATGATCGGTGAAGGATTTCGCCCGGAGGAGCCGTCGTCGGGAGAGATCGGCTTACCCACCGTCGCCGCCGCCAAACAGCACTGGGGCATACTCTGACGTTCTCGTGATCTATTGCCGACCACACGTCGGCAATAGATCACGAGAACGCTCAGGGCGGGGTTCTGTTCGGTCGTCCTCCTGGGACATTCAGGTCCGCAGCGATTGCAGGAACGATGATGTCGCAGACTGCTCCACCCTTGTCGGGAGAGTTGCCAGCGACCGTGGCGACGATTGTCGTTCGTCCCAACTCGAGCATCCAGGCGCACGACTTGGCTCCGCTGACTGTCCCGGTATGGCCCCACCCGTACTGATCGGTGATGATCCCAGGCCACGACATCACTTCTCGATCTGCCACCGTGGTTGCATCTACTGCGGTCGCGAGGTCGTCGGTGGACACGATGAATGTCCCGGCCCCGCCGAGTCGTGAGAGTCGAGCAATGCCCGGGGCGTGGCTGACATCAGTGGGGAATTCGCCATTGACTGTGAGGTGGACGCCCGTCGCCCCAACTGGGTCGAAGACCAGTTGCTGCACTGCCTGATCGAGTGGCAGTCCGGTGATGCGTTCGACGAGAAGTCCGAGGGCACAGTAGTTGCCATTCGAGTAGGTCCAGCGTCCGCGGTATGCCGCGGGAGGCCGGTCGACCAGGTGAGGTAGGAACGAAGCGCAGTCGCCCGAGCCGTCGAACCACGATGTTCTGACTACTGGCATCCCCGATGTGTGTGTGAGGAGCTCGCGAATCATCACATCGCTCCAGGCCGGGTCGGGCACGACCCAGAGAAGGGCCCAAGGAACTTGGGCATCTACGTCGATGAGGCCCTGTTCGTGTAGTCGAGCCACCGCCAGGCCGGTGATCAGCTTGCTGACACTCGCCACAACCATCGGGGAATCGCTAGTGGCCTCGGCTCCGTCAATCGTCTTGCCCGAGGCGCGGGCGAACACCGCAACACCGTCGCGTAGAACCGTCATCGAGACAGCAGCGTTCCTGCTCGCGAGCAACTCGAACGCGGCGTTGGTGGCCGGGAGGTCAGGGTTCGGCAGCGGCTCCAGCGTGGTCGTCGGCGCAGGCAGTGTGGTGCTGGTCGAACTCGTTGTGGTCGTCGATGTCGTTGTCGAACTCGTGGTTGATGTCGAGCTCGTTGTCGTGGTGGCGCGTCGGGTTGTCGTGGGAAGTTCGGAGGTACTCGTCAGATCGGTTCGTGGGGGCTCGGCAACTGGGGGAGCGGCCGACGAAGATTCCGAGTCGGTGACACCGCATCCGGCTGCAATGAGCATCAAGAAAGTGACCACGGCCGTACCGCGCAGAGCGAGAGTCGATCGCTCGATTGCCACTCGATGATCGTACCTCCCTTGCTCCAACCATGACCCTCACTGGTTCTGCCGGGCAGGACGATGAGCGATTGGCGCTGATGGTGCGTGCTTTGCTCACACGGTTCGTTCGCGGTGGGGTGTTGTGAGCGATGTGGGCGTTGGGCGCGTGCATCGCTCACACCGTTCGGGCGGGGACGGTCGGAGTAACGTCAACGGGCGATGAGCTGGGAACTGACCGATGAGCACGAGATGTTGCGCAAGACGGTGCGCGAGTTCGCCGAAAGCGAGATCGCGCCAAATGCCGCGCTGTGGGACAAAGAGCACTACTTCCCGACAGAGGTGGTCAAAGAGATGGGCGAACTCGGTTTGTTCGGCATCGTTTTCCCAGAGAAGTGGGGTGGCGCCGGGGGTGACTTCGCGTCGCTATGCGTGGCGATTGAAGAACTGGGTCGTGTCGATCAGTCGATGGGGATCACGTTGTCGGCCGGCGTTGGGCTCGGGGCCAACCCGATCTACCGATTCGGCAACGATGAACAGCGCGAACAGTGGCTGCCAGATCTGGTGAGCGGACAGAAGCTTGGCGCATTCGGCCTCACCGAACCAGATGGTGGTTCAGATGCTGGAGCGACCCGCACCCGTGCCGAGCTTCAGGGTGACGAATGGGTGTTGAACGGCTCGAAAGCCTTCATTACGAATTGCGGCACGTCGATGACCTCGATCGTCACCGCGACCGCGCGAACCGGAGATGGTATTTCGGCGTTCATTGTTCCGAACGGTACCCCCGGCATGATCATCGAGCCCGCGTACGAAAAGCTCGGATGGCATGCGAGCGACACGCACGGGATTACGTTTGACGACTGCCGGATCCCTGTTCACAACCAGCTCGGTCAACTCGGCCAGGGGTTCCGCAACTTCCTGGCGATTCTCGATGATGGCCGTATCGCCATCTCGGCCCTGGCGCTCGGTTGTGCCAGAGCTTGCCTCGAACATTCGGTCGAGTACGCCCAACAACGCAACGCATTCGGTGGACCTATTGGCCGATTCCAGGGCCTGGCGTTCCAGCTCTCGGACCTGGCCGTGCAAGTGGAGAACGCACACAACCTGACTTACAAAGCTGCTTGGTTGAAAGACCAGGGCCGACCGATCGGGCAAGCGGCAGCGATGGCCAAGCTCTACTCGACCGAGGCGGCGATGGATGCGACGCGCGTCGCCACACAGGTCTTCGGTGGAATGGGTTTCATGGAAGAAACCCCGATCGTCAGGTTCTACCGCGATGCGAAGATCCTCGAGGTCGGGGAAGGCACGAGCGAGATTCAGCGCCTCGTAATCGCCCGGAACCTCGGCCTGCCCATCACCTGACCGCGCCTGCGGCTGACGGGGTCAGTTCGCAGCCCAGAACGCGATGAGTCCGTCTGCGACTTCATCGACGTCACGTACCATCCACCAGTGACCTCGGCCGTCGAGCTGCAGGACCTCGGCTCGCAGTCGGATAGCCATGTCGTTGGACAGACTTGCCGGCACGTATTCGTCAGCGGTTGCGTTGATCACGAGACCTGGCGGCCGCTCGGCAGCCATGACTCTGTCGCCGAGTTCGCCCATCATGGGCTGTGCGGCTTCTCGATACAGCGGCA
>JADWMG010000137.1 GCA_015767405.1 Actinomycetota bacterium
ACTCCGTAGTTCCATTCGCTGCCGGGTTGGAAGGCCAGGGGGAACTGCGCCCAGCGCTCACAACTCTCCTTGAGATCGGCACCCTCTGGCACGCCCCATTCGAAGCCGGCCTTGCGGTATATCGCATCTGTCGCGTGGCTGTTGTGGAAACCGTACGTGAGTCCAGAGGTGTGAGTCAGCAGGTGCCAAACCCTGATCGGTTCTGTCTGCGGCTCGGTAACGGGCTTGAGGAATGACCCCGACCGATAGACGGGTGTGTCGGCGAACTCCGGCAGCCATTTGCTGATTGGATCTTTCAGCTGGAATGCCCCTTGCTCGTAGAGCATCATCGCCGCGACCGAGGTGATCGGTTTGGTCATCGAGAACATGCGAACAATGGTGTCGTTCTCGAAATCGAGATCGTCTGCCATATTGCGTGAGCCGTACGTTGAAGAGTGCACCACCTTGCCACCACGGCTGACGGCTATTTGCCAACCGGGCAGGCGGCCATCGTCTACGTACTCGGCAAAGTGGCGGTCGATACGGTCCAGTCGGTCGGCGGAGAAGCCCGCGTCGGATGGGTTGACCTGGGCTTCGAGTCTCGGCATCCGATGAGTATTCACGACGGAAGCCCTCCCGAGCGAACCGGCATCTACCCGCTACCCCGACCTACTACGTTGGGGTTATGAGCGATTCGCAACCCCCGCCACCCCCTCCGTCGAGCCCTCCGCCTCCAGCGGCTCCCCCGCCACCTCCCGTTCCGGCCGGAGCGGGCCCGCCTTCCGCTCCGCAAGGCTCGATCGGGAAGCCTCGGTCGATCTGGTTGGTGCTGCTTCTGTCCGTTGTCACGTTCGGGATCTGGACAGTTGTCTGGTCGTATCAGAACGGTGAAGAACTGAAGCAGTACGCCCGAACCGGAATCGGTGGAGTCGGCTATTTGTTCATCACTTTCCTGATTGCGCCAGCGACGATGTTCCTGATGGCAAGTGAAGTCGAACAGCTCTACCGCACTGAAGGTAAGGAGCCCCCAATCACCACCATCTGGGGTTTGTGGTTCCTGTTGCCCATAATTGGCAACATCATCTGGTACGTCAAGATCCAGCGTGCGATCAACGATTTCTGGGTTGCGCACGGCTCGACGGTGTCGCCGGGCCTCTAAGCGGACGTAGTTGTTCGGCCTGCTGATCGACGATCGAAGAGCGTCGCGACAAGCCGCCACCCGACGAGGAACACCCCGAGAAATCCGGCCGCCACGAGAATGAACGAGGTCGCGGTGCCGTCGTCGAATACGAGATTGCGCAGCAACATCCCGACGACCATGACAATCGCCCATATGCCGACGCCGATCCGCCAGTCGATCGGGTTCTTCCAGACTCTCAGAGCCAGCCACGCAATGGCGAGTGCGATCAGGAAAGGCGCAGCGGTGTTGATCAACCCGCTGATTGCGGTGTCCTGATCGTGTTCACGCTGCCCGATTGCGACGAACAGAATGATGATGGCGGTGTCGAGTCCGGCAGCGAGTGACACACGTCGTTCCGTTGCTTCCATAGACGCATTCTCGCCGCGCCCCAGACCGTTTCCCCTCCGCAACGCGTGAACATGTTGCGCACTATTTGCGCAATATGTTCACGCGGTCGGATTGGGTCAGCCTTCGGCGGAGAAGCCGCCAATGGTGCCGCGGTAGAACACGAGCGGTTGTGGCGGTAGGCCGTCGTGATCGGCGTCGGCATCGAGTGCAGTTACGCGTCCGAGTACGAAGTAGTGGTCGCCCATCGTGTGCACGTCTTCAACTGAACAATCGATCCAGGCCACAGCGCGATCGATAACCGGCGATCCCGAGGGCGCCTGGTGCCATTTCACTCCGTCGAACCGGGTTGTTTCCGTGCCACTCTTGGCGAACTTCCAGCACAGGTCACTCTGCTTGTCGCTGAGCACGTTGACGCAGAAGCTTCCCGCCTCCGCCATCAAAGCCCATGTGTCGGAGTCGACCTGCGGCAGGAACCCGACCAGCGGTGGGTCGAGTGATACTGATGTGAACGATCCGATGGTGAAGCCGTGGGGGCGATCTCCAGCGGCCATGCCGGTGACCACCGTGACTCCGGTCGGGAAATGGCCGAGAACGGTACGGAAGTGGGCAGAGTCGAAGGCCGTCGAATCGCCGGGGGAGTTCGTCGAATCAGTCATCACCGGCAACTGTACGCTCGAAGGCGATGCGTGACCGTACGCAAGGCATATCCGACAAGCACGCGATGCGCGTTCAGATGCGCGAAATGCGGCGCGGGCTGCCCGATAGACCCGAGCGCTCGGCGCGAATTTGCGACCATCTCAGCGCGATGAGCGAAGTCCGAGAAGCCCGGAAGATATTGCTGTTCACGACGATCCCCGGAGAACCTGAAATGGCCACCTTGGAGGCCTGGTGCGAGTCAGAAGGCAAGGAGACCGCCGTTCCGGAGGACAATGTCGATCCGGGTTGGCCCGATGTTGTCGTGGTGCCGGGGCTGGCGTTTACCCGTGTGGGTGAACGCCTCGGGCAGGGAGGAGGATGGTACGACAGGTTCTTGTCGAACATTCGGCCGACCTGTACGACAATCGGGGTGGGTTTCGATCGACAGCTCGTCGATTCGATTCCCACTGAGTCACATGATGTCACCCTCGACCACGTCGTGACTGATCTAGGGGTACCGTCGGCTCGATGAGTGAGCTGTTCGGCCTCGAGGAACTCGCGGAAGCGACTGATGTTGTTCGTCGTCATGTACCTCCGACGCCTCAATACGAGTGGCCGTTGCTCAACGAGGTTGCTGGTTCAACCGTTGTCGTCAAACACGAAAACCACACGCCGGTTGGCGCGTTCAAGGTACGTGGAGGTCTGGTGTATCTCGACCGGCTCGTGAGGGAGCGGCCGGAGGTCACCGGCATCGTCAGCGCCACACGAGGCAATCACGGGCAGAGCTTGGCATTTGCCGGCCGCGAATACGGGCGTTCGGTCACGATCTTTGTGCCTCACGGCAACAGTGTCGAAAAGAACGCTTCGATGCGATCGCTCGGGGCCGACGTAGTCGAGTTCGGCGACGACTTCCAAGAGGCGCGCGAACAGTCGATGGTCGTCGCCTCCGAACGGGGCCTAGAGCCGGTGTCGCCGTTCCAGCGAGAGTTGGTGCTCGGTGTTGCCACCTACGCGAAGGAACTCTTCGACGGTGCCGGACCGCTCGACACCGTTTACGTCCCGGTCGGAATGGGATCGGGTGTCAACGCCCTGATCGCTGTTCGTGACCTGTTGAATCTCGAGACGGAGATCGTCGGAGTGGTGTCGGAGAACGCCCCTGCTACGAAGCTGTCGTTCGAGGCCGGAGGGGTGGTCACTACCGACTCTGCTGCCACATTCGTCGATGGTGTCGCCACCAGGACGCCAGACAGCGAATCGATTGCCGGCATCCTCGGCGGCGCGGCACGCGTCATTGCAGTCCCTGACGACGCCACGGCGGAAGCAATGCGGATCATCTATCGAACCACTCACAACGTCGCCGAGTCAGGAGGAGCGATTGGTCTAGCGGGTTTGCTCTCCGAGCCCCCGCCGCTGCGTGGCGAGCGCAGTGCGTTCGTGCTGAGCGGTGGCAACGTCGACAGCGATCAACTTCACATGGTGCTCGGGGGAGCGACCCCCACCCTCTGAATGCAGGGATCGTCTCGTTCGGCGTTCTAAATACTCGGTATCGGCGGCTGTGGTCTGCAACAATCCAGCGATGCGAACTCGCCTTTCGATATTCGGTCTTGCAGTGGTCGGGGCCTTGGTCCTCGCGGCATGCGGTGGAAGCGATGGAGATTCTTCGTCTGACACAGCGGCGTCGGTTGTCGAGACCACCACTACGACGGTCGAGCCAGCGCCCACCACGGTCGAGCCCGCGCCCACCACCAATGCCCCGACGACCACCGCAGCGGCAGCAGCCGCGACGGATCCGCCGGTAACCGAGCCCCCAGTGACTGCCGCTGCCGCGGACACCGATGGTTCCTGCCTGGTCGGGGAGTGGGTGGTGACCGAAGAGGAGATGAACAAGTTCTATGACGCAATCGAGGCAACGGTCGACGCGCCATTGACCCTCGACGTTGAAGGATCTGCACCGCTGACACTCAGCGCAGACGGCACCTATCGCTGGGACCCCGAATTCACGCTGGTTGTCGAAGTCGCTGGCACCGCGGGGACCGGCGAAGCGAGTGGCGACATCACTGGCGATTGGTCGGCTAGCGAGGGTGTTCTGACCACGGCGTCTGACGTCAACGCGTTGGAGGTATCCATCACTGTTGGAGGCGTCACTATCGGCGGCGATGACCTCGCCAACGGCTTTCTGAACAGCTCACCGATCAACGGTGTTACCTACTCATGTGATGGCCCCGCGCCGGTTCTCGATTTCAAGACAGCCGACCCTGACGTCACGGTTCCGATCACGTTGACGCCTGCCTGAGACTTTCAGCCAACTCATCGACGACAGGGTCGTGTACAGACCCTCTTCGTGTCGCCAGTATGAGCTGGCGAGTCGTCAGCTGGCGGCCTCCGGTGAGCGGTCGATCGCCGTGCTCTCCTTGCGATGTAGGCAGTACGGTCCATCCGGTGCCCAGGTGAACCATCTCGCGCAGAACCTCCGGTTGGTGGCTCTCCGCAACAACGTCGAGCGGTGCGCCGAGTTGTGCCAGCCTCTCGACGATGATTGATCGGGTATGGGAGCCAGCCGGGAAGAGAACCCACGGCCCCCAGGTAGTCGTCGCCCCGATTCGTTCACCAGGTGGGCCGTAGACGGCAAGATTTTCTGAGCGCAGTGATTCCGTCTCGATACCCGGCAGCGGCTCTGCGGGGTCGACACAGATGACGAGATCGAGGTCTCCCGACACCAGCGAATCGAGGAGTTGGGCCGATGGGGAAACTCTGAGCAGCAGTTCGGCCTCAGGGTGTTCGGCGCGGAACATCTGCAGTTGTTCCGGGTAGTGGACGACGGCCGCGGCATCGATCATGCCGAGCCGGAGACGTCCGCTGCGGCCGGTGCGTACTCGGTCAGACCACTGCGCGAGATCGCCCGTGAGCGCTAGAACCTGGCGCGCGTGAGCGACTGCCGGAGCGACCGCGTCGCGAACGGGGCGTCTGCGCCCCTCGCGGTCGAAAAGTGTGACACCGAGGCGACGTTCCAGCTCGGCGAGTCCTTGTGAGAGGGCTGATGCGCTAACTCCTACTTGTTCGGCGGCAGCTGCCCAGGTTGGTTCCTCGGCGACCGCTACGAGGTACTCGAGTTGGCGGATCGAGAGATCAGGAAGTGGGCGCACGTGCAGAAAGATAGTTCAGAAATACTTCACAATCATCCCATCATGTGAATGATCACTTATCCTTGCGCGATGACTGAACGAACAATTGCTCCTGCCACAGGCCGCCTGGGGGTTCTGACGCCCGGCCTGGGCGCAGTGTCCTCCACTTTCATCGCCGGCGTGATTGCCGCTCGTAAGGGTCTGAAGCCTCCGATCGGCTCGATCACTCAAATGGCGCACATCCGCCTCGGCACCAAGGAGGAGAATCGCAACCCCCTCATCCGCGAGTTTGTCCCACTTGCCGACCTCGACGACCTTGTGTTTGGTGGCTGGGACCCAATCTCCCCGAACGCACTCGAAGCGGCCCGCACAGCGGGCGTGCTCGAAGGTGCCGACCTGGCGACGATCTCGAGCGAACTCGAGGGCATCGTGCCGATGGAAGCCGTCTTCGACCAGCGTTGGGTATCGCGCCTTGACGGCGTCCGGGTGAAGGACATACCCAGCAAGTGGGATCAGGCGATGGCCGTTATCGACGACATCGCCAGTTTCAAGGCTGAGAACGACTGTGACCGTCTGGTGATGGTGTGGTGTGGTTCGACCGAGGCCTACCAGGAGCCATCCGCGGTGCACGTGTCGGTTGCGGCGTTCGAACAGGGCCTGAAAGACAACGACGCCAACATTTCTCCCAGCCAGATCTACGTGTACGCCGCTCTCCAGTCGGACGTGCCATTTGCGAACGGTGCTCCGAACCTCAGTGTTGATCTCGACTGCATGATCGAGTTGTCGAAGACTCGCGGTGTTCCGATTGCCGGCAAAGACTTCAAGACCGGGCAGACCTGGATGAAGTCGTTGCTGGCCCCCGGCATCAAGGCTCGGATGCTCGGTCTACGCGGCTGGTACTCCACCAATATTCTTGGCAATCGTGACGGTGAGGTTCTCGACGATCCGGAGAATTTCAAGTCGAAGGAAGTCTCCAAGCTCGGTGTGCTCGACGGCATCCTCCAGCCCGACGTCTATCCAGATCTCTACGGCAACATCGATCACGTCGTTCGCATCAACTACTACCCACCGCGCGGCGACAACAAAGAGGGCTGGGATGCCATCGACATTTTCGGATGGCTCGGTTACCCGATGCAGATCAAGGTCGACTTCCTGTGCCGTGACTCCATCCTCGCCGCGCCGATCGTTCTCGACCTGGCGCTGTTCATGGACCTTGCTCATCGTGCCGGTGAGTCGGGCGTGCAGGAATGGCTGAGCTTCTATCTGAAGGCCCCTCAGGCAGCTGGTAAGTCGCCGGCAGAGTCTGATCTGTTCATCCAACAGACCAAGCTGAAGAACACCCTTCGCGAATGGATGGGCGAGCAACCCGTCACCCACTCCGAAGCCGGCTGAGGCGGGCTGGTTTAGGCGATTGCTGCGTTGCTTGGGTTCCTCGCTGACCTGAGTCAGCTTCGTCTCCACGCGCCTTGCACTCACCAAAACCATTCCCGCCTCAGAATCCAAACGGGCAGACTGAATTGCTGCCTTCTTAGCCTTTAGGGTGGTTCTATGACGGCTGTTTTGATGGATGGGAATGCGTTGCGCGACGAGATTGTCGACCAGCTGCGAGAGCGCATCGAGGCGGCGGGTTCGCCCGCTGTTTGCCTGGCCAC
>JADWMG010000138.1 GCA_015767405.1 Actinomycetota bacterium
CAGGACCATGTCGCGCAACGCGGAATCCACGCCTTCGGGATCAAAACGCTGCACCGCGTCGCGCAGGGACTTTCGCAACAGCGATGCCGAATAGGCGACTGGATTGCCGGTGTCGTAACCGAAGAGCCAGAACTGGTAGTTGTCGCGGATGCGCGGGTCGCCCAGATGCAGCGCGACATCGATCAATTCAAGCCGCAGCTCGAGCAGGTGGCGGCGTTCCGGAAGAAGAAGGCGAAGCTCGAAAAGAAGATCGACGTGATCGACGAGCTCGATCGCGCGCGCAGCGGACCCGTTCGCGTGATGAGCGAACTGGCGATGCGGACCCCGGAGCGGCTGTGGCTCAAGTCGGTGAAGACGACGGGCGGGACGATCCAGCTGAAGGGGTTGAGCCTCGACAACGAGCTTGTCGCCGTGTTCCTGCGAGGCCTCAGTGATTCCGAGTATTTCGAGGCGGTCGATCTCGACGGTACGAAGCTCGAGGGCGGCAAAGGGAAATTGAAGCTTGTGAGCTTCGGGATTCGGGCCAAACTCGTGAGCCCGAAGTCGGACGAAGACGTGGCCGGCAAACAGGGTTAGGAGTCAGGGGAGAGAAGCAGATGGAAATCTCACCGGAAGTTCAGGCCAAGATCGAACAGATCACGAAGCTTCCGAAGGCGGCGCGCTTTGGAATCATCGCGGGACTCGGTGTGGCGCTGGCCATCGGCTACTTCTTCCTCTTCTACCAGGAGAAGAACGACCAGTTGAAGGAGCTGCGCGCGCAGGAGTTGCAGCTCCAGCGGAAGCTCAGCGAGGTGCGCTCGGTCGCGGCGAACATCTCGGCCTTCGAATCGGAAATTGCGGGTCTCGAGATCAAGCTGAAGACGGCCCTTCGACAGCTCCCGAACGAGAAGGAGTTGGAGGTTCTTCTCACGGACATCAGCAACCTCGGTAAGACGGCGGGTGTCGAGATCAAATCGTTCAAGCGGAAGGAAGAGGTCATTCATGACTTCTACGCAGAGGTTCCGATCCAGATCGAGCTCGAAGGCGAATTTCACGACATCGCGCATTTCTTCGATTTGATGTCGAAGCTTCCGCGGATCGTGAATATGGGAGCGCTCACCATCGGAGTCTCGCGAGAGAACGAAGACGCGACGGTCTTGTCCGTGAAGGGAACGGCCACGACCTTCCGATTCGTGGGTAAGGAAAGTGCGTGATCTCGGGTTGACGAGCCAAACCGAATGTACGCGTGGAGGGACGGCGTGAGATTCAAAGCGATATTGACGTTGATCGCTTTCCTGGTTCTGGCCGGCTGTGACGACGCGCCGAGAGGCCCGACCACGGAAGACTTTGGTCGTGAACGCGAAGCGTTGGCGGCGAAGGTGGCGACGAAGAAGAAGTCCGCGGCGAAGAAGACTGCAGCAAAGAAGGCTCCGGCCAAGAAGGGCGCGGCGACCAAGAAGAAGGCTGCAGCGAAGGCTCCGGCAAAGAAGAGTGCGGCGACCAAGAAGAAGGCCCCAGCGAAGAAGACCCCGGCCAGGAAGACAGCAGCCAAGAAGGCTTCCGTCGCACAGCCTGACTCCGGAACGGCCTGACGTGAGAGTGGCGACGTGGAATATCAACTCGCTGCGCGCTCGTCAGGAACGCGTCGAAGCCTGGATCGCCGAAGTCGAACCTGACGTTCTCCTGTTGCAGGAGACAAAACTGGCCGATGATGCATTCCCCGCCCTGTCGTTCGAAGCGCTCGGTTACACGAGTGCGCACTACGGCCAAGGGCAGTGGAATGGTGTGGCCATCATGTCGAAGGTCGGCCTCGAAAACGTCGTGACCAACTTTGCGGGCGACGTTGAACCAGACCCAGACGCCCGGATCATCACCGCGACCTGTGGCGGAGTACGGGTCAGCAGTGTTTACGTGCCGAATGGTCGCTCGCTCGAAGATGACCACTACCAGTACAAGCTGTCGTGGCTCGACCGGCTGATCGCCCACCTCGACGCCGATACCGACCCGACACAGGCGGTGATCGTCGGTGGCGACTACAACATCGCTCCGCTCGATCGAGACGTGCACGACCCAGCCAAGCTCGTCGGAGCGACGCACGTGAGCCAACCGGAGCGCGACCGTTTCGCCGCCCTCGAAGCGTGGGGGCTCACCGATGTCTTCCGCGACCAGCACGACGACGACCGGGTGTACTCGTGGTGGGACTACAGGGGCGGTGACTTCCACCAGGGTCGCGGGATGCGCATCGACATGCTCATGTGTTCGCAGCCGGTAATCGATCGTGTCGAGTGGTGTGTCATCGACCGCAACGCTCGCAAGGGAAAGCAGCCGAGCGATCACGCACCCGTCATTGTCGACCTGTCTGACTGATCGCCTCGCTGGCTGTTTGCCTCAACTGGCTCGGCCGCCTCGATCAACGGCAGAATTTGTGGCGCCAGTCGCCTCGCGGTGACCTGTCCAAATGCACTCAACTCGGCAAGTTCGTCTGCGGTCGTAGGCCGGGAGCGCGCAATGGTCGAGAGGTCACGGTCGCTGCACAATTCTGCGGGGAGGATCCCGGCCGCACGTGCGGCTTCGTCACGCCAGGCCCTCAGTGATGAAATTAGCGAGTTCGAAGATGCCCGACGTCGTCTCGGTGGCGGGGGAGATGGAGCGGCCTCGTCGAGTTCGAGCTCGGCGATGTACGGACTCACGGTGCGGGCGTATCCGCCCCGGCGCGCGGCGTGTGTCAGCAGTAGCCGGTCGGTTGCACGGGTAGTCGCTACGTAGAGCAACCGACCTTCTTCGGCCTTGGTTGTCGCTGTCGTTGCCGACTTGTGTGGCACCAAGCTGCTCTCGACGCCAGACACGATCACGGTATGCCACTCGCGACCTTTCGACGCGTGGAAGGTCAGCAGCTCGACTCCGTCGGTGGATGCGTCCTGAAATGGGTTCGTCGTAGCCACCCAGGAACGGAATCCGGAACCGTCACCAAGTGTTTGCTCGCGCAGGAACTCGAGGACGCCGGCCGCGACGCGGCGCTCGGGGTCGGCATCAGCGTCGGGTGGATTGTCAGATCGCAACGCAACCCGCCGCGTGTCACGTGTTCGGCGCTCGTACTGCCTTGTTTCGGCAGGTGTCGGGTCAATCAGCGCAACGGGTGCATCGAGCACATCGTGTGCCCACGAGCGGAGCTGCGAGGCAGAGCCGAGCGCCGCAGCTTGGCGAACTGCAACCTGGAGCGGAGATCCGCTGGCAGTTGCCGACCGGCGTACGGGGAGGCCCAGGGCGCGCAGCTCGTCCTCGAACAGGCGAAGCTGTTTGTTCGTGCGCGCGAGCACAGCGATTTCTCCCGTGCGTACCAGGTTGGGGTCGCTACGAAGAACGAACTGTGCCACCTGTTTCGCTTCGTCACCTTCGTCGTCGGCGACGAGTTGTTCGACGAGTGGCCCGTCAGCTCGGTTGGAAACAAGAGGGCTCGGCTGACCTGTCACCGTGAGTACATGGACGCCTGCTCGAACGATCTGCGGGGTGCAGCGATGGTTAACCGGCAGCCGGACAATCTCGACACCGGGGAACCGGGTTTCGACATCGATCAGAAGGCTCGGGTCGGCGCCGTTGAATCCATAGATGGCTTGTGATGGATCGCCGACGAGAAACAGATCGTCGCGGCCCTGGCGGAGTACGTCGACCAACTGGTGCTGGAGAGGGTTGAGGTCTTGAGCCTCGTCGACCAGCAGGTGGCGGAACCGCCAGCGGACTGAGTCGGCGAATACGGCATCACGTCGGAGGTCGCGCAGCGCGTGGCCGAGAACATCGTCGAAATCGATGACGCCGCGCCGCTTCTTCAATTGTTCATAGTCCTTGTAGGCCGCCGCGCAGCGCTCGACTCCGGGAGCGGGCCGCCGTTGACTGCGGCGCGCGGCCGACGCATAGGAATCGGCAGAGATTCCCCTCGCGGCGGCCCAATCGATTTCTGCGAGGAACGCTGGAACACTTCGACGATCAGCGGCATCAACCGCGTCATTAACGAGGCGTCGTCGGTCGGCAACGACAGTTAGCGGCCGCCGCCCCGTATCGGCCCAGCGCTGCTTCAGCACGCCGAGCATGACGGAGTGGAAAGTTCCGGCCTCGACGCGTTCGCGCAGGCCGAGTCGGAGCAACCGCTTGCGGATTTCTCCGGCAGCCTCTCGGGTGAATGTGAGGGCGAGGGTATGGCGAGCGTGGGCCGAGCCGCTTTCGATGCGATGTGCAATCCGTCGGGTGAGAACGCGCGTCTTGCCAGACCCTGCGCCTGCGATGACCGCAACGAGATGTGACTCGGTGGTTACAGCCGCGCGCTGGTCGGCATCGAGGTCAGCCAACAGTGCATCCGGATCCACCGAAGCCACTTTACGAGGTAGGTGAGACGACGTTCGAGAGGAGGACCAAAAGGGCGTTCGCTGGGTGGCCGATCGAATCGCTGAGGAGAGGGGCGAACATGTGTTCCCGAGGTAGCATGCTCCGATGGCTGATACCGCCACGCCTGAGAAGATCACGCCTGAATCTCTACTGCTCGACCAGCCTCCTGCGAGCAACTACGCCGCGGCTGACGACGAGGTATTCGCCGTCGTGTCAGACTTCGACCCAGCGGGCGATCAGCCGGAGGCGGTCGCGGCGCTTTCCGACGGAATCGAATCCGGCGAACGGTTCCAGACACTTCTGGGCATCACCGGTTCCGGTAAGTCGGCGACCATCGCGTGGACCATCGAGAAGACACAGCGACCCACGCTGATTCTCGCGCCCAACAAGTCGCTCGCCGCACAGTTGGCCCAGGAGATGAAAGAGTTCTTCCCGAACAACCGGGTCGAGTACTTCGTCAGCTACTACGACTACTACCAGCCCGAGGCGTACATACCGTCGAGCGATACGTACATCGAGAAAGACTCCTCGATCAACGACGAGATAGACCGGCTGCGTCATTCGGCGACGGCAGCTTTGCTGACTCGGCGTGACGTAATCGTGGTCGCCTCGGTGTCTTGTATCTACGGCATGGGCAACCCCGATGAGTATCGGGGCAACCTTCTCGACCTGAGCGTCGGTGTTGACTACGACATGCGCAACATCCTCCGTCGGCTGGTCGACATGCAGTACGACCGCAACGACATGACTCTCGGTCGAGGGAACTTTCGCGTGCGCGGCGACACGATCGAAGTCCATCCTGCGTACGAAGAATCGGTACTCCGCATCGAAATGTTCGGCGACACGGTTGATCGCATAACCACGATCGACCCGCTCACGGGCGAGCAGTTGAGTGAGTTGTCACGCGCCTACGTATTCCCGGCGACTCATTACGTCACGGGTGCCGAACGCATGTCGAAGGCGATGGTGAAAATCGAAGACGAGTTGCAGCATCGTCTGAAATGGTTCGAGGAGAACGACAAACTGCTCGAAGCGCAGCGGTTGCGGATGCGTACCCAATACGACCTCGAGATGATGAGTGAGGTTGGCTACTGCAACGGCATCGAGAACTACTCGATGCACATCGACGGCCGCGCCCACGACGAGCCACCGTTCACCCTGCTCGACTACTTCCCCGACGACTATCTCCTGGTGATCGACGAGAGCCACGTCGCTGTTCCGCAGCTTCACGGTCAGTTCGCGGGCGATCGCAGCCGCAAAGACATGCTGGTCGATCACGGGTTCCGGCTGCCGTCGGCTCGCGACAATCGTCCGCTCACTTTCGAAGAGGTGCTCGGGCGCGTCAATCAGTGCGTGTTCCTGTCGGCCACACCGTCCGACTATGAGCTGCGCGTTTCCAACAAGGTTGTCGAGCAGATCGTTCGCCCGACAGGCCTCGTCGATCCCGAGGTCATCGTCAGGCCGACGAAGGGCCAGATCGACGATCTGATGGAGATGGTCAACGGCCGAGTTGCCCGCGGCGACCGTGTGCTCGTCACCACGCTGACAAAAAAGATGGCCGAAGACCTCACCGACTACCTCCTCGAACAAGGTCTGCGCGTTCGGTATCTGCACTCGAACATCGACACGATTCAACGCATCGAGATCCTGCGTGGCTTGAGGCTCGGTGACTTCGACGTGCTCGTGGGTATCAACCTTCTCCGAGAAGGTCTCGACCTACCCGAGGTGTCGCTCGTTGCGATCCTCGATGCCGACAAAGAGGGCTTCCTCCGGTCGCAAACGTCGCTCATCCAAACCATGGGCAGGGCGGCTCGCAATGTCGATGGCCAGGTGATCATGTACGCCGATCGGGTCACGAAGTCGATGGAGGCGGCGATCGGTGAAACTCAGCGGCGCCGCGAGCTGCAGATGGCCTACAACGAAGAGCACGGCATCGATCCGCAGACCATCCGTAAGGCAGTTGGCGACATTCTGTCGTTGTTGCGCCCTGACGGAACGGCTCCCGTGCCCGGTAAAGATCGTCGTCGCCAACGCGAGCGCGACAAAGTGCAGCGCGATCTCAAGTCGCTGCCACAGCAAGAGCTGGCACGCCTCATCCAGACCCTCGAAGAGGAGATGCACGAGGCGTCGGCCGAGCTCAAGTTCGAGTACGCGGCGCGGCTGCGTGATGAGATCAACGATCTGCGGCGCGAACTGCGCGACGCTCAGTAGCCCGGCAGCGGTCGTAGACAGTACACATGTTCGCCCGGTAGTATTGAACACCAATGCCCGCCAGCACAACCGCCAAATCGAAGGTTCCAGCGAAGAAGCCTCGCACTCGTTCGCCACGCCGAGAAGATCCACAGATCGTCGTCCGTGGCGCCCGCGAGCACAACCTGAAGAACGTCAACGTCGAGCTGCCGCGCGACAAACTGATCGTCTTCACAGGGCTCTCCGGGTCAGGTAAGTCGAGCCTTGCGTTCGACACGATCTACGCCGAGGGACAGCGCCGATACGTCGAGTCGTTGAGTTCCTATGCCCGTCAGTTCCTCGGGCAGAT
>JADWMG010000402.1 GCA_015767405.1 Actinomycetota bacterium
GGGCCGCCCGCACGGTGCAATGGTCATCTGGGCAGTGGCCACGCGCCCGCAAGGTCTTGTCGAAGAATTATTGCTTCGTGAAGTAGAAGCGCAGGATCTGGAACCAAGTCCTTGCCCGCACGGTCTGTACCCAGTCGCCCGCTGGAGCGATAGTCCGAGATCGGCTGGATGTCGCCGGGTCTCCAGGTGTGGTCGTACCAGGGTTCGAGCGGGCCGTAGACACGGAGGATCGTGAACCAGCCCTTTCCGGGAACGGTTTGGATCCAGTTGTTCTGCCGTGTGGCTGGTGGTTCGGGTCCGAACAGGATGTCGACTGAACCGTCGCTGTTGTACTTGAGTTCGCCTCGTGCGTGGTTGCGGCTCGGGTAGGGCTGTGAGGTCTGTAGCTCGGAGCGGGTCTGGGTGTCGTAGACGCAGATCGACCAGAAGTTCTTGGCCGGAATGTTTGCTGGAAGCGTCAAGCGGTATGGCTTTGACCCTTCGAGGAAGTTGTCGTCGACGTCGGTGTCGACCCCGGCGTATTGCGAACCGATACTGACCAGCTTCAATGCCATCGGAGGTGTGTTGACGGTTGCGACGGAGAAGAAGGTGCGTGCGTCAAGATGGCGCCCGCCTCGCGCTTCGTCGCGGAGCCATTCGTAGTCGCCGCCAACCAGGCCCACACCGCGGCTCGGGAGAAGGCGTGTCCAAGCGAGATCAGCCTCGCAGTGGTGGGCCGACCACTCAAGTACCCGAGTGATTTCTCAAAGAGGTGAGGGTCGTTCGGCAATTCCGGTCGAATCTTTGGTATCACGGATGTATCAATCCGCGGAGCACCGGGCTATGTCGGCGTCTTCGGCGAGTGTCGAACCATCCGGGCAGCGCCCCAGCTAGACCACTACGTTTCGACAGCCTCCGGCAAAGACCGACACATGCCGATATCCCCGCTTTCCAAATTTGGGAGCAGGAGGCCGAGAGTTCGAATCTCTCCATCCGGAATGGGGTCTGCTTCTTGCTAGCTGAGACGAGTCGTGCGGTCAGCCTTGGGCAAGGTGTCCGCCCATAGCAACCGCATGTTTGTGACGACGAGATAGCCGTTGCTGGTCGGTACCCGACCCGCCATGGCAGTTTGCCCGCTCGATTCGCCAACGAGGTTGTCGAGGAGGGTGTCGGAAACGGCGCCGTATACGGTGCGACCTTCTGAGATGTTGCGGCTCATCGATTTCGGTGGCTGCGCTACGACGGCCTTTTGAACGACTTCGCCATCAGGAAGCACGAGCTTCTTCTTGACTCGTCTGGTGAAGTCAGCCATGCGAACTCCTTGGAATCGGTCACCACCATCGTGCCACGTCGCCCACACCATCGCGCGAGTCGCTTTGGTGTGGGCGTTCCCGCAATAGCTCGCTTCGGGCTATTCGAGTGAAAACGGTGGATAGCGGTCGGTAACGAGCATGAAGGCATAGACATGGACACGTAGTGCCCAGCGCCCTACACCGAGCACGAAGTCGAACAATCCGCGCGGGTAGCGCCCCGTGAACAGAATCGCGAACCAAGCAATGATCACGGCGAAGAATGCTGCAATCGACAGGAAGAACAGTACGAAGTAGTGCGGAATTGCCAGGAACCACTTCACGAGTGGTAACCACCTGTTGAGGTCTTGTTCGACGTCGGGATAGTCGATCTCCAATTCGATGTTCTGGTGTTCAACCGTCGAGGGGTACTTGTCAGTGAGAAGCACCAGATACGCGCCCACCCGCATTCCGAATCGGGCAAGTTCCAGGCCGAAGTCGAACCACCATCTTGGGTACCGCTGCCTAAAAAGAATCATGAGCAGAGTTGCCAGGAACAGTCCGCCGACGATGCCGGAGCTCGAGGTGTACACCCATTCTCCGCTGGCCGTCTGAACGGATTGAGTGCCGCCGCCGGTGATGATGCTCAAGATGATCGCAATGGGGATGATCAGAATCAGCCGAAACGCACTGCTGAGTTGATCGAGCCGCTCGGGATAGTCGATGTTTAACCGAGCGGGGTACGGGGTCACCGCTGGGTGTGGGGTCACTGGTGGGGGGAGTGGTGCTCCCGGTGTTGTTGACACAAGCCGTCTCCTGTTCGTCGGACGCGCCCACTGTATGCGACTAGCTCTCAGTGTCGTTGATGTTTCAGTCTTCTTGGTGGCTGCGACCGACCCGTCTGATGGCGGCCGAGGCGATAGTCGCTTTCATCTCGGCGCGGGCCTCGGAGCGGTTGGAGAGCCACACGAACGCGAAGAAGGCGATCGCCACGATCTGGCAGCCGACGATCATCCGGTTGAGGTCGAGGAACCCCTTCCAGCGGACCTTTCCATCTGGCTCGATGATCAACGCGCCAGCGGGTCTGGCGCTCACGCCGAAGCCGCCGCCACCTCCGCTGTCACCGCTGTCGGCCTCCACTCCACCCCCGGCGCCGGCACCTCCGGCGACCTTCGCGGCAGGAATCACCGTGACACCGTCCTTCTCCACCGGTTTGCCGTAGACCCGTTCCGCGCTTAGCGCGGCCCGAGCCCGCTCGAGTTCCTGATTGACATCCATCACTGACCTCCTCTGTGGTGCTCGAATGAGCGCCTCATCTTCAGGATGCGCCGAGTCAGACAGTGAGTCCAGGGTCTTCGGTACTCAAGCCTGGTCCGCAAGGTCGTGAGGGTCTCCTAGTCGACGCGAATCAGATCGAGATTTCGGAATGTCAGCGGTGCGTCGGCCAGCGC